>NZ_CP016809.1:5932939-6263379 GCF_002741055.1 Paenibacillus ihbetae | reverse complement strand
TCCGATCTCATAAAAATTCTGCTCAACCGTCGTCAGCGGTATGATGACGTGCTCTGTAACCGGATTGTTGTCGAATCCGATAATCGAAATATCCTCCGGAATGCGGATGCCTCGATCCAAACAGAGATTCAGCAGGTTGGCGGCGATGAGATCATTCTCGGTCTGCACGGCCGTAATGCCTTCCGCACGGTAGGTATCAAGCAGTTCATTATAGAATCGCTCCACGCCGACTTGCTCCCGGTAGCCCTTCATATTCAGCCAAATATAACGGCTGTCCAGAGGGATCCCGTGATCCTTGAGCGCTTGGCAATAACCGAAATACCGGTCGCGGACCGAGGAGGTGGATTCGATGCTTACAGCCGTAAGAAATGCAATTCTGCGATGGCCGAGCTCGATGAGTCGGGATACCGCCTGGTACGAGCCGCTAAAGTTGTCCGATACGACCGCGCCGAGCGGCAGGCTGTCGAAATACTTATCAATGGTAATGATCGGATAGTCCTCCAGCGTAAGCCGATGAAGGATATCATAATTCGTCTGATCGTTCCTGGGATACAGGATGATTGCCGCTATGCCTTTTCGCGTCAGCAATTCCAGCAGATCACGCTCTTTCTGTGAGTCATAATCGCTTTGATGAATGCTAAGATAATAGCCGTTCGCATTCAGCCAGTCCGACGCCCCGCGAATGTACCCCATCGTGCCCCGGTCATCCTCGGATGGCAGAATCAGGGAGATCATTTTTCCGGTGCCTTCCTCTCGTCCCTCCAACCCGCGGCTTCTCGGCTTGACAAAGCTCCCGCTTCCTTTGATCCGGTAGATCAAGCCTTCCCGCTCGAGCTCTTCCAGCGCTCTTCGCGTCGTAATGCGGCTTACCCCGAAGGCCGAGCTCAGCTCGGCCTCCGTCGGCAGCTGGGATTCGGGAGGGTAGCGGCCCGAAACAATTTGTGATTTCAGCTCGTCCATCATAACGCTGTACAGCGGTTTATTGTCTTTGGTCAACTTCGCTCTCATCCCATCTTTAACGTACTTGCACGTGCCTCGCTTGTTACGCTAAATTATAGCGTTTCTATCATCGGCATGTAAACTCGCTGCGAAGGAATTCACCCTCCCTCGAAGCCTGAACACTGCAGCGGTCGAGTCGCTGTAATCTCTGGGGTCTCGTTTGTCATTCATGTTAGGGGATCATTTGACATTCAAATATCGTTCGTATTGCGCACGCTTGATCTCCAGGTACTCCTTAGCCCCCATTTTGTCGAGCGTCTTGACGTATCCGTCCCAATCGGTATCTAAGCTGGCTTTGCCCGTCACGAACTTGACCCTCATTTCCTGGATGTATTTATTGATATCGGTCAAAATCGCGCTCGTTGTGTTCGCTTCCTCATCCGTCGGCACGAAATCCGGCCACAGCTCCTTCGGCGCGAATTCATCCAGCTCAGCCGGGTCCGCCTTAATCTCTGCGGCTACCGTTGTTCCTCTCGCTGCCATCCGCAGCTCGTCGTCCGGCTCCACGTAAGGATAATATGCTCCATACACATTGTCGACGTATTGGAACGCCCCGAGCTGCACGCCTCCCTTATAATTCAAGATGTCTTCCTTGTACCTTGGCTTGCCGTCTACAAGCTCGTAGGTTTCCCCCTCTAACCCGAAGGTGCCGAAGTTAATGCCCTCCTCGCCGTAGAAATAATCGATCCATTTGATCGTTTCAACCGGATGTTTGTTCTTGTTCGTGATAATGAATCCGAATATGCCTTTGGCAGGCGGCCCGAGCGTGCCGGCAACCTTGTCCCCGTTCGGTCCTTCCAGCGCGTTAATGCCCACGTACTGCTCGGCAGCCTCCTTGCCGATATATCCCGGACCTTCCCATACGAAGGAGCCGATCTTTCCGCTTGCGCCGTCCGCCGACCACTTGGCGTAGTCGTAGCCTGTCGTGAAATTTTGCTGCGCAAGGGAGCCGTCCTTATACAAATCGCTCATATACCGCAGCAGCTCCCGGTACTTCGGATCGTTGAACGTCGTTTGGACCTGCCCATCGGCGTCCTTGTACAAATATTGGCCGAACGCCTTGGCGCCGCCTTCTCCCATGCCGAAGCTGCCTGCGAGGAAGCTTTCCAGGAAGGTCCAATACTGCGTCTCAAGGACCCAGCCCAGGCGGGAATCATCCTTCTCCCTTACCTTCTTCAGCGCCTCGCGGAGCTCTGCGGTCGTCTTCGGGACGTCAAGTCCGGCTTCATCCAGCCAGGATTTGTTGATATATAACCGGACCGAATTAAATGCCTTCGAGAAGTCGACATAGGGCAGCGCGTAGATATGGCCGTCGGACATCGTGATCGCTCCCTTGATGTCCGGATTCTCGTCCAGCAGCTTGCGCAAATTCGGCGCATGCTCCTCGATCAGTCCCTCCAGGGGAATGAACAACCCTTGCTTGCCGTATTTCATCAGCTCGTCCGTTCCGAAGGCGATGCGATAAAATGCATCGGGAAGATCATTGGAGCCGAGCATGACGTTTTTCCGCTCCGTCACGGCAGCGCCGGCCAGTTCCTCGAATTCGACCTTAATGCCGGAAATCTCCTCGTATTTTTGCCACATCCACAGCTGATCGGCCGGAGGATGAACATCAGTATAACCGCGCTTCACGATGTGCAGCGTTATGCTCCCCGGATCCCCTTCAGAATCGGGTGCATCCGGAGATGACTCGCCCCCGGACCCGCCGCAGGCGGTCAGGAGCAAAGAGAATGTCATGGTCAAGGCAAGCAGAAATCGAAGTCTTTTTTTCATATCAACAATCCCCTCTTTCCATCATTATGGTCCCAAGCCAAGCGTTCGACGGTTCCTGCTTGAAACCCGTGTTATCCCTTGATCGCTCCCACCATGATGCCTTTCTCGAAAAAACGCGACAGCAGCGGATACAACAGCAGCAGCGGCAGCGCGGACAGGACGACGATCGCATACTTCAGCCCTTCCTTCACCATCATCTGGTCCGCATACTCAGCCCCGACCGATATGCCGGCCATCTCCTTGAAATCGTTCTGCACGAGGATTTCCCGCAAAATAAGCTGCAAAGGAAACTTCTCCCGATCCGTTAAGTAGATCATCGCGTCGAAGTAGGAGTTCCAGTGGCCGACGCCGTAGAACAGAAGCATGACGGCAATGATCGGCATGGATAGCGGGAGCACGATTTTGTACAGCATCTGAAAATCGCCGCAGCCGTCCACATAGGCGCTCTCTTCCAGCTCGATTGGAATCCGCGTCTGAAAATACGTGCGCATGATAATCATGTTATAGGCGCTGATCGCCCCCGGCAGTACAAGCGCCCATACCGTGTTCAGCAGCCCTAGCTGCTTGTTAACCAAGTACAAGGGGATCAGGCCTCCCCCGAAAAACATCGTGAACGCAAACAGCAGCGTAAACAGACCTTTTCCGTAAAAGCGCTTGCGGGACAGCGGATAGGCGGCGAGCACCGTCATGATCAGATTGATCGCGGTTCCCAGGAAAGCATACAGGATAGTGTTCAAGTACCCGCGCCAGATCTCGCCGTTCTCGAACACCTTGGCATACGAATCGAGATTGAAGCCGGCCGGATATAACAGCAGGGGCTTGTCCCATATTTGACGCGGATCGGAGAAGGAAGCAAACAGCACGAACACGAGCGGATACAGAATGATGACGGTGACCAAGGCGGCGAGCACCAGAATGACGATATCCGCCACTTTCTCGCCTGGCGTTCGTTTGATGTTCAGCAGCACGACATAGGTTCCCTCCTTAACGTACAGTCCGCATTTTTCCCTACCATAAGCTGGTTTCCCCAGCCTTGCGGGCTGCCGCATTGACGATAATCAGGATTATGAAGTTAATGACGTTGTTGAACAGGCCGACTGCCGCGGAGAAGCTGTACTGGGTGTTGATCAGCCCGCTTTTGTACATATAAGTGGAAATCACCTCGGAGGTTTCCAGATTCATCGGGTTTTGCATCAGCAGAACCTTCTCGAAGCCGACGCTCATAATGCTTCCGGCGCTTAAAATCGATAAGATGACGATCGTCGGCAGAATTCCGGGGAGCGTAATATGCCAGATACGGCGGAACTTGCTGGCACCGTCCATGTAAGCCGCTTCGTATAAATCCGGGGAGATGCCGGATATCGCGGCGCTGTAGATAAGCGACGACCAGCCGATTCCCTGCCAAACGCCGGACCAAACATACAAATGCCAAAAGTTGGACGGCTCGGCTAGATAATCGACGGGCTCTTTCCCGAGAGAAACCAGAATGGAATTGAAAACGCCGTTCGTCGGCGAGATGAAAAAGAAAAGGATACCGACTGCGACCACGACGGAGATGAAGTGAGGAGCGTAAGAGATGGTCTGGGCGAATGAGCGGAATTTGCGGTTCCGCAATTCATTGAAGAGAAGCGCCAAGAGAACAGGTGCCGGGATGCCGACGAGCAGTCCGTACAGGCTGATGCCGATCGTATTTTTCAGGATGGTCCAAAAGTAATACGCATCAAACAGCCGCTCGAAGTGCTCAAATCCGACCCACGGGCTGTTCCAAATGCCTAGTCCGGGCATAAAATCCTTAAACGCAATTTGTACGCCGTACATCGGCCAGTAGTGCCAGATCAAGAAGTAAAGTACCGCTGGTGAAATAATGAGATATAGTCCGATATTCCGTTTCAGCTGCTTTTTGACATGCTTCCATTTGCTCGGCCTCTGTACAGGCTGTGCGGATGCCGAGGATAGGCGAGCGTCCATTTGTGGCCATGACCTCCTTCTTGAAACAGGTTAACGCGGCGGAGATGTTATCCCGTGTAAGAACGCGGCGGTTAATCTCCGGAATTCAGCAATTCATCATCCCCTTTCATTGATTTGTTATGATACATACAATGTCAATTTCTAAGTTGTTATAACACATTCTAGGTCCGATTCTCAGCACCGTCAAGACAAAATCATGTAAAAGATTGGAATAGACATAAAAAAAGACCGCGATTAGGCGGTCTTTCTTCTGTCATTTCATCTCACGAATCCTGATTTAATGGGCGCTCACCAGAATCTTCACCTGGTTCTTTTCCTTAAGCAGCGCTTCAAATCCACGCTCCAATACTTCATGAAGCTTGATCTTCTGCGTCACGAGCTTGTCGGCCGGGAAGAAGCCCTTCTCCATCAGGCTGATTACGGCCGGGAATACGTCTCGATAGCCGATGATGCCGGTGATGCTCCGTTCATTCATAACGATATCATTCGGAATGATCGGCGCGGAGGTTTCGAATATGCTGACGATCATAATCTGCCCGCCGATCTTCGTAGAATGGATCGCTTGGGTCAGCACCGGCGGAACGCCGGTCACTTCATAAGCGACATCGACACCCCTGCCGGTACGCTGCTTCAGCTCTTCGACGACATCGCAGGCCTTGGGATCAAGGACGATTGCCCCTAACTCCGCCGCCTTCTGTTTGCGCTCTTCGGACAGCTCTACGGCGTAGATGTCCGAAGCCCCTGCAGCCTTGAGCGCCTCGATGACAAGCAGTCCGATCGGCCCGGCGCCAAACACGACGGCACGGTCTCCGGCTTTCAGCTGGCTTTGGCGAACTGCATACAAGGCAACGGCCGACGGCTCAACCAATGCCCCCTGCTCATACGAAACGGTGTCGGGTATTTTGTGCACCATATGCTCATCCGCTGCGACGTATTCGGAGAATCCGCCGCCTCCGCCGGCAAGTCCCAGGAAGCCCATTTTTTCACACAAGTTGTATTTGCCTTGACGGCAAGCATCGCAAGTCCCGCATGAAAAAACAGGCTCGACGACAACGCGTTCGCCGGCTTTAAAGCGGGTTACTCCCTCCCCGACTTCAACCACTTGGCCCGAAAATTCATGTCCCATAACGATCGGCGCCTGTTCTCCGGTAAGCGCATGCGGGGTTGATTCAGGTATAAAAATCGGTCCGGCTACGTATTCGTGGAGGTCACTTCCGCAAATACCGCACCATTCCACCTTGATTTTCACTTTACCTTTCGTTGCTTGAGGCTCCTCGATGTTCTCGAGCCGCAGATCCTTCACACCATGCCAGCGTAATGCTTGCATCGTTTTCATCTCCTTATGAATTCGAAAATTAAAGAATAAAATAGGAAACGTTTCCGAAATCAAATATGTCACAGTTTCGCCATTCTGTCAAATCTTCCTCCTTAAATGTGAACTGTGTTATAGCTGATGAAGGATCCTTTCCGTTAACCCGCTAAAAATCCGCAATATCCGGCGTCCCCTGAGTATCTCAAGCACCGTATCCGCTTAGTTCCGAAGTTTGAGCCCAACATCAAAACGTCTTCTGAACTCGGAAATCCCACCCTGCCCCGGCCTTTAGGAATTAAGGAAACATGCATGCTATAATAGAGGTGGTAGCCTCAATCAGCCAACATATTCGAACTCATACAGGAAACGTTTCCGACAGAGAAAGGGTTAGAGGATTATGTCGAAATCAAAAAAAGTAACCATAGAGGATGTTGCCAAAAAAGCGGGCGTCGGTATTGCCACCGTATCCAGAGCCATCAACAACAGCAAAGGAATCAGTCCGAAAACGAAGGCCCTGATCATGCAGGTAATCGAAGAAATCGGCTTTAGCCCGGATACGTCGGCTCAAAGCTTGAAGGTTCGGCAGACGAATCAAATCGCCTTGGCCGTACCGGATATCCGAAACGCCATCATCCCCGAGATCGCCTGGTCGGTTGAACAGACTGCCAAGCAGCACGGGTATCGGGTTGTTCAGATCAATACGGCCGGCAACGCCCGGAACGAGCTTGAAATCGTGCGGGATATCAAAAAGCTGCATGTGGATGGGCTGATCATCATGCCGCTCGCTTACCCTAAAACGCTCGGAGATCTGATTAGCAAATCCAGCCTTCCGGTCTCCATCATCAATTATGGCAAGCAGCTCGGCGACGAGTACAAGGCTGATATCGTCGGCCTTGCCAGGCAGGAAGGCAGACTTGTCATGGAGCATCTCATCAAGATCGGGAGAACGCGGATCGCTTATGCCGGCGCGCCGAAGGATAAAATCGAGGAACGTTACTGGGCATATGAGCAGTCATTGAATAGGGTGGACCCCTCCCTCGTTTATTTCGGCGAGGATTTCTCTTTCGAGACAGGCGTCCGTGCGGCGGACTACTTCTACGGTCTCAAGCATATGCCGGACGCGATCTATGCCGTCAACGACATGGTGGCCATCGGTATCGTGAATCGATTCAAGGAGTTGAAGATCAAGGTTCCGGAGGATGTCGCCGTCGTGGGCATCGACAACAATGCATGGACCACCGTGACTACGCCTCAGATCAGCTCGGTGTCCATTATGGGGGACGAGGTGGCGCGGCTTGCCACGGAGCTGCTCTTGAAGCGTTTGCGGGAAGGTACAAACGGCGGCTACGAACGCGTTCAGTTCGAGCCGCGGCTGATCGTGCGGGAGTCCAGCGTATCCATCACCCGAACGATCGCCGCGGATTAACGGTTTAATAAATATGCGCGAAAACAAAAAGAAAGACCGTGCAGGAGCTGCACGGTCTTTTCTATGAGTTGCGCGAGTCGGTGTTTTATTCATTAACCTCCTTCGGGGCACTAGGAAGCAGCTTTTACATGTTGCTGACTCTGGTGTTGATGTATTGGCTGGTAACATTAAAACCGTCCCTCCCAGGTGACGATCCATTTATGAAGGCTGTAGGATTGGTAATTGCTATAATCGTCACAGCCGTTGCAGGTATGACATGTTTTACGATCACAGGCTTATCAATAAAGGAGAACGGGAATAAAGCTCGAACATAACCTGCTGTTCCTTCCCAAGCGATCAGTCGGGGTCAAATTGCGATTTGTTCTCGACTGATCACTAATTTCTGGTGTTTTTTTCCGAGTATTTAAAAGATGAGCAGAAGAAACATTAACCTTTGTGTTCCATATAAAAAAGGTGGTGACTTCTTCACATGCCCCTATCTCCGCGATTGTATCACTGGTTTGTCCGGCCTCAATGGATTACAAAGAAATACATTCATGACCATGTTCGGCATCATGTTCCCTTGGAAGATAAGTCCGTTCTTGATTTTGGATCGGGCACTGGCGCCAATTGCTCGATTTGTCATTCAGATCGCTATCTTGGCATTGAACCCGACAGGAATCGGGTGTTTTTGGCGAGAAGGCTGTACCCCAACCATAAATTCGAAGTATTTGACGAGCAGAATATCCCGATAGATAACAGCTCGATCGATTATATTTTTGTCATAGCTGTCCTTCATCATATACCGGACGAGTTAATCCAGAGCTACTTGCTCGAATTCGAACGCATCTTGAAACCGGAAGGCAAAATTATCGTCATGGAGCCGTATCTTTGCAAGGAACGAAAATTAAATAATCGATTTATGATTTGGTATGATGATGGAAAATATATTCGCAGCGAGCATGATTACCTTGATTTATTTCATGCAGGTCGCTATGAATGTCAGGTCGTAAAAAAATTCACGAAATGTTTCTTATACAACGAGATTTTTTTCACCGCAGTACCGACTGCAAAGCGAGAACTTTAGCGGTTGCGCCTCTACTCAAATGGAAGCTATACGGACGGGGGGCCGAATACCGGCGCTAATTTCGATGCAGAAAGCTGCTCGCTTAGCCCGAAATATTCGCAAAAATTCATGATCATCGGATTCCATTTCGAAGGATCGATATAGTTGGACTGGCCGTCCATAAGAAGCTTCTCTTCGATATGCACTTTTTCAATATGAACTTCCATGGCAACAAGCGAACTTGGTTCTTCAAAAGGATGAAGCTTCACAAGCCTGGCTTCCAGGTGGACGGGACATTCCTTGACGCGAGGCGCTTCAACGAGCTCAGACGGAAGCGGAGTTAACCCGGCAACTCCAAATTTATCCGCCTCATGCTGATATCCCCTCTTGGCTTTAGATTCCGGGACGGGATTGCGACCGGTCAATAGCGTTAAGCGATTGATAGCGGCAACCAAGTCAATCGACGGAAGGTTCAGCACGCACTCGCGTTCACGGATCAGATTTTGAACCGTCTGGGATTTACTGCTCATGCCAAGCATGCAGGATTGATTAAGCCACCAGGCAGAAGACATCGGTGCCAGGTTGGGTGTGCCGTCTTCGTTGATCGTACTGATCAAGATGACCGAAGTGCCGAAGTATAGGATTTTGGGCTGAATTGCTTTATGCATAACAAATACCTTCTCTCCCCAAGGATTTTTAAGTAATGTATCACGAGACCCTTTAGGGAAGATAGGGATTTAGAATAAGACCGCAAGATCTTGAAATTTAACCGTTCACCTTCCCTCGGGCCCAGTGTCCCGCATTATGCACGAAGTATAGTTGTTGCCCTACCAACTAAATAAAGCAGCAATGATAGGATGCTCCTGTACACCAGGGGCTAGCGATCTCATGCTCCCACAGCGGACCAACGAGAAAAGCTGCCCCCGATCTTCAGGATCGAGTGCAGCTTTTATAGAGCCTTTGCAATCGTTAATATATCAGAACATCCCGCTATTACGGGGGAAATGGAGGGGTTAGCCTGCCACCTGAATCATGACGAATACAGCACGGATTGACCCCCGTTAAAGGTATATCCGTCACCTCATTTATGTTATCAGCGGAACTTCCCCGCCCGGATACAATGTCGAGCTGGACAGCCGCTTCGTCTGCGGCAGTGGGTTACCCGAGATTGGCTCATTTAAATCTGCCTGCTTGCTCGAATAAATGGATGCGGTTTCATTACTGTAAATAATAACTTGCTCCGTACCGCTTCCCCATAAGTCGGCATGGACGGCATAGCCCTCGTCAGGAAACTCCACGACCGCATTCATGTGGCCGTCATACAATGTGGGCAAGATTCCTCCGCCGCGGCGGTAGGCCAAAATATAGTCCAAAGCTCCTTCTGTCCATCCGCTTAAAGGCTCGATAATCGTTAGCCAGCCTGGTGTTTTGCGGTCTTCTTTCCAAACCTCTCGACCGCTGCCGTCCAGCAGGAACAAGGCGTCCTTTCCGACCATGCCCTTCCCGTCGTCCTCTCTCACAAGCCGGTCCAGCCCCGCGATTTGCAATCCCGGCAGGTCGCTTCGAAAGCGGCCGAGGGCGATGTGCTGCGACTCGATGGAGCCTTCGTAGCGCCATAGCTCCCTCCCGTTTCGGTCATACATGACCGTGACGCTGCCTCCGATCACGATCTCCGGGTCTCCGTCCCCGTTCACATCGCCGATCCAAATGCAATCGGCATGGTCATCCAAATCGCGGCAGCTCCATAACGGCGTGCCGTCATGGTCCAGCAACGTATAGCCTGCCATTACTTCGTCGTATCCGTCGCCGTCCAAATCGTATACCCAGGGGAAATGGCCCGGGTTACCCTCGTGCGTCCACAGGACATTGAATTGATGGTCCATCGCCCACAAGCGGCGATAGCGATCCTTTAAGATGATATCCCGCGTGCGCGGGCTACCTGTCAAATTCGCAACGATAATGCAGTCATGCGCCTCCGGATCCGGCAGCTCATGCGATGACCTGACGCTGCCGTCGTGCCCGTTAATGACCAAGACACGATTCTCCATAACGCATACCACTTCCAGATGGCCATCTCCATCGATATCGACAATTTGGGCGGGATAATCCGAGCCTTGACTGCCTGCGCCTGGGTCCGGTTTGCCTGTTTGCCACAGCAAATTTCCCTCCAGATCGTACGCAGTGAGGCATTGCACCTGATGGGGAATGTACCGCACATCCTGACGGTTGTCGGGTTGAACAAGCAGCATTTCCATCCGGCCGTCACCGTTTAAGTCGCCAAGCAGCATTTTACAACGCGGCCCTGCTGCCCGAATATCCAGTCTGCCGATGAGAACAGGCTCCATTGTCTTCCCTTGGTCTTGGTTCATCCGTGATCCCTCCTTTTGACAAAAAATTTCTTGAAAGTGCCTGATGCTCCTGGAGCCGCCGCTTCGGCACCGCTATAGCTTGATCTGTTCACCGCCTTTCACTTCAACGATCTGCCCGTCCACGTCCAGCCAAACGCTTAACGCTGATGGATTGTAGACGAAATCCAGCCCCGCTGCAAACCTCAATCCTTCGAATGCCTTCGTATAATCGACCAGCTCGATGTTCGTGCAATACCAGATTTCCGCTTTACCTCCTACATAAGAGCAGAACTGTTCCATAAGCTCCCAATTATGATCGTTATCGAATTCGTAGCTATGCCCCCATACGTTCATCAGATACAAGTACTGCTTTTTATGCATGCTCACGAAGGTCTCGGCGTGCTTCATCAAATCACGATTATGATGGCAGGTCGGCTGCCATTCCAGAAAATCGTCCGGCATTCCGAAATGTCCCGAACTCGCAACGACTCTCGCATAGTCGATACCGAGACCCGGCAGCATTTCTTTGATTCTGCGGCTATAAGAGCCGTTCGGATACGACATCCCCCGCACCGTGTAACCTACGATACGCTCCAAATTACGCCGGTCTTCCATGACTTCATGCACGATTTGCTCATTCGGGCAGCGAGCGATCGTCGGATGGGTCAACGTATGCGCCGACACCTCGTGACCTACATAAAGCGTTCTGACCTCTTCTACCCCCACCCTGTCCGGCGTTCCGAGGAGCCCGGAATTGATATGAAAGGTTCCTTTAATCCCATGCCGGTTCAAGATGTCCACCAGCCGCCGATCGGCGAATCGTCCATCGTCATAACTTAAAGTCAGCGCTTTGTGCCTCCCTTCAGGAAAGCACATCATAATTTTGATCATCCTGTTTCCTCCTCATCGGATATGATACACATCACGTAATACACTCCTATGACGGGATACGCTCCTCGTGACGAGATATGCTCCTCGTGACGAGATTTGCTCCTCGTAACGGGATATGTCCCTCGTAACGGGATATGCTCCTCGTAACGGGATATGTTCCTCGTAACGGGATATGTTCCTCGTAACGGGATATGTTCCTCGTAACGGGATATGTTCCTCGTAACGGGATATGCTCCTCGTGGCGAGATATACTTGTCGTGATGGAATTATCCCTCTTGTCACGATTACCTTTGGCTCGTGCGGGGAAGATATAGTTGCGGAACAGGAACCGCTGCCCAATCGGTATCGGAAGCAAAATAAAAGCTTGGATAACTAGGCTGGTTGTATACGACGTTCTGCCATGCAATGCCCGTCCGGTATTGCGGATCGTGCATCAACGTATACAATTTCCGGTCCGTTACCTCGGTGCTCAAGTAAATTCGGATCGCCGAGCTATCCTTTGTTCGAACCAGCAGTTCCTCTCGCCAATCTCCGAACACGTCCGCAACAAGGCATGGATTTCCCTTCGTGCCGTTGTTGGAAACCGTGCCTTCCGCGGTGAGCAGCCTGCCTCGTTTCCAATCGTCGACCGTAACCGGCTCGTCGAATCGGCCGTTGATGATCTGCGTGGTCATATCAGCCGCCCACTTAATGCTCATGTTCGTGCCCGGAGCCTGCGCTGCAATCCGATCTCCCGTACATGTCATCAAGCCGAATGCTTCATCGCTGTCATACCCTTCGCTGCACCATGTTTGAAGTCCGCGATAATGCTTATCCACTTGCCCGATCATTCCGCGTCCAACGTCTTCGACGGCAAAGCCGCCGTATAACACCTGGCCGGTTGCCGCATCGCGCAGCGTGTATCCATAGGGTCCCGAGGCGCCGCTTTCATGCACCATAAATATTTCCAACCCTTGCCGGTCTGGATCGATATGGGCAACATGCAGTGCATCGCCGTGACCCAGCTTGGCCATTTTGCCAGGCTCCTTGCTCTCCGGGGGCATTTCAGCCCGGGAGCTGTACAAAATAGATCCGTCATGGTCGATGGTTGCCGCCCCGTAAATTATTTCGTGGCAGCCGTCTCCGTCCACATCAGCGACGCTTAATGAATGTGCGCCCTGTTTAGCCAGGCTGCCAAATTTCTCATGGCGGCCGTCCTCTAGACGAAGCGTATCATGAAAAGGATTATTCATCGAAACCCAGCCACTGTCGATGAACCATGTCTCCTTAAGGCGCCTTCCATCCCAGGAGTAGGCTGCAACGGCAGCACGGGTATAATAGCCCCGAGCAAAAATCGCAAACGGCTGTTTGCCGTCCAAATAGGCTACGCCTGCCAGGAACCGGTCCACGCGATTGCCGGGCTCGATGCGGTTCCAAGCATAATCCCCCCACCTCAGACCGTCATCATGCCGCCCCGGTTTATAGGGGATCGTCTCCAATTCCTCGCCCGTATGCCCGCGAAATACGCTTAAATACTCAGGCCCATCAAGAATGAAGCCCTCGAATGACCGCAAGTTGTTGCGACCGCTCCGACTGGGAGCATACACATCGAGGAAGTAGTCGGCGAGCCGCTCTGCATCCCTCCTGGACAACGGGTAATTGTAGCGCTGCTCGATCCCAAAGCATGCTTCCAGCGTGGAGGGCCATCGTCCGGCCACAACCTCCTCATGCGAGTGCCAGCGCATGAACATAGAGACGATATGATTATAGTAATCCTCGCTGCTCATTCGATAATCGTCCGAATGGCTGTACCCGGCAGCGATATCCTCAGGCGGCATCGTTATATAGGTTTCGGAGATCGTTTGCCCTTCCTGATCGTACCGGATGATTTTCGTTCCGGGTGCGGTCTTGAACATCAGCTCGGCTTTTCCGTCTCCGTCAAAATCGTAGACGAGGAACTGCGTATAGTGAGCACCGGCCCGTATGTTCACGCCAAGGTCTATTCGGTACAAGAGAGTTCCGTCCAGCTTATAGCAATCGATATATACCTGCCCGGTGTAACCGGAATGCGATACATCCTTTGCATTCGAAGGGTCCCATTTGACAAAATACTCATACTCGCCGTCGCCATCTACATCCCCGATGCTCATATCATTCGCCGAATACGTATAGACTTGACCGGCCGGCGTTATGCCATCAGCCGGTTTACGCAAGGGCAATTCATAATACGGGACTGCCCAGGGAGTGACGTCGGCACTTCGGTCGACCTCTTGTCCGTCGACAACGGCACAAACATAGTAAACCGAGTCTGGCGTCCCGCCGGGATCCAAATAATTGGTGCTGTCGCGGACAACTGCGATCATGGCGTCATTTCGATACAGGTTAAAATCAGTTCCGGTCAATCCGTTACGGCTATAGCCGCTCACTTCATTCCCAAAGAGTCTCCAGCTGAGAAATATTCCTTCGGACGTGGCAGCCGCAACCAGTCCGCGATCCAGGTATTCCAGCTGAAAGCCGGAATTCTTCCTCGTTTCATATTTGTGCTGCTCATGGACGGTTTTCATTAGTAGCCCCCCATCTTAAGCCTTCAATTTGTTGATTATGTCTCTACGAATCCACTGCACGACCACTCCGCCAGAAGGACCTATTCGATCTCCATCTAAATCATCCAAACGACGAGTGAACCAACCGCTCTCAAAAGGATGTTTTTCTTTCGGCATACACGGTTAAATTGGCATATTCACCGATCAGCGGGGCCATCTGACGGAAACCAACCTTGCCGCCGGCGAGTTTCGGTCCGAACGTATGACCGTCGTCCGTCCATGAGAACACCGGCAGGCCATTTACGGCAAACGTAATGCGGCTGCCGACCTTGACGATGAGCATCCGGTAAGGACCGAACGCGTCCATGACGCCCGGAATCGGATCCGCACCTTGGGCGACCAGATGGAAGCCGTAGCTTTTGCGCAAATTACACGTGTGAAACATCCGCTCTTCCGCCCACTTTCTCCGGAAGTAAGAGACATGGAAGGCGTTCATTTCGCCGTGATGATACTGGTCATATTCGCCCGTCCGCGGCTTGATCGAAGGATCGAACAAATCCCGCCCCTCCGTTCCGGTTGCGCATACAAACATCATGGCCAAGCCCGGCTCCCGCACCGGCCAAAAATCCCAAGAAACAGCCGCATCCGCCGGAAAATCCTCAGGGCACCACAGCACGAAATTGGCGCGCTGTCCCTCTTTCTCGTCCAGGAGACTCTCGAGTCGCATCCGTCCCACAGGAAACGTGACCGAGGCACTCCCTTCCAATCGAAACCTGCGGACATGTTCGGGCTTGGCGAGCGGATTCGCGTAGATTTCCCTCCAGCCTTCAGGGATAAGCGAGCTATTGGCCTGCTCCGGTAATCCTGATTCGGTTGTATTTTCATTCATCGGAGGTGATGCTCCTTTCTTCCAGCTTCGGGCAATTGCCTGCCAATGCTGCAGGGCAGACGTGACGATAACCCGGCTTCAGTAATTCTTGGCCTGTTGCCGTTCCGATGGCGCATGCTCCGGCAGCGCGTCCGGGATCAGTTCCAGGCTGATGATCGTGTTCAAAGACCACTGCGACGCCTCGTTCGTGTTCATCCAGTCAATCTCCTTCAGCTCGCCGGCGTATGTAACGTCAGCCGCGTCCTTCTCCAGGTCTGTGTTGGCAAAAGGATGCCGCAGCAGCGTCTCCCAGGCAAAATCGGCCGTCCGTCTGTCCTTACGGTACCAAGCGCCGTAAGCGACGAGGGCCAGCGTCAGGACAGGGTGCTCGAACCGCTTCGCGCTGATTGCACCGCCCGTAATTTGATCCTTGTCTTCCTGCGAAAGATTATAGAAAATGCCGAAATCAGCCATCATTTCATCCCACTGCTTATCCATCAGCATGCCGGACAGCTCAAACCACACCTGCGGTGCGCCCATGCATAACGCCAGATGCCGTCCCCAATTGTCGTCTCCCATCGACGCGAGCATGCCGGTGGTCGGGTCATAACCGTATGTCGGACCGGAGATCAGGCCGAAATTCGCCTGTTTAATGCATTGTATGCCGGTCATCAGTTTGTCACGGTAAAATGGATCCTCTTTACGCTCCCACTGGGTCATCCAATTGGAGCTGAATGCCGCCCAATCCGGGCCGACCCGGATATGCGTCTTATGCTCGTCCTTCGGAAAATAGGCGCGCATCGGATCGATATGAACGGTTGTAAAATCGGCGTCCTTCACCTCGTCCATCATGTCCCCGATTCGTTCGTCCCCCGTCAAATAATAATAATATCGGTGCAAGCCGGCCATGCTGATCCGGGCTTCCTTGCAGCCGCAGCCCCAATGGACGACGTTATGCCGGGAGCCGAGGCCTGCGTATTCACCGAAGTGGTAGACGTCAACCTCGCTCGTATGGCGCGTCATCGCCTCCGCCATCCGGAAAATATCTTCGCGTCCCGAGCGCAAAAACATCAGCCACAGCCACATGTTCGGGACCAGTTCGGTATTTTGCCACGCACATCCGCCGAGATCATAATTCCAGACATGACGCGCAGGATCATAGCTGTGCATGAAATCGCCGTAATCCCAGAAGCCGTACCAGCGCCTCTGCTCCACCTCCCGTTGGTAAAAGGCGATGATCCCGTCCAGCTTCTCTTCGAGGCGGGCCTTGATCGGCGTTCCCCGGTCCGGCAAGCTCCAGATGCCGAAAGCGCCCTGGCTCCGCAAATAATCCGGCTCGCATACAAGCTGGGGCGGCGAGTCGTTATAGGCCGCGTAAGCGTCCAGCTCTACCGTCGACGGCGTCGACGCCCGGCACCAGATCGTCAGCTCATTCGTATTGCCGACGCCGTAAGGGGTTGCGCGCAGCTCTTCCGCGCCTTCGTAGGAAGACTCAACATGCGTGCGCGTATCATAATGGCGCATGTCCATGGCCGGGGCTTCCGGCGACCAGAACCAGGCGGTCAGCTGGGCCTCGTCCGTCGTGAGGCCACGTGCTTCCATGCCGGAAGGGTGCTTTTGCCAGAAGTGGCGCATCGCAAGAGCCAGGCCGCCGCCGGGCCCGCCGACGTACGTGACGCCGCGCGCTCTCCGGCCTTCAGCGGATTTGAGCCAGCTGCAGCCGTCCATGGTCCGCTTAGCCATCAGGTAATGGTCCGCTGAGAACTGCGTCAGCTTATAGCCGTCCCAGCACGCGGAATCGTGCAGCAGATTCATGAAGTATGGGTCGGCCATGTCTTCATCGGAGAGCGTTTCCCCATTGAGCTGACGCATGAACAGCTCCAAATATTTGCCTTGCGTACGGCGCGTATGGAGCGTCTTCGGCGATTCGCTTACAAAACCGCTGTCGCCCGCGAACCGGACGTGGCGGTTATAGAGCGGCCCGCGCATTGGCAGCCCGAAACAGATGCCGAGTCCCTTCACGAAATCCTGGTTCGGATTGCCGTCATAAAAAAACGTATGCACGATCCGGATCGACCCCAGTCCCGCGTATGCGTACAGGCGAAGCGAAAAGGGCAGCCATTCGCCGGTTCCGTTGACAGCGCGGTGACGGCCCGTCAGCTTGATGACCGCTCGTACCGGGCCTGCTTGCTCCACCTTCGTCTCATAAATTTGGGATTGATACCGTTCCTCCCGGATCGTTCGGCTGCCGGTCAGCTCGCTTACGGTTTCCTTGATGGCGATCAATTCGCCATAAGAGCTTATACTGACACCGTTTCGTTGAACATCGGCGATCATTCGACTGCCGGTTTTGGGGACCCGAAAGGTAATAACGCCCGTGTCGATGGTAAAGTCATTCTCCGTCTCATTCACGGACAACGAAGCTGCTGCTGGTAAAAGCCCGGGTTCTCCCTTCACTACGGCGTACCCGTCAGGAGCGCCAGCCGGAAGAGCGGCCGCATGCGCCGTCCACTTTACGCTGCCGTCCGGCCAATAAGCAGTCGGCCAGCTTTGCAGCGCATATGTGGTCCCACCCTCCATATGCAGCGACAGCCGGTCGTCCCGCAAAAGCTCCCCCTCCTTCCACGGCATCCCCCACGTCACCCCTGCCGGAATAGATGCGGCTGCCTTCAACCAACGCAGTTGTATGCGCGTGTCGTTCATGGAATCATCTCCTAACGTTTTTACTCACTTCCGACTTCTGTAACGACCTTATTGTAGAGAGCTTAGGTTTTCCCGGCAATGACACTTTATTGATGACCTCCTCCGCCCTGGCTTGCACGATTTCTCAAGCATTGCACTTTATTGCACGCTAAGGTTCAACGAGATATTCTCGACGTCCGAAGCTGTATAACAAAGCCGGCAGCGTTCGTGTAATGAACGACTGCCGGCTTCTTCCCCAAGCTCAATTGTTCGCAGCTTGCATTCTACTCGGCCCGACTCAGCTCGCGGTAACGGGTAGGGGTCATGCCCTCAAGCTTTTTAAATATCCGGTTAAAATAGCTGTGACGATATCCGACTTGTTCGGCGACCGTGTTAATTTTCATTTCCGATTCCCGGAGCAGCTCCTTCGCCTTTTCCATGCGCAGCTCGGTCAAATAATCGATAAAGTTCTTTCCGGTTACCTGCTTGAATGATTTGCTCAGGAAAAATGGGTTCGTGCCGATGTGATCGGCGCAATTGTCGAGCGATATATCATGCATATAGTTGTGCTGCATATAGATCATGGCTTGCTCGATCAGCCGTTTGACCTGGCCATCCGTCCTGCTTGTAAGCTCCTTCATGAAAGGGGCGATCACCTTCATTTGGAACCATTCCCGGGCACCTGCAGGCTCTTTGATCTGGGAAAGCTGCTCATACAGGTTGGCGCCCTTGAACAAACGATTCGGCTGAATGCCGGAGATGAGGATTGCATGCTGGACGGAACCCAGCAAATGAAGCATTCCCTGCTGGACGTCGATCGCTTTCGCCTCTTTCACGGACAACGCTTTCTGGAACTCGACGAGCAAGGCGTTGGCGTCCGCCTCCTGCCCGGTCCGCAGCGCCTGAAGGAACTCACGTTCCAGCGTGAACGGGTACTGCGGCTCGGACGAATCTTCAAAATCCAGCTGCTCCATCTCGAGAATCTGATTGTCATTATCGAATTTACGGAAGCTGGCCGCATGCTTCACGCCCTCGAAGGCGAGCGGAATGTCGCTAACCCGGGTGACAGCCCGGCTGATCGCTACCGTCACCACCATGTTGAGCAGCCGGTTAATCGTCCGTGCCAGCTCTTCGCTGAATGATTTGATCGTTTCCGCAAAAGGCTCCCCTTCCGGCAAGATCAGCAGCACGCCGGATCCGAGATCGTGGAAATTGATCGTGCTGCTTTGCTCGAAATACGAATCCGCCAGTTCTTCGATCATGTTGACAGACGCAAAGGTAACCAATCCTTCGTCGCCGAATTTGAATTTCCCTTCCATGCTGGCGATTCCCGTAAGCTGTACGTACAGCACGACGAACTGCTTGCCGCACACCTGCCATTTATACCGCTCCATCCGTGACAAGAGGTCCTCCTCAGTATAGGCGTACAGATAGCCCTGCAGCAGCTGGTGCAGAAAACTCTCCTTCACGTGCGGCAGCTGCTCGACCAGCTTGGCGTTCAGCTCCCGGCTCTCGCGGTTTAAATGCTGCCATTGCCGCTCGATCAGCGTGAACTCGTCCTCCCGGCTTCCGCCTATCAAAGAGGCGCTCGGCAGCAAGTCCATCATCAGGCGCTTGACAGGTGAGTACATTCGGTTCGAAGCAAGCCAAGCCAGCAGCACCGCCAGCATGAGAGCACTCAGGCTGACCGTCAAGATGACTTTGGATATAAAGACGACCGGCGCCGTGATATTGGTGATCGGTGAGGCTGAAACGTACAGCCAGCTGTCCATGATTCGTGCGAAATAACCGTATGTAACCGCGTAGGTTTTGTCGTTCCATTCGTACAGGAACGAGCCTTCCGTGCTTCCGTTCGATTCGACCTCGCTCCTGACCGCCATGACAAACGTCGAGTCGATCGTGCTCCCGTTGGCGGATACGTAGAGCTGCCCGTCCGGCTCCATCAGAAAGTTCTCGCCGTCGGTATAAGGCGTAATGGTCCGCAGCGCCTCCGCGACCTGATCGTTGTCCAGACGAACGATCAGGGCGCCGATCGGTTTGGGGCTGCCCCCGGGAACGAGATGCACAAAGGTTATTTCCCGTTTTCCCGGCTGATCAGGGTCAAGCGCCAGCTGTGTCCAATAGGTCGTTTTTCCCTCGTCGAGCAGACGGTCGTATAGCGAAATGACACTTGCGTCATGCAAAGCGGAGTATTCCGGGTAAAACAATACCGGCTGATTCCCGCGCAAATAGAGGCTGACGTTACGGATCATCGTATTGGAACCCTGCATGACGAGCAGCGTATTCGTAATATCGCGGGTCTTCTCGAAATCGCGCACGAAGTCACGATCGCTGAGCGAATAATCGAAGCTCGTATCGAACGCCCAATGTGCAAGCATCATTTCGAGATTGGACAGCTGTTTATTCAGATTTTGCGACCGCTGCTCAATCTGGTTGTTATGGAGCTTCAGCAGCTCCTTTTCCAGCTTCCCCCCTGCCATGGAATATACGAGCACTCCCGTTATGATGCCGGGAATGCCGGCAACGAACAGGAACATGACCAAGCTCTTCCTATAAAAGCTGCCGGATCTGCCGGACAACCGGGCCAATAACGTCTTCCATCCATTCATCCTCAGCTCACCAACCATATCTAAAATTAGTTTTGCCTTGCCATGTCAGGCGGACCTTTAATCTTTCAGATATGTAAGCGTATTCAATTTCTGCGAAATAAAACCGTTTCCTTTCAATAGCATAATGCGGACCTCCCCATAAAGCCTGCATGTTTTCAGAGTAAATTGTTCAAAAAACAGAGGAATCCCGAATACAGCAACAACGTGGAGTCTTGGATATAAAGCGGCCATACTCATCTTGCAGGTACCTGAGCGGTCAACCTCTTATTGCGAAAAAAGAGGCCCTATGGCCTCTTCTTCCGCTGGAACGACCCGACTGCAAATGGCAACGCCTAGGATTTGGATGCCGCGTACAGCTCATTGATTTCCTTAACGTAATCGTCGCCGCCGGATTTCTTCCACAATTCGATGGCGTCGCGCCAGCCTTGCTCGTCGATTTGGCCGACGATGAATTTAATGCGGGCGTCGTTAATAATATTGCCGAGCTGCTGCCCTTTTTGCGAGTAGACTTCAGAAATGAACGGTTCGGCCGGGTTGGCGACGATCGTTTCCCGGTTTTTCAGCTGAACCTCCGTTTGCTTCAAGCGTAGCGGCGTCTGAGCCACTTGCAGCCCCTTGCCCTCCGGAATGTAAGGTACCATTTGATTAAGTCCTTCGACTTCTGATTCAAGGAGCACAGCGTCGGTGCTTCTCTCCAGTGTTTGATCATCGATCTTAGTATAATGCACGCCTTCCAGCCCGAAGCTGGTCAGCGTTTGCAATTCAGGCTCGTTCAGCTGGTCCAGAAATTTCAAGATACGGTCGACTTCCTCTTCGGTCTTCACACTCGACTTCGGAATAGCCAATAGGCCGGCGAATCCGGAGGTAGGCAGCGTCCGAATCTGTCCATCCGGACCGGTTACCGCGCCGAACACGTCCATGTAATGCTCTCTATCATCCTCTTTGCCTGCCGCTGCGTTCGCGGCCTTGATTTTGTCGTCGACTCGAGCCGCGCCGTCCACGACGTCGATAATGACGCCGGCTTGACCATTCACGAGCGGATCGATCCACTTCGCGGAATCCATGACGGCAAAATCTTGATTGACGAGTTTTTCGTCGTACAGCTTTTTCATGAACTTGAGCGCTTCAAAGTATTCGTCAAATTCAAACTCCGGCACGAGCTGGCCATCCCGTTCACCCCAAACGTTAGGCGCACCGAACCACAGCTTGATCTGGTCGAAGCCCGCTCCCCAGCCGGCCGTCCATTTGACCATGACCAAGCCGTACGTGTCGTCCTTGCCGTTTCCGTCCGGATCCTTCTCCTTGAACGCTTTCAGCATATTGTAAAATTCATCGATCGTTTTCGGCTCCTCAAGGCCCACGTTCTCCAGCCAATCCTTGCGGTAATAAACGCCGTTGCGGCCAAGCTCGCGCCCGCGATATACACCGTAGGTTCTGCCATTGATCGAGGAGTTGTTCAGGATGATCTCGCTGGCCTGGCTAAGGTTCGGATAATTTTTGAGCTTGTCGGTCAAATCCCAGAACGCCCCCGATTTCACCGCGCTAACGAAGCTTGGCCCCTTCGAGTCCGGCACGTAAATGATTTTCGGTAAGTTGCCCGAAGCGAGCGTAATGTTGAATTTATCGGCATACGAAGCGTTGGGAACCCATTCGAAATGAATGTCCGTGCCCGTCAGCTTCTCGAGCTCAGCTGCTACGGGGCTGTCATCCTTGGGATAGTTGGTTTTAAAAATCGGAAGCATGATGTTCAGCTTGAATGCTTCCTGCGAGTCTGGGGAAGCGCTTGCAGGGGGAGCCGCCGTCGAGTTATTGGGAGAATCCGTTCCCCCGCTGCTTTTGCCTGACGAGCAGCTTGCCAGCAACACGATACACATCGTGCCTAGAATAAGGAACGTGGATGCACGCTTCGCTTTCATTGACTTGTTCTTCATTAAATAGCCTCCCTTTATCATTAGAATCCTATCGTAAACCGCGCGACTCTAAGAAAGCGTCTGCTTCCCGGTATATTACAGATAGAGCCAGGCGGATTCACACAATTGAAATGCAAGCTCTACCCTTTCACGGAGCCAAGCAGGACGCCTTTGGCGAAGTGCTTTTGCAGGAACGGGTACACGCACAGAATCGGTATCGTACCGACAACGATCACGGCCATTTTGATCGATTGATCCGGCGGCTTCACAAAGTTAGGGTCCATCGAGTTCAAATCCCCTGCAGCCGCTTGCGACAGCAGAACAATCTGGCGCAGCATGACCTGCAGCGGCCATTTCTCCGGATCGTTGATATACAGCAATGCCGAGAAGAAATCATTCCAATGTCCGACGGCGTAAAACAAAGTAAAGGTAGCGAGAACAGGCATCGACAGCGGCAGCACAATCCGCCACAAGAGGCCGAGCTCGGAGCAGCCGTCGATGCGGCCGGCCTCCTCGATCTCCTTCGGAATTTCCTGAAAAAAGTTTTTGACGATGATCAGGTTAAAGGCGCTGATCGCCCCCGGCAGCATGAGCGCCCAAAGTGAATCGAGCAGCTGCAGCTCTTTGACGACGAGATAGGTTGGTATCATGCCCCCGCCGAACAGCATGGAGAAGATGACGAGGTTCAGCACCAGATTGCGGCCGTACAATCCTCTCTTCGCCAATGAATAGGCCATCGTTACCGTGAAAAACAAGTTGACGAGCGTGCCGATGACGGTTACGTACACGGAAACGCCGATGCTTTTCACGATCGTAGCCGTGGAAAAAATAAACTCGTAAGCATTTAACGTAAATGTTTTGGGTATGAAAAATACCGCTCTGGACGTAAGCTCCGCATCCGAGGCAAAGGAGCCCGCGATCACGTAAACGAAAGGGAGCACGGCAGCCAGCCCGAACAACGTGAGCACGATATAATTGGCAGTGTCGAATGTGATGCCTGCTGCGGTTCTGTATTGCTTGGCCATGGATCAATTCCCCTTTCTGCTTAATAAAGCCCGGATTGGCCGAATTTTTTCGCCAGCCAGTTCGTGCCGAGGACGAGCGTCACGCCAACGACCGACTTAAACAGCCCGACGGCCGTGCTGTAGCTGAATGCGCCTTGCGTAATCCCCATCGCATAGACGTACGTGTCGAACACCTCGCCCACCGAGCGGTTGAGCGGATTTAACATCAAATAAATTTGTTCAAAGCCGTTGTCCAGCACGCTGCCCATGCGCAAAATAAGCAGGATAACAATCGTGCTGCGAATGGCCGGAAGGGTTATGTGCCAAAGCTGCCTCCAGCGGTTCGCCCCGTCGATCGTCGCGGCCTCGTATTGCTCCACGTCGACGGCCGACAGCGCCGCCAGGAAAATGATCGTTCCCCAGCCGCATTCCTTCCAGATCGTCTGCAAAATAATGATGGGACGGAACCATGACGGGTCGGACAGAAACTGGATTTTGTTCCCCGTATATTGGAACAGCAGCTCGTTGACGGTGCCTCCTTCCGTGGTCAGGAACACGTACGTCAAGCTCGCCACGATTACCATCGAGATAAAATGTGGGACGTAAATCATCGTTTGAATCGTGCGCTTAAAGAACGAAAGCCTTACCTCATTTAACAAGAGCGCCAATATAATCGGAGCGGGAAAAAAGAAAATGAGATTATAAAACGATAGCAGCAGCGTATTGCGCAGCAGCATAAAAAACTCGGGGTTATTAAAAAACAGGCGAAAATGCTCGAAGCCCACCCATTCGCTTTTCAGAAAGCCGGTAAACGGCTGGTAGTTTTGAAATGCCAGCAGTACCCCCCACATCGGCACGTATTTAAAAACCAAAAAATAAAGCAAGCCTGGGAGCAGCAACAGGTATAGCCATTTGTCCCTGCGAAGCCTTGCCGCGAAGCTCGTGCGGTGATCCGCCTGCTTGGACGTTTGCGGAAAGTCCCTTTGAGCCGTAGCTTGCTTCATCATCATCCACCTCCATTTGTCGTTCATCGCCTCGCGAGCGGTGTGGCCTTATTATGCAGGAGCGCTTTCTTTTCCGGCAATGAGACATTTTTGAAGGCAGAAGGAGCGGTTATCGATCAACCGTTTTAAAGAAAGTGCAAAGTGTGCAAAAGAGTCAAAAGACGTTAAACATAAAAAAAGCCGAGGTCCTTGGCGTGACCACCGGCTTCCCTTTCCTAATAGGCTAGGAACGTTTTGAATGATTAGCGACATGAATAGTTTCGCAAAGACCCCTTTTCCAGGAGATGGCATAGGGCGGGCATATGCCTAACCTCTTGTGAAAATAGGAGTAAATCTCATACACTCATTACATGACATCCTCTTCACTTGGTAGACATGCATGCTGTTCGCTCATCGCTCGCCGCCGATCATGCAGCACCAATACAAGCGTCATCCCCATCACGATGCCCAAGACGATCCCGGCCTGCGTGGTCAGCATCCGAAGCACCGGGTGCTCGGGTGAGAGCTGGGAATCCGTGCGGATCGCTGAGAAGAGATTATACGAGAATAACATGCCCGAAGCTAACCATACGGCTGCCATCCAGGGAACAAACCTCCGTGAGCCGCTGCTGGAAGTAAGGATCAACAGCCCCCATGCTCCGGCAAAGGACCATACGCCCGTGCTTAATGTCAGCAGATGCCACCACATATCCCGCTCCCCCAATCTTGCCGGGTCCAAGCCGAGAGTCCCTCCCGCCACCCAGAATACCTTGATCATGCCGAGCAGAATACAACCGACGCCAACCAGCCTGCCCAAGGTTTGCTGCAGTCTTAAGGTGTTCCCGGGCAACCGGCTGTAGTCCATCGAATTGCCGAATGCCTCCGGCCAGCGCGTCCTCGCATATCCTGCCAGGGCGAGTGGAAGACAAATGCCGACGCCAACCAGCGATATCATAACGAATAATTGTTCGAACGCCCATACGTCGGCGGCACCGGCCATCTGATCCCGGAGCATGGCAGCCGGACCCAGCACCGGGGCCAAGAGAAGCAATGGAACAAGCAGACCTGTGCCTATCCACACGGGGATGGCAACCAGCCACGCAGGCAGTCGTGTCCCCCATGGCATACTGAACGCTAATGCGAGCAGGATTCCGATTGCCGCGATTACGGCGGTAGCTGCGTTGATTGCGCGCCAACCGGCGTCGCCCATTTGATCAGTCGGAAGGAACAGCCCTAACGTCCAAGCGATTTTCAACACAAAATACGGTATCACCGAGATGGCAGCTCCATAGCCGTATCCGCGCCTTATTGTCGACCATTGCCATTCCCGCTGTTCTTTCAAAGCTGTCGTGTGATCCTCCATCATGCTGTACACCTGCCTCCTTAACTCACGCTGTTTGATCCCATTCTATCTTCCGGATCGAAAAATAAAGCGACCCCAAGGTTAAGATCAGGTTAATTTTCGCACCGTGGGTAAATGGTTCTCCCAGCATAGAGATACACAAAAAAGCTGTTTTCATATCATCTGCTTCCGATGAAAACAGCTTTCGTCCCAAATATGAGCCTGCATAACTCGGCGGAATCATGAAGCCATGCCTTGGCGTACCTTAATCCGCTAGCTGCTGCGAATCTTTCCAAATGCAAAACGTACATCCCGTGAGGCCGGATTTCATTTCCCACTGCATCCCCATCTCCTTGGCCATCAACGAAACGATGGATAAACCGATACCTGCGCCTTTCTCCGGAGACTCATTGCCGATTCCGGGGCCTTTGTCTCTAATCATAAGGGTTTGCTTCTGATCTTCAGTTATTTGAATTGCGATGTATCGGCCCGCTCCGGCGTGACGAACCACGTTCTGAAACACGTTGTCGAGAATCCGACGGAGCCACATTGGATCCGCATTCCAGATCACCGGCTCTTCAGGAAGCTCGACCTGAACCTCAAAATCCCTGGCTTCGAATATCGGATACCATTCGGCCACCCGATTCCGGACTTCTTCCGCGATATCGACGGGTTGCAGGTGCATGGGATATTTTCCTGCCGACAGCAGCGAATAGGATAATAGATTATCCATCAGCTTATCGACTTCATTCAGCTTGGTTTCCATGATGGTAAGGGACGTCTGGCCTTGAGTCGATTCCGGATTATTGCGAACCGTATGGATATGCTGGCGAATGACTGTCAGCGGGGTACGAAGATCATGGGACACATTCGAAATGAATTGCTTGCGCAGATCTTCCTCTTCCCGTTCCCGCTGTTGGCTTTCCCTAAGCTCCCGCACCATGCGGTTAAAAGCGCCCTCAAGCTCTCCGATTTCGTCGTTTTTGCTAATCGTGACTTCATTCGGAATATCATTTTTTCCGCTTACGCTCATCGCAGACTGCAGCTTGATCAGTCTTTGGCGAAGCTTAACGAAGAAGAACCAGGACAACCCAACGAAGCACAGACAAATCATGAAAAATAAAAGAATCAGCGGCAGATTTCCCGCGAGCGACATTTCAGCCGACAGGATATGGGATTCAGGGAGCCGCATGACCATAAATCCTTGCTTGGGATCGTCTCCGATGAGAGAGGCTAAAGTAAACGATCCCGGTTCATGGCTCTTCAACTGGAAAGAGAGCACATCCTCATAATCCCACTGCTCGGGTATATTCTCCGAAAGATCTTGGACCGCATGCGTTCTGCCTGACGGGTCAACCCAGAATATTTCGGCATCCGGAAACTCGCCATTCAACTCGGCCAATCGGTCATGAATCGTCACCCCGTCCACCCCGTTCAGCTTAACGGCTTCTTCATGCCACTTCCGGGATATTTCTTCCGGACGGTAGATCGGATGATCGCTAAGCAGATAGCCCGGAAAATAAAACATTGCGGGAATGACCGGCCAAAGCATCATCGCGGCCATAATCAGGATCAGGTATTTGGTCATTAACGAGCCGCGAAGTTTCATGCCCGCACCCGGTATCCGACGCCGCGGATAGTCTCGATAATTTGGGGAGCCGCCGGATCCCGTTCGATTTTCTCCCGCAAATGCCGAATGTGGACCGTCAACGTTTTATCCCCCGCCATATGCGGTTCGCCCCATACCGCTTCATAGATCTGCTTCTGCGTTAAGATGTGATTCAAATGGTCGAGAAAGTACATAAAAATATGAAATTGCTTGCCTGTAAGCACAATCTCTTCCTTCGATTCCGTATGCCATATCCGGTTACGGTTCCGGTCAATCGTCAAATGACGGAGCTGAAGCCGTTCCGGTTCCGAAGCGCCCGACCGTCGAAGAAGCACTTGAATGCGGGCTAGCAGCTCATCCGGATGATAAGGCTTCGTCATGTAGTCATCGGCAAAAGACAAGCCAGTCAGCTTATCCTCAATGGCCGTTCTCGCCGTCAGCATCATCATGGGCAGCTCGGGCCTGTGCCGTTTGATCCGTTGACCGACCGTAAAGCCATCCAAGCCCGGGAGCATAATGTCGGCGATCACCAAATCACAGCGGTCCAATGCTTCTTCTACGTCATAACCGGATGTCTTCCATATTACCTCATAACCCTGCCCGCTTAAAAAATCCCTGGACCAGGCACCGATCTCCTGATCGTCTTCAATATACAAAATCGTGAATGTCTTCATTCATCTCGGACTCCTAAATAGTGGTATATGAGTAGTCTAGCATATCAGGCATCTAAGGGAATGAGAAATCGATGTTTTTTACATCGTGTTATGTTGAAGTCAAAGCACTATCGCGATAATTGTGCTCAAGGAAGCAAAAAAATAGCGACCACCCGTGAGATTTCCTCCCACGGATGATCGCCTTTCCTTTATCGGTCTTCCTCGAGTTACGGTTTGACCGGAATGATCATGTTGCCGCCGTCAGAGCAGAGTGCTCAGCGCCTTCCGTCCGTGACTTCCGATTATTCAACCATTCATTTATCTCTTCGGAGTCCATCGGTTGACCGTAATAAAATCCCTGCATCACATGACAGCCCAGCCCGGTCAAATAGTCGATATGCTCCTTGTTCTCGACGCCCTCGGCAATGACCTCCAGCTTCAGGTTTTCCGCCATTAGCACGATTGCATTGATGATCGCGCGTTTGCTGGGGGTATCGAGATCATTCGTAAACAGGCTGTCCAGCTTTAACGCATCCAGTGGAATCCGGTCCAGCAGCCCGATGGAGGAGTATCCGGTTCCGAAATCATCCATCGATACTTTGACGCCGAGAGAACGGACCTGCTCCAGCTGGCGAATAACGTCGTTGACATCATGGAGCACCATGGATTCCGTGATTTCAAGCTCGAGCAGACGCCCGTCAAGCTGGGCTCGGTTCAGCGCGGATTCCACGAGGTCGTATAAGATCTCGCCATAAAACAATTTGACCGACAAATTGACGGACACGGGCTGATCAATCCCACGATCCTGCCAAGCTCGACATTGGCGGCAAGCCTGCTCCAGCGCCCAGCGCGTTATGGGGAATATTAGACCCGTCTCTTCCGCAATCGGAATGAATTCCACTGGAGATACCACCCCGAGCCGTGGATGCCTCCAGCGGATCAATGCTTCAAAGCCGACCAGCCGGTCGGTCTTCACATTCCACTTCGGCTGGTAGACGACGAAGAATTCCTCAAGCTCCAGTGCCCGATGCAGATCCTTCTCCAGCTCCATCCTGCGAACTTCCCGGACCCCCATCTCTTCCGTATAGAAGCACCGCTGATTCTTGCCGAGTCCTTTCGCTTTATACATCGCCGTATCCGCGTTCTTTAATAGGGTTGATCGGTCCGAGCTGTGAATGGCCCCGATGCTGATTCCAATACTCCCGGTGACGTACAATTCATTGCCGTCAATAAAATATACTTGCTTGATCAGCTGCAAAATCTGATCTGCCAGCTTTTCCGCGTATCGCCGGTCGCACTCCTTCACCATCACAAGAAACTCGTCCCCGCCGATTCGGAATACCTGCTGCTTTCCAGGCTTGATAAATCTCCTCAAACGCCCCCCTACCTGCTGAACCAAGCCATCGCCTACATGATGCCCAAGCGTGTCGTTAATGGCCTTGAACTGATCCAGATCAATAAACAATATCCCGATGTTTTTTTCGCCTGCGCTGTTTTCGAAAAAGCGGTTCATCTCGTTGCGGTTGGGAAGCCCTGTAATACTATCCTGAAACGCCAGCTTCTCCAGCACATGCCTGTCGAAAAACATGGCCCCCCACGAAACAAGCAATATGATGAATATCGTCCCCGTGACTCCGTACAGTAAAAAAAAATCCAGCGTTTGCTGGTGGTCAGCTGCCGCACCGGCATGAGGTTCAAACCGGGCAGCCTTCATGCCGGTATAGTGCATGCCGCAAACGGCAAAACCCATGACCACCGCCGATATCCACTTCAGGAGGTTGGATTGATAACGCCTGCGGAACCGCAGAAATAACAGCAGCGCAGCATAAGATGCGGCAAGCGCAATGACCGCGGACAATATCCAGAATACGGGATCATAACTGAGATCAGCCGGCATGATCATGGCTTCCATCCCGATATAGTGCATTGCCACAATACCGCTGCCCATGAAGAAACCTCCGACAGCAATTTTCCGCCAGTCGATGTCCGTCGGCATCGTAATATAGAACGCGATGAAGGATGAAACCACGCTGGCCAGCATGGAGATGGCCGTCAGCTTGACATCGTACCGCACATTCATATGCATATGAAAAGCGAGCATGCCGACAAAATGCATGGACCAAATCCCGCTGCCCATGACAAGCGCGCCCGAGAAGAGCCAAAAGAACTTCGTTTTTCCCTGAGCTTCCGAAATTTTAGAGGTTATGGTCAGGGCTGAGAATGATGCTAGAATGGCTATGATAATCGATAGTCCGACTATGTACAAGTTATAGCTGTGGTTCATTGAGCTGTGACCACTCCCTTTTTACGTAATCCCTTAAGTTTCAATCCATCCCTATTCGATGACGCCGTTGCAAATATGCACTGCTCGCCCAAATTAAAGAGCGCTGCTCAAATTTTCAGTCCTTCGAATCATCGTCCGTCACAATTATACAGGATTCATTGAACAATTTCTCGACAAGATTCGCTAGAAATTCCAGAAAAGATTAAACACCACTGATTTAGCATCAGTGGTGTTTATATTTCATTTTAATTTTTCATGGGCTCTTCCAAATTCATCTTGGGAGACACCGAAGATTCAAATCAACTCATTTAGGCTGCTTGTGTTCTTTACTTGTGCAAAGGTATCCTGCAATGATGCCAAAAATGTATGGTGCACGGTTTGGGCTGGAATCACGGTTCCTTCCCATTCTAAATCTCTGGTCGCACATGCATCGCCAAGCAACATGACTTCATAGCCCAAGCGACTTGCGCTTCTCACGGTAGAATCAATACAGATGTGGCTCATCATGCCGCACACGACTAACCGCTCGGCCTGAATGGATTCAAGATGCTGCTGCAGCTCCGTTTGATAGAAGCTGTCAGGGGTATGTTTTACAATGACTTTTTCGTCTGATCGGGGAGTTACCGCCGCATGAATGTTGATCCCTTCCGTGCCGGGAAGAAAGAATGTTGCGTTTTCATCCAGCAGAATGCACTGAATATGGACAATGGGTAAATTCTTCTCCCGAAACAGCGTCAATGCTTCCTGGGCACGGGCAGCTGCTTGATCGGAATTGAACAGTTCATTTCTCCCTCCCTTGAAATAATCGTTCTGAATGTCGACTATTACTAGTGCTGTATTCATTGATCATGTCTCCTTTACTCGTAGTAAAGGTATTATAATATCGGAAATCGTGCCACGTGAATTACCCACTTTTTTGTGGGTATGGGATGCCTTTTCGATCGAGAAGCTCGGTTTGCCCCAGCTCAACCATGTATTCAATTCCGATCTCTTGCATGATCAGGACCGCATCTAACAATCTTCTTCCGCGCTTCGTTAGGTAGTACTCTACGTGCAGCGGGTAACCTTCCGTTTTGATTTTATCCACGATCCCGCAAGATTGAAGCTCCCTTAAATGCTGCAACAGCATTTTTTGGGTGATCTGGTCAATTTCACGCTCTAGCTGAGCTAAGGATGCGTTCCCATTTTTCAGCTGATATATGATCATGGTCTTCCATTTACCTTTAATAATGTCATGGACAATCTCCAGCGGGCAGTTACGTATTTCCCGAATGATCATAAACTCACCTCCATGCATCATAGCCGGGTTTTCCGGTATTGTTCCGGCGTCATGCCGGTTATTTTGGCAAAGGCTCGATAGAGCTGGCTCGGGCTCGAAAATCCGAGGTTGAAGCTAATGTCCGTAACCGTTGCGTCGGACTGCTGCAGCTGCCGGATCGCTTCCCTTACCCGTAGCTGAAGTACATATTGATAGGGGGTTACGCCCATAAGGGATTTGAACGTACGAATAAAATGATACCGACTTTGCATAGCTAAGCCTGCCAGGGTGCTAATGTTGAGCTGTTCCGTGTAATTTGCGTGTATGTATTCCAGCACACGGGCGTGATGCTGGTTATGTTCTTCATGGGAGATCTGCATCGCAGGACTGACAGGTAATCCCCCACTCCAGATCAGCTCCTGTAGATCGGATATCATGCGGGTCTCCAACTCTTCCTCTTCCAACGGGTCGTCCAGATCGCGGTTCATCATGCCTGAGGTCCATTGCCCGAAATACCGTGAAATCCGCTTCACGTCAAACTGCTGCCGGTATTGCGGTTCTCGCTGGCTTAGAAGTCCTTGAGGATACATGCTTTCCTGCCTGACTCGGATGATGACCAGACTCGCACCATCGCCGATATGCAGCGAATGCTGGTCCCGGGGCATAAGCACGATCCCTTCCCCTGGAGGGAGGGACAAATATTTATGTTCGTGCTGGAAATGACAGGTCCCCTTTATTGGAATCGTAATCTGGAATTGATCCTCGTGTGTATGCGCCGTATTTTCGAACGAGCTGTAAAATCGATGGATTTCCACTCGTGGTAATATGATCTGCATTCTCAAGTACCTCACCCCACTAAAGTATAGCATAAAGTGCTCCGTCCAAATGGCAATTTTCGCTGCGACTTTTAAAGTTGCGATCCGCTATCATGAAAAAAACAAATAAGGATGTGGGGGATATGTCAAAAACGGTAATGGCGGGGAATACGACGGAAAAAACGACATTAGTCGTACTGCTGGGAGTCAGCTTCGCCCACCTGCTAAACGATGCGATGCAGTCGGTGGTGCCCGCAGTGTTTCCTATTTTTCAGCAGCAGATGCAGCTGAGCTATGCCGAGATCGGATGGGTTGCTTTTACGCTCAATATCACGGCTTCCATTCTGCAGCCGATCATCGGGTTTTATACCGATCGTAAGCCGCTGCCCTTGCTTCTTCCGTTAGGAATGGGCTTTTCCCTTTTGGGAATGGCAGGGTTGGCATGGTCTCCATCGTTTTGGTGCTTGCTCATCTCTGCGGCCTTGATCGGAATCGGTTCCTCGGTGCTGCATCCGGAATCCTCCCGTGTGGCCCATTTGGCGATGAAGCGCCGTCGGGGACTAGCACAATCCGTGTTCCAAGTTGGCGGCAACACAGGTCAAGCTTTCGCCCCGCTTATGGCTGCTTTCATCATTGTTCCGCAGGGGCAGGCAGGCTTCCTGTGGTTTACCATCATTGCCGGCTTCGGAATCGCGCTGCAGCTTGGCGTCAGTCGTTGGTACAGCCAGCAATCCCGCCCTCTGCATGCAGCGGCACAAGCTGTCGATCGAGCGAAAAGCAGCTTCAGGAAGAGCTTTATCGTTTATGTGCTCGGCATTCTGATCCTTATGCTGTTCTCCAAGTTCGTGTATCTGGCCAGCATGACCGGTTATTATGCCTTCTACTTCATGGATAAATATCATTTGCCGTTAAGCACCGCTCAGATCAGCATCTTTGCTCTCCAGTTCGCAGGTATGGTCGGAACGTTCCTCGGCGGCCCGTTAGCCGACCGGTTCGGTCGCCAGAAAGTGGTTTGGTTCTCGATTCTGGGCACATCGCCTTTCTCGCTCCTCCTTCCCTATGTCGGGCCGGCAGGCTCGGTCGTTGTATGCGCGGCAATTGGCTTAATCCTAATGTCCGGGTTCTCGGTCATTATCGTCTATGCACAGGAATTGCTTCCCGGTCATGTAGGAACGGTTGCGGGTTTGTTCTTTGGACTGGCATTTGGGATGGGCGGTTTAGGGTCGGTTATGATGGGGTGGCTGATGGATACCCACGGAGTGGAACGGATGATACAGGCGTGTGCTTTTCTGCCGTTATTGGGATTATTTGCGCTGCTTCTGCCCTCGGATCGTGTGATTATGGGAAAACCTAAGTCATTTGTCGCTTAACTGAAGGGATAAAGGGATGGAGGGTGCTCATTCAATTACTCAATATGGCTGCATAGACACTCCGAAAAAAAAGTTAACTTTCAAACGGGCTCTGACGATTATACCTCAGAGCCCGGCTTTTTAATGAGCCTGAGCGATACGTTATGATTGATCCCGATTTTCTTTGCCCGGTGGCCGGGGATCTCCCTGCGTTTGTATTCATTAAAACCCAATTTATTATAGAGCTTCATTGCTGCGGTATTGGTATCGGCGACTTCTTCAATCAAGTAAACCTCGTAAGGTGTATGCTCAAGGATATGTCGAATCAATTGCGTCGCTACGCCCTGTCCCCTGAATGCTGAAGCTGTCCCTACAAATTCAATAGAACCTGTACGGGGTAACGGTTGAGCAAAAGGGGTTTCAAATTCCTTCTTCAGGAAAACGCCGGCCAACGTGCCTTTATACAAGCCTAAATGTTTACGGAGCTCCTGTTTATCCAGTTTAACCGAGAGTGCTGTTCCATTCGTGCAGGCAGCCATTCCGATCACTTGCCCCTGGTTTAATGCCACATAAAATTGATCCAGAACGAACATATGGGCGAACGCTGCAGCAAGTTTTTTCGGATCCTTGGAGAAAAAGCCAAGCCACTGCTTGAAGCCATCCGCGAATAATTCAGATAACCCCGGCCTTACATCGATTTCAGCCTGATCGGCTTTCACTATGGTGATCATTAGGGTTCACTCCATTTCCTTAATTAGAAATGCTGTCAGGACTGACGGCGAGGGCATCGTAAAGTTGCTTTTGAGCAGGATCTTCATTTCGGCCAAGCCTTGAATGGAAGCGTAAAAATAGACGGCCATCTCATGCGGATCACCCAAGCGGAACTCTCCAAGCTGCTGCCCCTTGCGAATGAGTCGCGCCGTAGCATCAAGCAATCTTGCATTGACCTGAAGGATCTCATCGTGCTGGTTGGAGTTGGAGTCTGTACCGGCACTCGCAAACAGTGCTTGATTGATTAGGATCAGCAAATTGGCAAGCTCCTCCCCGTTCAACAGGTCGGTGTAAACCTCATTGACAAAATGTGATATCAACTGTTTGGGAGATTGATCGGATTCAAAGAAATGAACGTTGCGCTTCAACCCCTCGACTGCATAGGCAACCAATTCTTTAAGCAATTGATCCTTTGTCCTATAATGCCGATACAATAACCCGATGCTGATCCCAGCCGTATCCGCGATATCTTGAACATTCGTCGAGCCGAAGCCTTGGTGAACAAACAGCTGCATCGCTGCTGAGCGTATTTTGTCTCTGGTGGCATTCCGCATTTCTTCAAATTGTTCTTTGGTCCGTGGCAATTTCACAGCTCCTTCTTATGAGTGAATTTTTACTCATTATAAAAAAGTTGAACTGGAATTTCAACCTAATAAGTAAAAATAATCTCTAAGAGGCCACCCTCGACATTCCCCAAAAAATATAAAGGATATAATACACAGCTAAATACCCAAGCTCTTGTCGATAAGTTAACTGTGCGTGAACTTGGGTATTTAACCAAAATAGAGAAGCTCTATTGGAACAAGCGAGCCAATGAACACTACGCTGGACTCGATTTGCAGCTGATTCACGCGAACGCTGATGATCTCGCCGGCTCAACTCCGCCTTCCGTCAGTATCCACGTTAGAAGCTCGGTTATGCCCTCCCTGCTTGCGGAGTTTGAGCGCATGCATTCCGACGATCAAGAGCCATGCGATATCGGCAACAATCAAGAATCGTCCGAACAGACCTGCCAGAATATCAGGACCAAACTGGCCGTCTTGGGGGATATGCAGGACGAATGCGACCATGGCAGCGAGCGCAATCCCGGCGCTGATGAGCAGTCGTCTGCGAACGGGTCTCCAGGCTTCGCTGCGAGTCAGCGCCAGGCTTAGCAGCAGAGCCGAGACCGGAGTATAGTCGAGCGTGGCGCCAATGGAATGCAGCTTTCCGCTGAACGTTGCATTCTCCGGGCTCACGGAAATCGGATCGGTGACGAATATGGCGGCGATCAGGACGCCCGCCGCGCTGATCCCAAGGATAGCGAGCCCGATGTATCCTGTTATGGAACGAATTTGCGGGAATACTGCAATTGCGACGCCAATCTGTGCAGCAGACAACAATGCAAATGCGACTTGCATGAGCCATCCAACGCTGCCAAGCGCATATTCGCTAACAAAACGCCAAGTAGGATCGAATTCCGGCTCCAGCACATGCAGGCTGGCTAGAATCAGGACGAACAGCGTTCCACAGAATACGGATCCGAAGGCGAACTTGGAAGCATTCGCAGATACCGGTGTCGCTGTAATTAGCGGTTTAGCCATTTGTTGCTCCCCCTAACGTGACTCTCCTCATCAACGATTCATATCCTCCGCCACCTGGATAGCTCCATGCCCCACTATTTGTGTTCCCGTCCGAGCTGAACGCTCCCTTGAAGTAAGTATGAGATCCTTTCTCGCCGGCCCAGATGATGAGTGTATCTCCTTCCATCTCGTAAACATAATCAAATGTGTTGCCCATCGTATCATAATACCGGGATCTGATGTCCTGGCTGGGTTCCTCTCCAAATGGCTTTACGTGTCCGATAACCTCAATGCCTCTAACTTCTTGTCCATGCTGCATAAGCTGGACGTGTTGAATCAAGAAATATCCGCCTTCCATCCATTCATAGGTTACGGTTCCTTCTGCACCTCCGCTGATTTGCCATGTACCGACTAAACGGTCCAGCACTTGAAGATCAGTCATTTTTCATTCTCCTTCCAATAATCAAATCGGTTATTGTTGTGGATTTCGGACTTCTTCCCATCGGCAGTCATCCTCTTGAGATAATTTTCCAGTCGGTCGAGCCGCTCATTCCAGATGGTATGATGGTGGTTCTGCAGGTAGCTTGAGAGAAAACTGTTGAAAGCCGTCATTTATCCTCCTCCTTTTAGATACTCGAACTAAAATCTCCGAACGATTGAGACCCTCTTCCCGACTTGATACGGGCAGAAACCAGCCGATGCCCAGAGGGGTCTGGTGTTAGCCTTTGTTCGATGTTCTGCTCACGAATAAATATACATATATACATATATACACGTCAATACATATAATAAGATTTGCAAAAATTCGTTTCTTAATCAATCTGCGTATTGAGCTCTGTCCCGAAAAAATGGATCTTCATAACCAGGTCTGAGGTTATTTTTTATTTGACCAAGTTTTGTTTATCAAGGTCAGTAATGTTACTGGATCACAAAAAAGTAAACCGCAGATGTATTATCATCCGTGGTTTACTTTCAGTGAAAAGCTATTGAACTTTAGGTATATACGATCTGAATCTTCATGAGCTTTTCCCGCTAATCGCGTCGCTGAGCTAAACGCTTCAAGCTGCTCATGCCAGGTTTATGCTTCGAATCGATTCCATTTTCACTTTCGGCTTTCGATCGATCGTCAGTAAGCCGTTCACTTCCTGCTGCACGTCCGTAATTTGCGTATAGCAGAATCCGCTCACATAAGGCAAATTTTTAATCGCTTGCGTGATGCCTTCGTAACGTTTCAAAAATTCCTCCTCGGTGCGAACCTGATTCCCGTAACCCCAGCCTTCTTCGCTTGTAAAGGCGATGCCGCCGTACTCGCTGATGATGACGGGCTGACCGCGATAGCCATAGCCCCGTGCGAAAGGATAACGATGCTTGTTGTGCGCGAACGCATTGCCCAATAGCGCATCTTTGTGGAGGTATCGCTCTTCCAGCATCGCCCCCAGTTCTTCATAGTCATGAAGCGTAATAATATCCGATACCGTATGCTCCCATCCGTCATTCACGATCACCGGCCGCATCTGATCGAATGCCTTGGTCAGATGATAAATCGATTCCGTAAACTGCTGCTGCTTGCGATCGGTGAAAACCTCGGATATCCCCCATGACTCGTTAAACGGTACCCAGGTGATAATGGAAGGATGGTTGTAGTACTGCCGAACGATGGCCATCCACTCGTTCGTGAACCGCTCCACAGCCTCGTCCCCGAATTCATAGGTTGACGGCATTTCCGACCAGACCAGCAGCCCTTTGCGGTCGCACCAATATAGATAACGGGGATCCTCCAGCTTCTGATGCTTGCGCACGCCGTTAAAGCCGAGCGCAAGCGTTTTGTCGATGTCTTCCAGCAGCGCTTCCTCCGATGGAGGGGTCAGATGCGACTCACTCCAATACCCTTGGTCCAGCAGCAAACGCTGATAAAGCGGTGTATGATTCAGCAAAATTTGATCCCCTACAATACGAATGCTTCGCATGCCGAAATAGGAATAGACGGTGTCGATCGGTTGCCCATGCTGCTTGAGAATCATCTCGATGTCGTATAAATTCGGATGATTCGGGTGCCAAGGCCTGATCTTCCATTCACCCGCTGCCTCATTGACGACACTGATGTCGATCGTTGCCGTGCTGCGTTCGACACTAATTTCCGCAGATCGGATCAGCTTTCCGTCAAACCGGATAATCGTCTCCAGGGTTATACCTTCGTAAAGAAGCCCGGTATTCCCCAGTTCATAACAGAAGCTCGCCGATCCGCGTTCCAGCTCCGGCGTAATTTTCACCCGGGAGATATGGATCGGGTTAACGTACTCCATCCACACGGTCTGCCAAATGCCGGTGGTCTGTACGTACCAGCAGCCAAAGCTGTCCTTCATCCAGCGCTGCTTGCCGCGCGGCTGCATGCAGTTGTTGCTGTCTGTAACTCGAACGGTTATCCGGTTCTCCCTGCCAAGCTCGACCGCTTCGGTGATATCGAACGAAAATGCGGCGTACCCACCTTCATGCGTGCCGATCCTCCTGCCGTTGACCCATAGCGTCGCCGCGTAATCGACAGCTTGAAAATGCAGCAGGATGCGTTTTCCAAGCGCCTCTTTAGGTACGGTAACCAACCGCTCATACCATACGCAAGGGTGGAATGATTCGTCTCCTATGCCGCTGGCCTTTGTCTCATAGGTGAAGGGGACCATAATTTTACGGTCAGCATTCAAACGTTCGAACCACTTGCCGCCCTCCCCCTCCAATGCATCGTCGAATCGATAATCCCATTCTCCATTCAAATTTTCCCATTCCTCGCGAACCAACTGCGGCCTAGGATAGTCCTTAATATATTTGTGCGAGCTAGACATTCTGTTCCACTCTCCATCTTCTGTTAGTTTATCGTTTCTGTTTGTTGCCTATGGATTCCACCGTGATGTCTCCGAGCTCGATCTGCTCCGCATGAACAGACCGTATGCCCACTCTTCCCTGCATGAAAGCCCAGGGATCCTCAAACGTCAGAACCGGCTCATTCCCGCCTAGAGCATAAACTCGGATCGTGCCGCGAACCGCCTCAATGCTTAAGCTTGCAAGCTCATTGGGTTCCAGTGAGAATTTTACGCTTTGCAGAAGCTCGGAATCGTAATTATGTTTGTACAGCTCGAGCTTCGTAGCGCTGACGGCAAGAAAATATCCCATCAGCGAATCGCTCACTTGATCCCGGAATTCCGACTCGTTCGTCACTCGGAAGAGCACGCCCGCCTGACCGGACGGGTCATTGCCAAGCTTCACGGTCGTCCGGATGCGATAGTCGGTCCATAGAGGACTTCCTCCATACATTTTGGCATCGGAGTCAGGTGCCCCCGCATACCCTCCATCCGTTGTAACCCACTCGCCATGAATATCTTCGGCGCTTGCTTGTTCGAGAACACCCTCGATTTTGAAATTTTCTTCGTTTACCAGCTCAAAATCCATCGATGTCCACTCCAGCGTTTGGCCGCTGTCCAATTGGATGGTAAGGCTGTGAAGCCCTTTTTCGAGCTCGAGCGATCCGACCCGGATTTTGACCCAAGGCTCGCTGCCGGAGTAATCACTGCCATCGGCTTCAAAGCTGCCGGCTTCCTTCTTGTCCACGAGAACCTTGATGGCCGACGGATCCGCCCCGGACTTGACCGTTAGGTCCAGCGCGTACGTGCCGGATTGCGATACGTTCACCGCATAGCGCAGCCAATCGCCTTTTTCCGTCAAGGCTGCCGAATAGCTCCCGTCCCCCGCCGGCTTAATCATCGTCCCGTCCGAACGTCGCCATGCTCCGGCATCTGATGGATGGCGGACCGAGAATCCCCTGCCTTCGCCGCTTAAGTAATGAACGGCTTCGATGCGGCCCGGAAGCGGCTTGGCTGCTTCAAAGTCACTGCTGCCGGAAGCTTGGTTCGAGAACGCCGTATACGAAAATTCCGGTGCGCCGTTTTCGTACAGATATCCGATTTTGCCTGGTCCGAACGCATCCGCCGATTCATCCAGCACCAGCAAGCTGTTCAGATAAACCCGGAGCCGGTCTTCCCCACGCTCGACACGAATGGTATGCAGCCTGGACCAATCCGTGTCTTGAGGGATCTTCGCCTCGGCAAGCACCTTGCGGCTTCCGTCCTCCATGGTACCCAGGGAAAGCTTGTTTTCCTTCGGCTCCATTTCAGCGAAAGCGTATTGATTCGAGTTCTGATAAGCGAACAATACGGCGGCACGCTCCTGATGCGGTACCAGGTTATATTCAGCCGTATAGATTGGACCCGTGCCTTTCTTGCTGATGATTCGACCGCCTCCTGCTGTTTTCTCTGCCTCCCACCGCGCTTCGTCAATATCAGCTCCATCCAGCCTGTCGGCAAAGGCCGGCCCTCTCGGGACCGGCTGATCGTAGTTCGTCGGTCCGAGAATCTCCATCCTGTCTCCATTGAAGACCAGCCGGTCGATGTTCATCCGACGAACAGGCGGGCCCTCCTGGGATCTTCCCGCCAGGTTATGGTATACGAGATAATATGAATCGAGATCGGGTCCCAGGACAGTCGAGCTGTGACCGAGTCCGTAGAAGTCCGGCTTGGTGCTGATGACGAGCGGGTTATTGGCCGGAACGGTATACGGGCCAAGCGGCGAATCATGGGACACGGCATAGTTAATGCGATATCCCTTGCTGAATACGTGATTGCCGGTATAGGTCATATAATAGGTTCCGTTCCGTTTAATAATCATGGACCCTTCGGTCCAGTGGCCCAGGTACGGGCCGGGAATCGTCTGCCCCACACCGAAACCGGCAGGACCGTTCATGGGAACGCCTACGATGCCCGAGGAGCCTGCATGCGTAAACAGCCAGGAACCGTCATCATCGATGAACACCGAGCCGTCGATGCTCATGCCAACGTTCTCGGAGATGCGTTCGAACGGGCCTGTCGGCGATTCGCTCCGGAACACGTAGTGGCCCCTTCCTGCCGGGGAAGTATATAGGTAGAACCAGCCGTTCCAATAAATGACTTCTGGCGCATAGGCCCCGGTCGAGACGGGATCTTCCGTCACCAGCCCCGAATAACGCCAATTGACCAGATCATCCGACACCCACGCCTTGATTCCCGTCCGGTGATCCTTCGTGCTGACATACAGATAATAGCGGCCGTCATGCCGCAGCACGTATGGATCTCCGTTGCCGTAATCCTCCCATTCTTCCTCTAAGGATGGAAGAGGATTGGCATACGTTTGGATCTTGTAAATTTCCATATCGATCGCCTCCGGTTTCGTGATTGTACTGCAACCCGACATTGCCAATCCGGCCGCTAATCCTAATGCACCAAGGGATCTGGCGATTTTCCGCAAGTGCGATAAGACTATCGGCATACGCCTCACCCCTTGATTCCGCTGATTGCCATCGATTCAATAAAGTAGCGCTGGCAGAAAAAGAATACGATGATCACCGGCACCATGGCGATGATGGCGGCGGCCATAATCATCGGGTAATCCGACTGACCGATGTACATGGCCTGCATGGAAGCGATCAGTACCTGGATCGTTTGTTTCTCGGGCGTGTGCAAGTAAATCAGCGGGCCAAGGAAATCATTCCAAATGCCCATAAAGCTGAGGGCTGCCTGGGCCGCAAGCGCCGGCTTCATGATTGGCAGCGCGATCTTGAAGAAAATTCCCGGGAAGCTGGAACCGTCGATCTTCGCCGCTTCGATCAACTCCGTCGGCATCGCGCTTTGCAGGTATTGCCGTATGAAGAAAATGACGACGATGTTTCCGAACAAGCCGGGGATGATGAGCGGCAGCAGCGTATCCACCCAATCGAGCCTGGAAAAACCGATATATTGCGGGATCATGACGACAGAATAAGGAATCATCATGGTTCCGAGCAGACCCAGGAACAGCACTCCTTTATAAGGAAACTCAAATTTCCCGAACGCATAGGCCGACATGGCGGATACCAGCATGCCGACCGTCAGGACGATCACAACGATGATCAAGCTGTTCATAAACCCGTTAAGCAAAGGCGACTCCTGCCACACCTTCGCATAGTTGCCAAACGTAAACGGATCGGGAATCCACTGCGGAGGAATTTCGAATACGTTTCGCCGATCCTTAAGTGAAGTCGAAATCGTCCAAATGAACGGCGCGACCATAAAGATCGAGCCGAACAGCAACAGCAGCAGCGACCAGAGGTCGGTCCATCTTTCCCGTCTCACGATAATCCCCCCTAGTCCTGGTAAACCCATCGATTGGAAAGCTTGAATTGAATCAGCGTCACGATGAAGATCAGAATGCCCAGCACCCATGCAACCGCACTCGCATATCCCATGTTGAAATACTCGAACGCATGCTGGAATATGTAGTAGACGACCGTAGCGCCGCTATATTCCGGTCCACCGTCCACCGCCAGCACATAAATTTGGCTGAACGACTGAAACGCCCCGATGATGCCCATGACAATAACGAAAAAATGAATCGGCGTGAGCAGCGGGATCGTAATCCGTGTCAGCTTGTGCCAGGCCCCTGCGCCGTCAATTTCCGCAGCCTCATAATACGTTGAGGAGATCGACTGCAGACCCGCCAAATACAGCACCATATTGCCCCCGATACCGCTCCACAGCCCGATCAGGATCAGCGAAGGCTTCACCCATTCGGGTTTGCCCAGCCAGTTCGGCCCGGTTATCCCGAATACCTCCCACAGGAAGTTGTTGAGCAGCCCGTAATCCTGATTCAAGATCCACTGCCACAGCAGCGATACCGCAATAATCGGCGAGATAACCGGCAGATAATAGATCGTGCGCATGAACGAAATGCCTGCGAATTTACGGTTCATCAAGATCGCCAGCAACAGCGACAGCACCATGCCGATCGGAATGCCGATCATCAAATACACGGTGTTATACAAGGATTTGAACACCTTTTCGTCGGCCAGAAGCTCCTTATAATTGGCAAGTCCCATCCACTGCGGATCGGACAGCATATCCCATTTGTGAAAGCTGATATAGATCGAGAACAAGATCGGCACGAGGCCGAACAAAAGAAATCCGAGGACCGGCGGAGCGACGAACAGATACAGCCAAGCCAGTTCCTTTCTGCGATAGCCGCTGAGCAGCTTCGTTCCCATATTCATTCCACCTTCGCCTGTATTCCTTATGACAGGGCGTTGTTCATATGGCGGGGAGCGCCGGCATCATCGGCCGGCAGCCCCCTCGCGCCTTATCATTTGTTTCCCTTATCGTAAAGCTCCTGCATCTTCGGCTGGATCTCAGCCGTGAAGTCTTTGGCCGACATATCACCGTTCCATACCTTGCTCGCGTTCTGGTTAAAAGCATCCATCCATTGCGTGTCCTTCGAGAAGGCTATAACGTCCGGGCGCCCGTAATCTTGGATAATATCCAGAAATACTTGACGAGTTTGCGGTCCTTTATCCATTTCCATAAACTCGCCCTCGGCCATGTCGATCAGGTTGGGAACCGCTTGGCCAAGCTGGTAGTTTTCGCGCTGCCCTTGCTCATCCAGCGACAGGAACGCCGCCAGGTCGAACGCTTCCTGAGGGTGCTTGGATTTCGCCGATACGGCAAATCCCATCGAACCGAGCCAGGTCGCCGTTTGCCCCGTATTCGGGCTTGCCGGCCATGCCGCAATATCCCAGTTGAACGGCAGCTCCCAGAATGCCGGCTGATCCCAAGGGCCCATCGCAAACATGGCCAGCTGTCCGTTAATAAAGCGGGTGTATGCATTCATCGCTTGCTCAGCTTCCTGATTCGGACTCACCTTATGCTTCAGATTCAGGTCGGCCACGAATTGCATCGCCTCGTAAAACGCCGGCTCATTCACTTTTACCGTTCCGGTGTCGTAATCGATGTACTCGCCGCCGTTGGCCCAAACCGCGGACTCCAGGCTGTATGCGCCAACCCCGTACTGCTCCGGCTTTCCGTCGCCGTTGTTGTCAACCGTCAGCTTCTTGGCGGCCTCCAGCATGTCGTCCCACGTCCACTCTCCGGCTTTGGCGGATGGAGGCGCCACGCCCGCTTGATCGAACAAATCTTTATTGTAGACAAACGCCCACGGGCCTACATCCTTAGGCAATCCATACAAGTCCCCGGCACCAACCTTGCTGCCGTCGAAGCGGTAACGGTCCATCGCCTGCTTCCACACGTTGTCTGGTTTAAACAACGTCGTCTGGTCCAGATAGGATTGAATATTGAGGAGCGTTCCGGCTTCCGCAAATCGATAGAATTCGGGCCCGCCGACGTAGAATACGTCAGGCACCTTGCCGGAGCTGATCAGTGTCGTCATCTTCTGCGAGTACTCACCCGGAGGCACCGATGTATATTTAACGGTGACGTGCGGATATTTCTCCTCGAAGGAAGCGATCAGCTTTTCGAAAATCTTCTTTTCGTTCGGATTGCCATGGCCCATAAACTCGATCGTCACAGGCTCCTTTTTGTCCGTCCCGGCGGCAGCCTCATTGCTTGGCGCCGAGCTGTCCGGGTTGTTGGAGGAAGCTGCGCCGTTTGGACCGCCTCCGCTGCAAGCGGATAACGCAAACATCAGTAACAGCATGATCATACCTGCAAATTTGCTCTTCGATTTCATGCGATTCCCCTCTTCTTCAAGGTATATTGTAAGCGCTTTACGAAGTCATAATAACTTATAACAATATACTTTTATATACTCAATTTATTATAAAATTGAAGAGTTTGAATAATTCGCATACGAATCACATTATTCCTTCACGAGATGGACCGGCACAACAATTCTTCTAGCCTCAAAGACCCCCTCAATTTGCTCGGTCAGCAGCTCGATCGTCAGCCTGCACATTTCCTCCTCGTTTTGCCTGATATACGGGACGTTCGGCAGATCCGGCGGATCGAACGTAATCAGCTCCAGGTCGTCAGGCACCTGCCGGCGGCAGGCAACTGCGGCTTTGTAGGCATTTCTGCACAGCTCCGTGTTGGCTGTAATGACACCGGTTATATCGGGACTGCCGTCTAAAAAATCCCGGATGCGTTCAACCGATTGACCCGATGCGATCTCATCCAGCGGAAGGAGACACCATAAGCTTTTGTCGATCGACAATCCGCGCTCGAGAAAAGCCTGCTCAAACCCCTGGGCTCTTTCGTCTGTTACGGTATTCGTAATTTCCGGCGAGATGAAAGCGATGGACGAATGGCCTTTGCTCAGCAGATACGCCGCAGCTTCCCTAGTGCCGTTCATGTTATCCGAGCTTACGCTGTACGTCTTGATCTCCTTCAGGAACCGGTCAATGAGGACAAACGGGAATCGATCCAGCGAAAGCCTCAATATCGAATCGTTGTACGTCTCGTTTTCAACCGGGAAAATGATCATGCCGTCCACTCCCTGCTTCAGAAAGGACGTGATGACCTTGGACTCCTCGAGCTGGGACTCGCGCGTAATTCGCAGCATCACTTCATACCCTGCAGCGGTGGCGTACTTCTCAATGTTATCCAGAAAGCGCTGGTCCACTTTCGTTTTCATCGTCGGCAGCACCAGCCCGATCCGCCCGCTTCGGCCGGCTCCGGTTGTCCATTCGCCCAACTGGTCAAGCACGGCAGCGTTCTCCGGCCTGCTCATCACGAACGTCCCCTTCCCTTGGATCCGGACGAGCAGCCCTTCCTCCATCAGTCCGACCAATGCGTTTTTGCTTGTAATTTGACTGACCCGGTAACGCTCGGACAGCTCCTTCTCTGAAGGAACCCGGTCGCCCTCCCGCAGCTTGCCGATGGCGATCAGCCGCTTAATGTCTTCCTGGATTTTTTTGTACAGCGGCAAGGATTTCAAAGCCCATCACAACCTTTATGATTTAAATAGTATATTTAGTATATTAATATAACATTACTTTGGGTTTGTAAATATAAAAAAAAGCACCCCAGCTGTGGGTGCTTCTCATGAAATTTATTTTTTTCGACGTGCAGCCTTCTTGCGGCTACGCTGCTGCCAACGAAGCCTTCTGCCTTCTGCGATATGGGAGATCCGTCGGTGCTCGTTATGATGAGTTGAACGATGTCGTTGATACCTTCTCCTTGAATCGAACGATGAACCATGACATGCATCTGGCCGGGGTACCTCCGCGTTCTGTTCCCTCCTATGAAACGGCATCGATTGACTTTTCCTCTAGAACGGGCCGTTTATACCGTTGCAGATGTCTTGACAGCACGCCATGCTTCGGCGACAGCAGAAAGCTGACAAGGAACACGATCCCGGTCGCGAAAGCCATCGATCCCGATATGGACGTATCCAGCCATACGGCGACGTAATAGCCCGCGAAGGCAGAGACTACACCGAAGGCTCCGCTGAGCGCCAGCATGATGGACAGCTTATCCGTCCATAGATATGCCGCTGCTGCGGGAGTAATGAGCATAGCGACGACCATAATCGCCCCGACGGCATCGAATGAGGCAACCGTTGTTATCGACACTAACGACATGAACACATAGTGCAAGAGCATGACCGGTATGCCGATGCTGGCGGCTAATGCCGGATCGAAGGAGGTAATTTTCCATTCCTTGTAGAAGGCCAGGATAACAACCAGCACGACCAGCAGCACAGCCGCCAGCATGAAGGTTGCCTTAGGCACTTCGCCAAGGAGCGGTATATTCATGACCTCCCACGGCACGAACGCTATCTCGCCCATCAGTGCGTGCTTGGTGTCCAAGTGGGCATTGCCGACCTGGGTGGCAATCAGAATAACTCCGATCGCGAACAATGTCGTAAACACCACCCCGATGGAGGCATCCTGCTGAACCCCCCGGGAATGGAACCACTGAACGAGGAGAGCCGTAAGCAGACCTGCGATCACCGCGCCGATCAGCATATGGGGTCCGCTTAATTCCCGCGTAATCAGAAAGGCCGTTACAATACCCAGCAGCACGGTATGACTAATGGCATCGGCCATCATGGCCATTCTTCGCAATATGAGAAACACCCCGACAATGCCGCAGGACAAACCAACCAGAGAAGCAGTAAGCAAGATCCAGCCTGTATATGTCATCCTTTATTCCCCTTCCCTGATGACCGGAACCTTCGTCCAGCTTGAATTTGAGTCCTGCACCTGCTTCTTCTTTTCGGATCGCAGTTGAAGTGCCTGAATCAGCATCCCTTTCTCCGAACCGAACACAAGCGATACCGTGAATAATACCGAGGAAGCCAGCACGATAAACGGCCCCGTCGGCCAGCCTTTCCCGAGCGTGCTGATCAACGTTCCGATCAGTCCGGAACCGCCGCCGAATATCGCGGACAGGACCACCATCGTTCGAAACGACTGGGTCCAGTACCTTGCGCTCACAGCCGGTATGATCAGCATCGCCGCCATCAGGATAACGCCTACGGCCTGAATGCCGATCACGATCACGAGGACCAGGACCGCCATGTAAACCGCGTTCATCCATCGGCTGCTCAGTCCGAGACCGCGGGCAAAATCCGGATCGAACAAAAACAGCTTCCATTCCTTGAAGGCGACCGTTACGATCGCGATGGCCAACAGGGCGAGGGCAAGCATGGTAAAAACGTCTTTACGGACCATGGATGCGGCCTGACCAAAAATAAAGTTATCCAGTCCGCTCTGGTTGCCCCCAGCTGTACGATTGACGATCGTGAGCAGCATGATCCCGAGTCCGAAAAATACGGACAGGATCATGCCCATCGCCGTATCCTCCTTGATCCGGCTGGAGGAACGGATCCACCCGATTAACCAAGCGCCGATCAACGCGCTGACGGCGGCCCCGATGATCATGATCAGCAGATTTTTGGTACCGGTAAGCGCGAACGCGACGACAACGCCCGGAAGGGCAGCATGCGAAAGCGCGTCACTCATGAGGCTTTGTTTTTTCCAATACGCCAGACTGCCGATCATGCCGGCGGCCATGCCCAAGATCAAGGTGCTGAGCAGCACCCATTGTGTATTTGGGGATAATAATGAATTCAACACATGTTACGCCTCCTTCATGAAGCGAAGGGAACCGCCGTAGGCCCGGTTTACGTTGTCCTTGGTAAACACGTCCTCCGTCTTCCCGTGGGCAACGACGGTACGGTTGAGGAGAAGAACATGATCGAAGTAATCCTCGACCGTCTGTAGGTCATGATGGACGACCATCACGGTTTTTCCCGACATCTTTAAATTTTTCAGCGTCGTCATAATCGCTCGTTCCGTCGCAGCATCCACTCCGGCCAACGGTTCATCCATGAAATACAGGTCCGCATCCTGCACAAGAGCTCTTGCCAAAAACACGCGCTGCTGCTGCCCCCCGGACAGCTGGCTGATCTGCCGATCCGCAAATTCGGCCATGCCCATTTGATCAAGGGATGCCATCGCCTTCTCTTTATGGCTCTTGTTCGGCCATTTCAGCCACCCGACGCGGCCGTAGAGTCCCATCATGACCACGTCGAGCGCGTTCGTTGGAAAATCCCAATCCACCGAGCCGCGTTGAGGCACGTAGCCGACTCTCGTCTTGGTTTGACTCAAGGTTGAGTCAAAGAATGATACGTTTCCCGAGAGCTTCGGATGAAGCTCCAGCATCACTTTCAGGAGCGTGGACTTGCCGGCCCCGTTGGGACCGACAATACTGGTTAACGAACCTTGCTCCACCTCGAACGAAACATCATGAAGCACCTTATTTTTACGATAGGATGCATGCAAGTCCTGAACTTTCAGCACACTCATCTTATTCACCGCTTCCTGTTAAAGCATGATAAATCGTCTCCACGTTATGGCGATACATTCCGATGTAGGTTCCTTCCGTCGTTCCCTCTTCCCCCATCGCATCCGAGAACAGCTCTCCGCCTAGCTTCACGTTAAGCCCTTTCTTGGCTGCTCCTTCAATAACCGCGTTGATGGAAGCCGGGTTGATGCTGCTCTCAACGAAGACGGCCGGGATGTTGTGTTCAAGCAGCGTATCGATGGTCCCGTTGATATCCGAGAGACCGATCTCATCCTCGGTGCTAAGTCCCTGCAGCCCGACGACCTCCATGCCGTGCATGCGGCCAAAATATCCGAACGCATCATGCGCAGTTACGATCACGCGCTGCGCTTCAGGGATTTGACTGATCTTGTCTTTGGCCTCTGCCTTCAGTTCATCCAGCTTGGCGAAATAATCCTGCTTGTTTTGCTCAAAATATTCGGCATCTTCAGGCGAGAAGGCTTTCAGCTCTTCCACAGCCGAATCCAGTGCAAGCTTCCATAGATCGATATCAAACCACACATGGGGATCGATCGCCTTCGCTTCATCCTCAAGCAGCTGATCCTTCGGGATCGCATCCGCAATGGCCAGCACCGGTTTATTTTTACCGATCTGCTCAAAGATCTCCGTCATATTCCCTTCGAGATGCAGACCGCTGTAAAATACGACATCGCTGCCTTGCAGCTTCTGAATATCTCCTTGCGTAGCATTGTATAAATGAGGGTCAACCCCGGGCCCCATCAGGCTTTGGACATCTACCCGGTCACCGCCGATGACGGAAATCGGCTCCGCTATCTGACCAATCGTCGTCACAATATGAATTTTCTCATCAGAGTCCCCTGACGCTTGCTTCGTCTGCGGCTCGCCTGAAGCACACCCGGATAGCACCAATGCCAGACTCAGCATGGCCGCCCCCAAAATTTTCGCCTTTTTACTGAATAATTTGGTTTTCATCGTTCCTTTTCTCCTCCTCCAATGAATTGCCTTGTGCGACAGTGCGCTTCTCCAGCCAGAATAATTATGCATCGAGTCAAATGTAATGCCTTGTACCAATTGTTTTGCCTAAGGTAAACATTAATTGCTATGTACAAAAAATAATCCATCATTAGGTATTTGTCAATATCATTTTGCCGTTATTGCGCAGGCGTTGACGAATATCAATCCTCGGAAACCCTTATGTAATCCGTGTTTTCGGTTTTTTTTAACGCATGCAAAATATTTAGGACCGGCTAATTTATTTTCCTTTGAGAAATGAAATGACTATAAAAAGCAAAAAAAACGAAGCCCCTGTTCAGGTCTTCGCTTATCTCTGCTTTTATATCAATCGATTAGAATTCATCCAAAAAACCGAACGTGGGATAGCTTCGTTTTCATACGGTCGAGCTGTTTTCTGGCACGGCTTCGGTGATCGGGAAGCAGTTGTATGCCGGCTTGACCGGCAATGACCGAAACGACCTCGTCGATCGACAGCCGATCCGTATCGATGTGCTGCCGGAATACCTCCTGCGATAATCCGCTGATACATCGGTCTATCTGCTGCGCCGCCCAGGAATTCGATCCTTCATAACGGCTTCGGAGACGCTTGAGAAGGACCTCCCTTGATGCGCACAGGGTGAAATGCCGAACTTGAACACCGTCCCGCCGGAGCCTTCCTACGATTTCATCGAAATATTCCGGATTAGTCACCGTCATGGGCGCGATAATGATGCAGTCGGATTCCCGGTCCATGTGCTTGAACATGGCATAGTTAAACTCCCGCCACATGGGGTAATGCTGGAAATCATCCCGCTTGGCATCCGGCGGCAGGTTAGACCGAATGAAATAGCCGGCATTTTCCGGATCGTACACGTACGAATTCGGCAATCTGCGATGAAGCTCGTGAGCAGCTTGCGTCTTCCCGGAGCCGAAAGCTCCGTTAATCCATAGAATCATGGTTTACCTCCTGAATAAGGGCCCTTATTTTCGCAAAAAATCCGGCGTTCTTGTCAGCGTCTTGCCATGATCCCGCACGAAGCCGAACTGCTCGTACAGCCCGTGCGCATCCCTTGTTGCCAGTATGCCGAATAAGTTTCGGTAATCCGGATGTCCGGTAATCGTTGCGATTAGCTTTTTGCCTACGCCTTGAGCCCGGTAAGCCGGATCCACGTAGACGTCGCATAACCAATACACGGTCGCCCCGTCGGTGACCACACGGGCAAAGCCGATCTGCCGCCCATTGTAATAAGCCCCGAAGCACACAGAGCCCTTTAATGAATCGAGGATTTTGGATTCGGACCGACGGCTGGCCCAATAGCTGTCATGCAGAAATCTTAGAATGGCTGCTGTATCCAGCAGGGAAGAGTCGCTGCTGATCATGACATCTTTGAGATCTAGGGGTTCCTTCATGAGGCAAGATCCGATCGATTAATGTGAAGCCTCTTTTGCTCCAGCATCTTTTCTCTCAGCCTTTCGCATTGCTCGTTAATGCGGAGAAATTTGCGCCGCGTCAGAAAACGGATGAAGACAAGCAAAGCATACTGTGCTCCGACCGGGCCGAATGCTGCCTCGTCGTCACGGTGATAAAAGTCTGGGTTCATAATCCCCCTCCTCAACCTTATCCATCCATTTAGAAAACCCTCCCAGTTATCATATTATGATATCCTGATGGAGAAAACAACGCCCCTGGCGGCAGCTTGGCATGTCATTCGGCAGCATGGAGACAACGAAACACGGTTCGTATCAATAAAAAAGGCTCCGGACCGTTATGCCGGGGCCTTTCCCTTCGGATTCGTCAAGCAATCGGGGTTCCGTCAGGCAGCTTGTATTCCGGCCGCAACAGGACGACGTCCCCCTTCTCCGGAACTCCGCCCAAGACAAGCACCTCGGATTCAAAGCCTGCGATGCGTCTCGGCGGGAAATTCACGATCGCCGTTACCTGGGTGCCGATCAGCTCCCCGGCATTGTATCGGCGCGTAATTTGGGCGCTTGTCCGCTTGATTCCAAGAGGACCGAAATCAATTTTCATTTTAATCGCCGGAACGCGGGCTTCCGGAAATGGCTCGGCGTCCACGACGGTTCCAACACGGATATCCAGCTTCAAAAAATCCTCGATCGTTGCCATGTCGATTCGCTCCCTCACAATAGTTACCGAAGTTCCTTCATGAACTTCGTATGGTGGGAACCATCATAACACCAGCAGCGGAAAGGCCGCAAGTTCGAGAACGGTTATATTTATTTCATCTGGGGACCAGCCTGGCAATGAAGCAGGCTTCATATGCTTTGAGCTCGACCGTTCTGCTCCTCCATCTCCCTTAACCAACGTTCATGGAGTTTGGTGATTTTGTCCCATATCCCTTCACGCTCCAGCTCCGAATAATGGACGAGCTCCTCATAGAAAAGATCGGCCAGCACTTCCCTCCATTGAGCCTTGCTATCAATCTCTGTGGTATGCATACCCGATTCATCCCAGGATTTCAATATCCGACCCTTTAGCTCATGGATTCTTTTTGCGCTACGCTGCCTTACAATGAACAGCTCGCGCCAAGGCGACTCGGGAGATCGGCTGTAAAACGCATGGTTGGCAGTGAATACATCCAGGGTATCAACCGCTTCAGGAGCATAATCAATCCCTTCATAGGAATTCGCAGGATCATGTGTCAGACGCCAGCCTCCATTAGCCACACCGGATGCCATAAGATCATAGGTGAAAGGTCCTTGACGATATGCTCCATATCGTAACGGTATCGGTTCATAGGGCATGTCGCCTAGTCCGACATCAACGATCCATCGTTCCTCCTGCCCTTCGTCATTGGGTAAGCTAACGGTAACCCCAAGATGAAATCCGTTAATCCGCGGCTCTTGCCCGATTGGCTGGACTCCGCCACGATGCCATTGGATATTATAGCCCAGTGCCTGCAGCAGCGTGCTGAACGCACCGTTCAGATGAAAGCAATAACCGCTGCGCCGGCTCAGCATCAGCTGAATTGAACTCCGCACGTCCATAGCGGTCGGTTTCCCCGCAAAAATATCAACGGTTTGCCAAGATATTCGCTCTACATGCGCTTGATGCAGCTCGAACAGAAATGTTTTTGTCGGAGCCTTTCGATCGAGAATTCCCAATCGGGTTAAATACGCCTTGATTTCCGTATCTGTAATCATATCCCTACTCCTATTCTCTGTGATCTGTCTTCTGTCATATATGCTACCTCGCTGCTGACCTGAAGAAAATGGTCAAAAAATGCAGCTTTTAAAAGACAGTTTAGTCACGACCGCCAGATCATAGGCGCTACACGGGGAAATCATGGCCGCCAGATCATAGAGGCCAGCACGGGGGCAAGTCATGACCGCCAGACAAAGACGTGTAATCACGTCGGTTCATGATTCAAGCGACCAGGCTTTTCGCAGCAGCTGGATTCCGTAATCCATCTCCTCTTCCCGCAGCCCCGCAAATCCCATATACAATCTCGGGTACTGTCCGGTGTCCTGCGTTCGCCCGATCCACATTTTTCGCAGATCATATACCCTTACTCCGTGTTCCGCCGCTAGGCGAATCAGCTCATCCGACGTGACGGGCTTCTTAACCGTCAGCTGGATATGCAAACCGGAATTTTGGCCGGAAATTTCCACATGCTCGCCCAGATAAGCATGGAGGATGTCAATGAGGTATCGATGCCGTTTCCGGTACAAGCTTCTTGCTCTACGGATGTGACGGTACCAATGCCCTTCCTTGAAAAAGGACTCCATAGCCCACTGCTCAATCCGTGAAGGTGCAAAAAACAACTCCTGCCGCATCTTCTTTAACCGAATCATCAACTCCGGCGGAAGAACCAGATAGTTCATCCGCAGCGTCGGCGTCAGCACCTTGGAGAAAGTTCCCGCGTAAATCACCCTTCCGCTCCGGTCCAGACCCTGGAGGGAAGGAATCGGCTTTCCATGGTAACGGAATTCTCCGTCGTAGTCATCCTCGATAATATACGCATGGTTATCCTCAGCCCACTGAAGCAGTCGTTCCCGCTCGGGATACGGCATAATGCCCCCCGTAGGAAATTGATGGGAGGGGGTGACATACACTAGCTGTACCTGCCTCCGCTTCAATGCTGCAATCGATATTCCGGTATCATGAACAGGGATCGGCAAGACCTGAAAGCCGTTTAACTGAAATTGATCACGGACGAGGCTGTAGCCGGGCTCCTCGAATCCCACCGCCCGGATGTCCTTCAGCATTTTGGAGAGGACCCCTATGCTGTATGCCGTGCCGGCACCGATAACGACTTGCTCGGGCGTAGATTGTACGCCTCTCGAATTTCGCAAATAATCGGAAACGACCATACGAAGGCCGTATTCGCCTTGCGGATCACCATAATGACCGATTTCATGCAAATGATGGTCCAGCGAATCCTTAAGCATTTTATTCCAGACACGCACTGGAAAAGCCCCTGGGTCAAGTGCCGTCGGATTAAAATCAACTTGCACCGGAGGAAAGCTGTATCCGGTTCCTTGCACAGAGGCCGCTGGAGTAGTTTTATCCGCCTCCGCGCTGCTCATAGCTCGCGCTGCTCCCCGCTGATCCGGGTTAACGGCATACAGGCCGGAACGAGGCTTGCTGATGACATAGCCCTCAGCCGTCAGCATCTGATAGGCCGTCTCAATCGGGGTTTTGCTGATATTCAACTGATGCTGCAGCGATCGGACGGAAGGCAGCCGCTGCCCGTTTGCAATTCCCCCGCTTCGGATGCTGTCGCGTATGAGGGAGTACAATTGCTGGTATAGCGGCTGCTCGTTTTGCTCCGGTAGAAGAATGTCGAACATTAGGAGCGCTGCCCCCTTTCTGATGTTGTATGTCGATTGATATGGAATTTATACGATCTATAGATCGCATTCATATCGAGAACGATTGACCCGCATAATTTATCAAAAACTGTCCATTTCATAATGGTCAGTTCTATTTTATGATATAACTTGCTTGCCGGCTAGATCCGAATGCGCCAGCATCGGTCTCTCCCTTGTTTAACTGCATCCTGACCGTGTGAGCCCCATTAGGATCAGTCAAATCCGCATCGTACATGTCGGGAGGAAGATTAAAATGAACACAAGCATTTATCTAAAAGACAAAATTGGCCAAGGCATAACCATTCAGCAATTCATGGAGACCATGCAGACTCGTGAAATGATTCTAAGCGGCATCCCGGATACGAAAGCTCGATTTACCGGCGTTTACGAGCAGTTTCAATGGCAGAAGGGAGAAGATCTGAATTTCTTCACAGCCTTGCAAGAACACCACCGTCTGCACGTTCTCATTCTCTGCACGGATTGGTGTCCGGATGTCATATGGAACGTTCCGGTTCTGTTCCGTTTGATGGAGCAAAGCGGCATTACGGCAGAAATTCTGTTGATGGAAGAGCATTTGGAGACAATGGATCTATTCTTGACCGGCGGCGGCCGCGCACAGCCTGTAGCCCTCTTCCTTAACGCCCGCAGCGGACAGGTCCTTGGCCGCTGGGGCGCCCGTCCTGCCTACATCCAAGCGGTCATGGACCAGTTCAAGCGCGATAACCCGGACAATGAAGCGGATGAATATCAGACACGCCTTAACGATACATACCGACAGATCGGCCGGCTATACAACGAGGGAACATTCTATCAAACCGTGATCATCCAAGAAGTCAAGGCTCTGCTGCAGACGATTGCCGCATCCGGCATTGAACCATAACCATAAAAAAATCGCAGGCTCAGGCCTGCGATTGTAATATGCAACATTATATACTTGATCAACTGCTAGTCCATTGTTGTTGTCTTTTGCTGAGTTTAATCATCAAGCTCCCAAGCGGGATTCCAGCATACTTCCCACAGATGCCCGTCCGGGTCAAGGAAGTGGCCCGAGTAGCCTCCCCAGAACGTATCCTGAGCGGCGACGGTTACGGTTGCCCCAGCCTTCACGGCTTGCTCCATAACCTCATCGACTTCTTTCTTGCTACCGACATTATGGCCGATTGTCATTTCCGTCGAGCTGGGCGCATGATGCGGGACATTCGCCTCCGCCGCCAAGTCCTTGCGGCTCCAAATCGCCAGCTTCACGCCGGACTGCAGATCGAAAAAGGCAACAGCACCATGCTCAAACTCGGTGCCGACAATCCCCTCTGTCGGCAAGCCGAGGCCGTCGCGGTAAAACTTCAGCGATCGCTCCAGGTCATCTACGCCAAGCGTTAGTACAGATATACGCGGTTTCATGATACATTCCTCCTAAACGTACGGCCTTCGCCTTCAAGTTTAAATTCCTGCCACTATATATTTTGGCTCCAGAACCCTCAAAAAGATTGTAAAAAACGGACATCTTGCACGCTAACCCGGGCTGAACGGGGCCTGGAACACCTGCTGAGGCGTAGCACCGTAGAATCGTTTGAAGGTGTGGATGAAGTGCGACTGGTCGGAATAACCGTATTTAGCGGCGATATCCGGATATCGGTAGGACCGGGCATGAAGCAGCTCCCGCAGCAAGTATTGAAAACGGATGATGTCCGTCATTTCTTTGGGACCGATGCCCAGCTCCTTCTGAAAAGCCCGACGTACCGTTCTTTCGCTGTAATGAAGCTTATCGGCGAGGGATCTGACGCTTAGCATCCCCTTCTCGTCGTATAGATAACGAAGGCCTTGAAGGAGGATCGCGTCATGGGCAATGTCTGCCCGATTTAGCCTGTTCGATAAATAAACTTCCATTTGTTCGATCCGCCGGATCGTATCTGCAGCAGTCATGATGCGCTCGCCGAATTCAGCGCCATCCCTGCCCCAAATCTCATGCAGAAACACCTGTGCATTCCTGAATTCCGAGACGGGATAGCGCGTGAATAAACGAACCGTCTCCGAATAGAAGCGGACACCGAACAAGGCGTGATCCTCGGTCATTAAAAAAGCGTCCGGAGCGGTCATCACCCCTGCCACGAAGGCGCATTCGGAAGCGGAACGGGAACGGAGGTCGAAAATGATATCGACGCATCCGTCGGGCAGTATGCGATGCTGCGGCGGCCGAACGGATGACCGAACATCTAAAGTCCAGTAAGCGGCCACATAAGGACTCAGATTTGCGCTTGGCTGATATTCGCGATAACAGTAGGAAGCGTCCGGATGAGAAGTTTCGATTAACGGAGCTTGCAGCGGGATGAATGATCGCATGGTCTCCTCCCAGATCGTTCTGAAGTATTTTTATTATACGATATTTGGCCCCTCTCTTGGACTAGTTCGCGAATATGGATACGGCACTGAATATGAGCAACAGCCCCATCACGACATTAAACGCCCGCTCATGGCGTTCGAGGAAACGTTGGAACAGCCTGCCGCCTAGTGCCCAGGTCAAGTTGGCGCTAACCCCGACGACCGTCAGCAGCAAAGAATACATGACCAATTGAAGGCGAGAATCCGTCACAGGCATGACGAAGGACGAAATGGCCGTAAAGCCGTATAGAATCACCTTGGGATTGATGAACTGGAAGAATAATCCGAACCAGAAGGTATTCATGATGCCGGCCGGGTCTTCATTTTGCTGCGGCTTGCTTCTTATGATTTTCACGGCTAAATACAGCAGATATAAGCCCCCCAACAAATCCAAAGCAAACTTGACCCTCGGAATCCATTGATATAATGCGAAATTGAAGTAACCGGACAACAGCATGATAGCGAAGCACCCCGCTGCAACCCCGCCGATAAACTTTAGAGCGGCCTGATACCCGTATTTTCGGGCATGGGTCATTGAGATTATGTTGTTCGGTCCCGGGGTAAATGATGAAACGATAGCAAACATTAGCAATGGTACGAGCATGGTCTCCTCCCTTCCTCCACTTGGTTGTATGATATAATTACCTATATGTGCACTATAACGTACGTGCGTTATAATTATACATCACATACGTTATAACGCACAATTCAAATCTTGATCCACAGGAGGCAATCAAACATGAAGCATATCAATCACATTCTCGCTCAAAACTTAAAGCGGCTCCGGGAGGAACGCAAGCTTAGCCTGGATAAAGTGGCTGATTTGACCGGAATCAGCAAGACGATGCTCGGCCAAATTGAACGAGGCGAATCCAGTCCCTCGATTGCTACCGTATGGAAAATCGCCAACGGGTTGAAAATTTCCTTCACCTCCCTGATTCATGAGCCGGCATCGGATACCGTTGTCGTACCGGCCGATGAGGTCCAGGCATTGGTTGAGGATAACGGGAAGGTCCGGATCTATCCGTTGTTTCCGTTTGAGGACGGACGTCGATTTGAAATCTATTCGCTTGAGATGGATCCAGGGGGATATTTAAGCGCGGAGGCTCACATCGACGGGACGGAGGAATTTATTACGATGTTCGAAGGGGAGCTGACGATACGGATCAGTACCGATGAATATACGGTGCGCCGCGGGGATTCGATTCGCTTTAAAGCCGATAAGCCTCATGTCTATCACAACTCCGGCGAAACAACGAATCAGTTCAGCATGGTGATTCATTATAGAGAATAAAGCGGGGAATCAGGCAAAATAAACGCATCCTGACGATAGGATGCGTTTAACGGGGATATGTTCAGTATTAACGTCGAACCGAATGGGTGCTGACCACCCCGTATCGGGATAACAGCTTCCTGCCGAGCAGCGCTACGGCACGATCGGTCAGAAAACCCATTAAGCCGAGGCAGATGAGTCCCACGAATATCCAGTCCGTACGGAAGAACAGCCTGGAATTCCAGATCAAATACCCGACGCCTTCGTTGGATGCGATCATTTCTGCTCCGATAATCGCCATGAACGAGGTCCCCATGGCAAGCCTTACCCCCGTGAACATATACGGAACCGTTGCGGGAATGATGACATGGAGCACCGTTTGCCATTCGGATGCGCCCATGCTCCGGGCGGAGCGGATTTTGTCCTCTTCGACGGACAACACGCCGGTCAGCGTGTTCAGCACCACGATAAAAAAGGTGGCGTACAAAATCAGGGCGACTTTTGACGTTTCCCCGATCCCGAACCAGACCAGAAACAACGTAATAAATGCAATCGGCGGAATAAAACGGATGAAATTAAGGAAAGGCTCTGCAATGGTCCTTATGGCATTCACCTTGCCGATTATGAGCCCTGCGGGAATCGCAAGCAGGCTCCCCAGCGTCCAGCCGAGCAGAACTCTGTAGGAGCTGATGCCGATGTAGCTAACCAGCGTTCCATCTTGAAGCAGCTCATACCCGCCTGCTGCCGTATAGATCGGTCCCGGCAGAATTTCCGGCCCATAGACCGACGCCAGAAGCTGCCACACCGCCAGTATGACAATCCAGAAGATGAGGTGGCGAATGCCTTTGATCATCTTATTGCTCATCGTTCTCCAAACTCCTTTCTTCGCTTCGCTAGTCGTCAAAATGCTCTTGGATTTGGTTATGGAGCCGGTGGAGCTCCGGATCGGACAAATCGCGCGGATAGGACAGAGGGACGTCATAGATATCCGTGATCCTGGAGGATGGTCCTGCCGACATGATGCCGATCCGTTCTCCGAGAAGCAGCGCTTCCTGGATATCATGGGTAACAAAAATAACGGTTTTATTCGTTTTTCTCCAGATATTGACTAATTCCCTTTGCATCGTGCGTCTCGTCATGGCATCAAGCGCCCCGAACGGTTCATCCATAAGCAGAATTGCAGGATCGTTCGAGAGAACTCTGGCCAGTTGAACGCGCTGCTTCATACCGCCTGACAGCTCCCTCGGGAATTTTTGCTCGTGCCCGTCCAGCCCAACCAAAGAGATATACCGATCCGAAATCTCTCTTCGTACCGAGGCAGGCATCCGTTTCATCCGCAGGCCGAATTCGACATTCTCCCGGACGTTCAGCCACGGAAACAAGGAAGAATCGGCTTGCTGGAACACGACGGCGCGATCCTGTCCGGGACGATCGACTTCCCGTTCCCCGACCTTCACCTGACCCGACGTCTTGGATACGAAGCCGGCGATAAGACTGAGGAGTGTTGATTTGCCGCAGCCGCTCGGCCCGAGGAGAATGAAGAATTCTCCGCCTTTCACCGTCAGATTCACATCCTGAATAATGTAATGCAGTTCCCCTGCTCCCGGCTGCGAGAAGCTTTTGTTCAGCTGCTCAATATATATTCCGTTCGTTTGCGGAACAGCGCTCATGGATTGCCATCCCCTTTCTTGATATCTATCACGCGATCGGGAAATGCCTCCCTCACGATCTCCAAATCCAATTTGTCGTTCAGGTCAAAGTCCTTCTCGATGATGCCGCTGGATACCATATACTCCTTCTGACCTTGCAGCCCTTCGTACGCCTTATCCGAGAATCCGATGCTCCAAGGATTGATCGGGAGGTCCTTCAGGGTTGCTTCTTTCGGCTGCTTGACTTCCTCGTACATGATCTCGGCCGTTTCCTCCGGATGTTGCTGGGCATAATCCGAAGCCTCATCAAGCGCCTTGAGGAACTGAACAAACCCTTGGCGGTTCTTCTTCAGAAGCTCGGTCGGCGCGATCAGTCCCGTGCCGATCCGTACCGGCGTCTTCGACATATCGGTCAGCTCGCGCGCCTCTGCAAGGGCGCCGAACTTTTCGTTCAGAACAGCGCCGTATACCCATGCGGCGTCAATCTCCCCTTTTTTCAGCGCGACATAAGCCTCATCGAAGCCTCCCTGGCCGACGAGCTCCACATCAGAAACCGCAATTCCGTTCTCGGCCAGGTACACATCCCATAAATAAGGAATAAAGGTTCCTCTTGAGAAACTCAGCTTCTTGCCTTTCAGATCCGCGGCGGTTTCGATCTCCTTGCGGACGTACAGCTTCCATTCGCTTGCGCTGAGATCCGTAGCCGTTCCGGAAGAAGCAAAAATGGTGTAGTCGCCCTTGCCGGCAGCGTTCAGAAGCGGAAAGTCCGCGCCGAATGCAACATCCACCTGTTTAATAAACAGGGAGTTTACGCCTTCGGCAGGCGTCGCGAAGTTTACCAGCTCCGCATCGATGCCATGCTTATCAAAGATCCCCTTGGCTTTCGCAACGCGGAATGTCGTATTCGTGGAAATATCCGCAACTCTGAGCTTAAGCCGGATTCCCTGCTCCTCACCTGCTGCGCTGCTGCAGCCGCCGAGAAGACCCGAGATGATGAATGAGCACAGAAGGAGCAGGACAAAGCGTTTGCTACCATTTCCACTAGTTCTGTTCATGGCGATCCCTGTCCTTTCTGGCCGTTTCATCCGTTCTGGCCACGCAGAGGGCTCCCTCACCGTAAGAGATCGTCCCTTCTACTTCAACGGCTGTAATCGCGCCGCGCGGTGCGGCTCCCGGAAGTCGATAATCGGCAACATCCAGCTTAGGGATCTCCGTTTCGACGGGCTTCTCAAGCTGCGGAATCCAATCGTAAGGCACGCGGTACGCCCGGTAGACCATATTGGAGTTCCGGCTGTTTTTATACGGAGATATGTACTCCCAAACCAGTTCATGCTCCCGCGTCACTTCGAAGATCCGCCCGTCCGCGCCTTCCGTGATCAGCGTGTTGCCGTTAGGGAGGCGCTGCGCCGAGCTGATGTACGGACTGTAGAAGCGGTAGGAGTCCAGCGGTGCCTGAAAGCCCGCTTCCGTCGGCGTGTACTGCCATTCGATCTCCAAGGTAATTGGATTGATCTCCAGTACGCGGGAATGATCCCGGCGAGCAACCTTCAGACCGTCAGGCGACTCCGGATTGGGACTGCCATATCCGCCCCAGCCTCCGTTGTCGAAGATGAGGATATTTCCTTCGCCCGGCAGCCCCTTTGGGATCAGATGAGCATGATGCTGACCGATGATCCAGCCAATATGCTTCACTTCCTCTTGATCATAATTCGGGCCCAGCTTCCAGACGATTTCGCCTGTGCGTTTGGAGATGATGGCAATAATATTGCTTTCTCTGGCATCCCAGATGATATTGTCGGGATGAAAACGCTGGTCTCCCGCATCATAATGCTTGTTAGGCCCTAATACCGACACCGAATTGATATGCATCCAGTCGCCTGCATGGACGCCGAAGCCGCGGGTGTTCGGGTCCCGATACAGGGACTGCTTCGCATGCTCGTCAAATCCAAGCTCGGAGAAATGATCGCTTACGGACCACTCCCATAAGATACGCCCTTCCCAATCGACTTCAATAATCGTGTCGTCAAGCAGCTCGATGCCCGCGATTTCGGGACGGGTGACGTTTTTGTGCGCAAGGATGATCGTAGTGCCCGAGTCGAGCTTGGGTTCCTGCCCCGGCGCATAGTAGCCTACCGGGTTGCCTTCCCGCTGATAATCATGATGCTGACGAGCCATCCACTGCGGAGGATGGCCCGGATCCTCAATGAATTCATAGCGGTCAAATTTCCATACGATATTGCCTTCCCAATCGACCTGAACCAGATTGCTCTCATCCTGGAAGCCATATTTCGGGTCCCGCTCGGAAGTGCTGCCTAGCACAAATCCACCCGGAAACAGCTTGTTGGGAAATCCCCGCAGCCCTTTCCACAGGTGTACCTCTCTGCCGTTCATGTCAATCAGGAGCGCGCCAACATCAGCCGCCTGAAAAATCGTATAGCCGCTCCAGGCTTTGCCGGGCAAATATACCGTCGCACCGGTAGGATAAATCGTCGGATGTCCCATAGTTCAATCCTCTCCTTAACAACAAGATCATTAATACGAGATAAAGTCCCGGTTACGCCGGGGAGCTGCAGATCCGCCTTTCCCCGATGCTCCTTCGGCAGCATTGCGGTACTGCTGATGAATCCGTTCCGAGAAGCCCTCCAGCGATTCGTGGACCCGCTTAAAAAAATGGATTTGCTGAATTAACTCCTCTTGTGAAAAAGTTCCGAACAATACATCGATCATGCAGGTGCCGACCTCCTGATTTCGAAGCAGCATCTCTCGCCCCTGTATCGTAATATCGAGCACGATCGAGCGCCTGTCGGTCCGGCTTCTCTGCCTGACGGCAAACCCGGCGGACTCCAGCTTGTCGCAGAGGGCGGTAACTGCCCCGGACGTGAAATCCAGAACCTCCGCAAGATCGCCTAATCGCTGTTCGCCGTTTCGCTCAATCGTCTTCAGGATCAACAAGCCGGGAAGGGATACGCCCTCCACCGATATCTTGTCGCGCTCTTTCACAAATCTTCGCACAAGCTTTCGAAAATGCCAGTCCGCCTCTTCCATCAGATTCCAATCCTTGTTCTTCTCCATATCGCTCCTTTCCCGGTAGCTGTCATCCCCTCCGTCTGCCGGTCGGTGAATCAGCCTTGCTTTCCTTGAAAAGCGGTCTTTCTGCCATCGTGAAAGCAGAAAGGCTCCTGCCATTCTCACCTCATACAAGGAAGCGAGAATGAACAGGAGCCTTTGGTGGACCAATCGGCTGATCATATCGTTCAATACTAAGATTATGAGCGTTCATTTAATGATAAATGAACCATTTGCTTGTGCTTAGATTAAACCCATTATTTCAACCTGTCAAGTGGGAATTAATCAAAATCGCTGCTCATTTCAAATATTCCGGCTTTCCTTGACGTTCGCTTTATCCCATTCGCCCCATTTACCACGGTGTTTCCCCAGCTTGTTAAGCTTCCGGAGGGCCCTGCCGCCAGATCAAGATAACTTAGTTCCGGGCTATTGCCGTACCATGACCATGCCAACCAACCGACACCCTTCTCCTGCCCGTATTTCATAACCGCCATTTCATCCACATCCGCACCTTGATGGTATCCTCCGAATTCACCGATGATGAGCGGCAGCCCTTGACTCAGAACAAGCTCCATATTGGCTTTCACGGTCGCAGCATCCTTCCCGGCATACTCATACATATGGATGGAGAAAATGATATTCCTCTGCGGATCAGCCTCCGACACCGCCGTACCGTACTCCGCGATGGATTCCGTTTGTTGTCCCCACCCGGCCGCGTCGACGATCAACGTATTTTTAATGCCCGCATTCCTTAATTTCGGTATCGCCTGCTTGTAGCCATCGGCCCATTCCCTCCCGCTCCAGCTGCCATGCCATTCATTTGCGATATTCACGATGACGCGGTCTTCCTTGCCTATAATCGCTTCTTTGATATCAATCCAGTAATTTACCGCTGCATCCAGGGAAGCATGATCATCCTTGCCGGTCGCATCGTGCACTTCTAGCACAGCGATCATGTTGTTGTCATTGACAAGCGAAATGATGCTCTTTACAGCATCCACGTCGTCTCTTGTCCATTGAGTTCCATTCGATAACACAATCCGGACCGAATTGGCACCCGTATTCGCGATGGCAGGAATGGCAGCATGGAGGTCGTTTTTATACCAGGTGTGGGCATGATTCATCCCTCTCATCACAAAAGCTTTTCCTGTTGAGTCATATAGTTTGGTGCCGCTTACATGAAACCCGTCAGACAACTCAGTTCTCGGTAATCCGCTTCCGACCACAACGAGCATAAGAGCAGCTAACAAATGAATCCTCCATCCGATGCATAATGGGAACAAGCTTCATCCTCCTTTAGGGTTTGTATATATTAATCCCCCTGCTCACAAAAGCAAGGAACCTGTAATCGTTTGGTATGAATGAGATTCACGAGAGTTTTCGAACCTATCAGATTAGGTTAACGTTAAGTTCACAAATGGAGTTTATAACGTGATCAAGCAATAATCAATCCGCTTTAAGAGGACCTACTTTTTAGGCAGTGTCGAATTTTTGCGTTGACTTATATATTCCTGACCAATTAGATTATTGTTAAGGTTATCGATTACTTTATATGGAGGCTGTTATGAAAACACTTGATCCAATCTTCAACGAGATTCGCAAGGAATGGCTTGATCACATTCTGCCTTTCTGGGCCCGTTTAATGGATGAGGCATATGGCGGTTATTACGGCGAAGTCGATGCTTCCCTTACCGCTAAGCCTCTTGCTCCGAAAGGGTGTATTGCGAATTCAAGAATCTTATGGAGCTTTGCCGCAGCCTATCGCGTGACGGGAACCGAAGATTACCGTAAATGCGCCAGCCATGCGTTCTCTTTCCTAACCGAGCGGCTGCTGGATCCCGAGTTTGGTGGGTTGATCTGGATGGCGGACTATGAAGGGAATGTACTGGACGCACGCAAGCACATCTATAATCAAGCCTTCGGCGTATACGCCTTAAGCGAATATTTCCGTGCAACCGGCGACGCTGACGCGTTGAAGCTCGCGCAGGAGCTGTACCGGACGATTGAAGCGGTCGGTTACGACGAGCAAATCGGGGCATATCGGGAAGAGTTTGACCGGGAATGGAACGAGCAGCCTAATGAAATGCTGAGCGGCAGCGGCGTCGTAGCAGACATCACGATGAACACGCATATTCACGTACTTGAAGCCTATACCACGTTATATCGCATATGGCCGGACCCGCAGGTACGGCAATCGCTGGACCGCCTGCTGTCGATTTTGCATGATCGAATGTTTGATGCGGAGCTTGGGCGGCTGAACGTCTTTTTTGATAAGAACTGGGCATCACTGACGGATGTGACTTCCTTCGGACACGATATTGAAGCAAGCTGGCTGATTCAAGACGCGATTGAAGCTGCGGAGCTCTCGAATCCTAATTATAAGCAAATGGTCCTTGCCCTCGCGCGTTCCGTATCCGAACATGCGATACAATCGGACGGCTCGGTGATGAACGAGCAGGAAGGCGGCCGGCTGGATACGACCCGCATATGGTGGGTGCAGGCTGAAGCGATGGTTGGCTTTCTGAATGCGTATGAGCTCACTGGCGAAGCAGGCTTCCTCGAGCTTGTCCGCAAGATATGGAGCTATACGAGCGGGAAGCTCATCGATCCCCGTCCTGGCGGCGAATGGTACTGGTCTGTTGACGGGCAAGGCAATCCTGACGGACGTGAAATCGCTGGTCCCTGGAAATGTCCCTACCATAACAGCCGCTTCTGCATAGAGGTGCTGCTTCGGTTGGAGCGGCTGTACCAAGAGGCTTAATGATGCTCCTAGCAACCAGCACTCGTCTTTATTTGTCATTCCCAAGCAGGTATACTGGATTTTGAGCCAGGCGAGCATTCTCTCAAATCAAGAGCCTGCCGGCATCAGATCGAACAAATAAGACTTGCAACCATTGCTGATAAGGAGAGACCGTGCAGTGAGCAAACATATTACGATGAAGGATATCGCAGAAAAGGTAGGCGTCAGCACGGTAACGGTATCCAAAGCGTTGAATGATAAAGAGGGCGTTGGCGGCGAGCTGAAGCAGAAGATCAAGGCTGTTGCGATGGAGCTGGGCTATCGCTTGAACACGGCCGCCAAGTCGATGCGTGAAGGATTAACTTACAATATCGGTGTAGTCATTCCCGAGAGGTTTACCGGGCCGGATCAGTCGTTTTATTTAAGGGTCTATCAAGAAATCGCCAAGGCGCTTGAATCCCACGGCTATTACGGCATCCTCCATATTCTAAGCAGCTCGGATGAGCAGGAGCTCCAATTGCCGCGCGTATACTATGACCGGAAGGTTGACGGTATCATTCTGCTCGGTCAAATCAGCAAGCCTTATATCGAGCTTATGAATTCGACGCGGACGCCGATCCTGTTTCTCGATTTTTATGACGATCATTCCGATATTGACGCCGTTGTCACCGATAATTTTTACGGTGCCTATGAGATGACGAACTATTTAATCCGTCTAGGGCATCGGAACATCGCATTTGTGGGAAGCATCCATTCCACGAGCAGCATTCAGGACCGCTTCCTCGGATACTACAAATCGCTGCTTGAACACCGGATTCCGCTTCGCCAGGAGTGGGTGCTTCATGACCGCGATGAGCACGGGACCTTGATCGATATCGCCATGCCCGCTGAACTTCCGACGGCTTTTGTATGTAATTGCGATCAGGTAGCCTATCTCGTAGTCCAACAGTTGAAGAATAACGGCCTGAGCATTCCGGAGGACTGCTCCGTCGTCGGATTTGACAACGATATCTACGCCACGTTGACCGACCCGCATTTAACGACAGTGGAGGTCGATATTGAGCAGCTGGCGCAATCCTCTACCCAGACCATGCTTGGTAAAATTGCTTCGCCCGACCTGCGGCACGGCCGCATCGTCGTTCCGGGCAAAATTATTTACCGCGATTCCGTGCGCGAGCTGTTATAAACCTCCTGCATGTAAGTCACATAAAAAAGGCAGCTGCTTTATGAACTGAAACTACTCTCCCTATTGTTAGACTTTACTAACAGTGGAGGGGCAGTTCATCTCAAGCAGCTGCCTTTTATTCACTTTTGCTTCCGGTTAACCTCATTTGCCCCATCTTGCAGAAAGAGCTGGCCTGGTCAGGGAATACATCGCGCACACCAGGGAAATGACGACAACCCCGCCTCCAACCCATGCCGTACTGCTGACAGAGCCTCCCTGTTCCAAGACGAGTCCCCCAATAGCTGAACCAAGGGAAATGCCGAGCTGCAGCGCTGAGTTGTTGAAGCTTTGCTGGATATCGGACGTGTCCGGGTCCACCTGAATCAGGTAATTTTGCAGCGGCGGAGCCAAGCTCCAGCTTAGCGCCCCCCAGATGACCATCACTGCCATGAACAGGAACATGTAGAACGTCGTGAACGGCAAGACAAACAGTACCAGCATAAATGAAGTGATGATCATAATAATACTCTTACGTGATCCGAGAGCATCGGCGAGCGCTCCGCCAAAAGCGCCTCCACCTACGGCCGATAAGCCGAACAGGAAGTAGAAGATACTAATCCAGTATGGGCTAAGCCCAAGCTCCGACTCCAGAAACGGCGTAAAATACGCGTACACGGTATAATGACCGGCCAGCATGAATAAGCACGCCAGATGAGCACCGGCGATTTTTGGATTAGCCAGCGCCTTAATCTGCTCCCGAAGCGGCGTCAATTGATCCGGCTCGATCCGGTCCAGGAAGAAGTAAATAAGCGCCATCGACCCGATCGATAGGACGCCGATTCCGAGGAACAGAACGCGCCACCCGAAAGCTTCGCTGATCATGATCCCCAGCGGCACCCCCAGCACCAGAGACGAGCTAATGCCCATATAAATGAATCCAAGCGCCTTTGCCCGGTGGGCCGGCTCCACCACCTTCGCCGTAATGGTCAGCGACAGCACGATAATGAGCGCCGTGCTCATGGCCGTCAAAATTCTTGCTGCCATCAGCATCGTAAAGCTCGGACTTACGTATGCCATTACGTTTGCAATAAAGAAGACGAACAGCGACAGCATATATAACCGCTTACGCTCCATTTTTGCCGTCAAAGCAAGAAGAACCGGTCCCGAAAAAGCATAGATCAACGCGAATACGGTGATCAGCTGCCCAGCGGTACCGATTGAAATATTCAAATCTTGAGCAATTTGCGGCAAAATGCCGCCGACAATCAATTCCACCAATCCAACGCATATGGTTGAGATTGCAAGGATAAGCACCTTCAAATTCATTTCGCCATCGATCTCCTTCCATCATCGCATGTATAACTTCTGCGGCCAAAAAAAATAATCCTGACGACGGAAAATGAAAAAGCCATTTTCAGTAGTCAGGATTTTTACGGTTCCTGGTAGAGACCCTCAGACCATATTAATGAGGTTATACACGTTGAATATTCATTTGTAGCACTGTTGAATAATTTATCACATCGTTTGTGAATGATCAACCCTGTGAAACAATTTTCAGAGAATTTCAAACCTTCTCTCGAAAGAGAGGTCCTGCAACAGTCGTACTTTTGGTTTTAAGCAAATTCATTGAGGAACGAGCCGATCCGTCTTGCAGCTTCGCGCAATACCTGCTCCTCCTGCACCAGCGCAATGCGCACGAACCCTTCCCCTTCAGAGCCGAAGGCATCGCCGGGTATGACGGCGACACCGGTTTTGAGCAGCAGCTCCCTGGCAAAACGTCGCGAGCTCCAAGGCTGATCCCGCTGCAAGAATGCGGGCGGAAGCTTGGCCCACAGGAACATGGTCGCGCACGGCTTCTGCACCTCCCACCCGGCTTCAGCCAGTGCTGCCACCAGCACGTCCCGTCTGGACTCGTACAGCGATGCAGCCTCATTTCCGGCTTCGGCTCCAGCCATAGCTTCCTTCAATGCAGCAGCTGCAGCGGACTGAATCGGCTTAAATACCCCGTAATCAATATTGTCCTTGAATTCGCGAAGCGAAGCGACAGCCTCCGGGTTTCCAGTCAGAAAACCGATGCGGCAGCCAGCCATATTAAAACTCTTCGAGAATGAATGAAGTTCAACCGCGACATCCTTGGCCCCGTGAACCTGCAACACGCTGAGTGAGCGACCGCCGTCAAACACAAGCTCGGAGTAGGCCATATCGTGAACAATCAACACCCCATGCTTCTTCGCTTTATCCACCAATGCTTCGAAGAACGGAAGGTCGGCCTGCGCCGCAGCCGGGTTCCCCGGGATATTCAGCAAGATGAAAACCGCCCTCTCCCACACATCCTCCGGAATGCTATTCAGATCTGGAAGAAAGCCCTGTTCCTCTTTCAATGGAACTAACCAAGGCGTTACCCCGGCGATTGCAAGGGAGCCGGTATAGATCGGGTACCCTGGATCGGGCACGATCGCAATATCCCCCGGATTGCAGATCGCCTGCGCCAAATGGGATAGTCCATCCTGAGAACCCATCAAAGCTAATATTTCCGTATCAGGGTTTACCTGAACTCCGAAACGGTATGACATCCACGCTGCGCACTGGTCGCGAAATTCCGCTGTACCCGTGGTGCCCGGATAGGAATAATTATCTTCCTTCAGAACTTCCGAGCTAAGGTGTTCACGAATCGATATGGAAGGTCCGCGATCCGGGCTTCCGATGCCCAAATCGATCACTTGCTTTCCTGCTTGCAGTGCCTCCTGTTTCCACTTCGCGACCTCCGCAAAAATGGAAGATCCGAGATGTGACAGCTTATCGGCGCGCCAAGAACGGCGTGTTGCCAGATTAGTCAATGTTTCCACCCGCCTTTTGTTAGTTATCAGTGCGTGATCTTTTGTTAAGCAGCTTGTTAAAAACATATTTAAATTTTAAACAATGTGATGGAATGGATAAATACCCAAAAGGGGGTACGATCGTAAAGCTGTTCACTTGATGATCTAAACCATACCCCAAAAATGGTTGTTTGTCTAAGTCCCTTATAGGTACTTGTGCACTCAACGCTTGCACAGGGTACGTATGATATACCAATTCATGGGGAGGTGTTCGCGGATGGGATGTCCGTCTAAGAAAAAGAAGCGATTCAAAAAAAAACTAAAGCTGGTTTGCAAACCAAAAAAAAGAAAACGCCGGTGTATCATTATTAAGAGAAAAACGGTCCGTGTGTCGGTTCCGCCCTCTGCCGGAGCGCAAGGACCTCAAGGAGTACCCGGACAACCGGGGCTCCAAGGAATGCCAGGACCGCCGGGACCACCGGGACTGCAGGGAATTGCCGGACCACCGGGGCCGCAAGGCATACCAGGTCCGCCGGGGCCGCCAGGAGAAAGCCCGGAGGATGTTTGCCTGGAGGATATGCGATCCACGCTGCAGCGGTTAGACAGCCAGTATATCTCGGTCTCGACCTCAGGAGTTGCAGACACCATCGAAGGTCGAATAAGGCGTACAGAGGAAGGAACCGTTATTTTAACCGGCGTCTTCGGAACGCGAATCATTCCCATATGCTCCATTAATTCCGTTGATTACGGCCCATTCGCATACGCCTTATTTACGTTTAATGATGTAATTACCGTAATCAATACGGCTACAAATACGATAATGGGCTTTATCCCAGTCGGCGATAGCCCGAATGACATCGTGTTCACCCCGGATGGAACAAGAGCCTATGTCACAAACTTCAACGATGATAACGTGCTGATAATCGATACCGCAACCAACACGCTGATCGGCATGCCCATCCCGGTTGGAGACGGTGCCAACCGCAATGCCATCACGCCTGACGGATCAAGGGTATACGTCACGAACTTCATTGACGATACCGTTTCCGTCATTGATACAACGTCCAATACGGTAATCGGTCCTGCAATTCAGGTCGGAAACGGTCCAACGGGAATTGCCATTACCCCTAATGGCCTCCGTGCTTATGTTGTCAATTCAACCGATGGAACCGTCTCCGTGATCGATACTACAGCTAACATGGTGCTCGGACTACCGATTCCCGTCGGCCTTTTGCCTAACGAAATTGCTATTACGCCCGACGGTTCCCGTGCTTATGTCGTTAATTTCTCAAGCGGTTCGGTATCGGTCATCGATACCGCCTTCAATCTGGTCATTGCAACCATTCCTGTCGGCCCTAGTCCCACTGGAATCGCCATTACCCCGGACGGTTCCCGTGCTTACGTCACCATTGGCGGGAATGACACCGTCGTCATTATTCACATTGCCATGAACACGGTAATTGCCCCGACGATACCAGTTGGAGACAGTCCAAGCGGCATCGCGATAACGCCGGACGGGACACGGGCCTATGTCACTAATACGCTATCCCCATTTATATCCATTATTAACACTTCATCGAACACCGTAACTTCATTGGCATTAACCAACACGGGATATTCTGGCATAGGGATTACGCCGATCACGATATAATAAGCAGGATAAATCCTACATTATAGGAGGTTTATATGCAAAAACAAGATATCCGAGCAAAGATTGAGAAGGAGTTGGAACAGCAGCCGGACATAACAAGTCTCGAGCTTGCTCATAAATGCCAAATTCCGCTTCAAATAGTGGAAATTTTTCGAGCCAAAATAACGAACACCCTTCAATCGTTAAACGGATGAGAATAATCTAATCAATGAGTGTTACCCAGCCTTGAATAAGTAACTTGAAGATCCTTTTTTTTGCATGCTTAAGAAACGGGCACTTTGGTTTGACTCCAGATATAAAGCAGGAATTTTTACAAGAAGTTATTGCTTGAATCGGAGAAGAGTGCGCGATCAAAAGTCTAACGAAGTGCCTCGAAGGATATGCGTAAATCGAGACAGGTACGTGCTGTCCCACCCGATTAAAGGTGTATACCCTTTTATTCAATCCTCGCTCCTAAATAAAAGACCCCACTCCTTAAGCCGAAGCCGTAAGAGTGGAGTCTTTTATCATTTCATAGATGATACCCATCCATTATTGCTTTAATTCCGGCATCTGGGTAAATAACAGATTCACCGGCAGATTGCTGCCTGGGGCCGCGGTCAGAATAATGTCAACCTGCTGTTCATAGTCGCCGGTCCGGTATAGAACCGATTGTTCCCCAGGGGATACCTGGCCTAACGAGTAGATCGGCGTAATCGTTCCGTTAACCATCGCATAGCCTGAATACTTTCCGCCGCGCGGGTTAAACGAAATCAGCGTATTCGGCGCAACGCGGTCCAGCGTAATTTTGTACAGGACGCCAAAATTGCCCGTATTCGAGGTAGTATCTCCGACCATCGGATCCGTTCCTTGAAGGTTCGGATCATCCATATTATCCCCTAATACCAATCGCTGAGGATCTGCCCCCACAAGCTCGGAATAACGGATGATGCGGGTGGAGTCCGGATACGTCCCACGGTTATGCACACCGTCTCGGTTCAAGATCGGCAGTTCCGGCAGAACCTTCAGCGGGTCGGATTTCTCGTCGATCATGATGACGTCAAATTGAAGCGGCAAATCGCTGTACATATCCGAGTATAAAGAGATGACATGCCCCTGCTTCATCCGCACGGCGCTAAGCTCGGTCATCACCAGCTTCTTCTCGCCCGGTGCAAGTGTTACCGACATTTGCTTGGAGCCATCCTGCATCGATTGGAAATAATTCAGCACCGATTTCTTCCCTGCCGCCGTTGCGATCGGGGAAGGTCCCGCGAAACCAAGATAATCCTGACGAAGCGTTACCGGCGTGCTGTTTTTGTTCGTTGCCACGACGTACATTTTGACGTTCTTATTCAAGTTGTTCACATGATGGATCATAAACCGCATATCTCCAGATGCCGTTTCCCGATATACAATGCCCTCGCTGTTGACGGTCTCCGGGCTGTTGCTGCGAATCAACGTGCTTGGTTCGTCATAGAACTCGTAATTGATTTTATCCCTGGACGTCACCGACCCCGTGAAAGTGAATTTCTCGCCTTCCGGAATAAAGAGTTTATTGAAGTCTTCTTCTACATACAAGGTTTCGTCCGTAATATTGATCGTATGCTCGTAAGAGGAGCTGAGCCCCTTTCTGTCCGTTACGGTCAGCCGGATCGTATGAACTCCCGGAGTAAAGTATGCATACTGCTTGTTTTCCCATTTGTACGTCAATTGCTCGTTCTTGTCTATGTCGTCATAGCTCTGATCGATGATCGTGACCAGTTCACCCATCTTATATTCGCCCTTATCGGTATCGAACATGGCGACAGGCGGCTGGTTAGGCTGAACGACAGTAATTTTCACGCTGTAAGGATCACTCCAGGTTCCGGTAGAATCCTGAACGGCATAAGTAACGGTGTACTCTCCCGGCGTATCGAATATGTCCTGTCTTCCTTCCCAGCGCTCATTAATAATCTCGCCCTGGGCGTTTTCAACCTCTGTGGTGTATGTAACGGTCGTTTGTCCTGCCAAAATCTCTTTCGGACCTACGGTGAATTTGGCTACCGGCTTGGTCTGCAAATTCATAATCACGCGCTTGCCCGCATTATCAACGGAATACGGAATCTCTAATGCCTGCGTGATGGCTGTCAGCGGAACCATGAAGGTGCCGTTCGTCTGATAAGAAGTGCCTTTCATGTTCTTGGATACCCCGTTGACGGTGTATTTGCTGCTGTTGGTTTTGAATCGGAGCTCGTTGCTTCCTTTGGTGATAACGGTCTCCTTCGTTTTCTTGTCATAAGAGACCTTGAAGCCGACCCGGTCTACAAGGGCGCGAATGGGAACATAGGATATGCCCTTCTTCACTTGCATCGGCTGTGGCGCATTGTAGGTGACGCCGTCTTGAATCATCTTGGTGCTGTTGAAATAAAGAATAAGTTCTTTGCCGCCAGCGCTTGTCTGGTTATTGGAGTTATTGGAGTTATTTGAGTTGTTTGGATCGTTCTGATTATCCTGGGCTTCGCCAGGAACAGTCGGCTCTTGTACGCCGCCCGTGCCTTCTGCTGCCGGATCGGTCGTCCCATCTTGCTCATCCGTAACTTCCCCTGTTACTGTCTCTGTCGAAGCAGCGTCCGTTTGAGAAGTAGTTTGCGAGGTCCCCTTCGTTTCGGCGCTCTTGTTCGTTGCTGTCTGTTCGTACACTTCCTGGGTCACTGTTCCCGTCTTGTCTTCCGGGACACTTGCATCCGCACTCGCCGGATATGCCGCAGCAAGTTGAGCTACAGCGAGCACAGCAAGCAGTGATCGTTTCTTCAGTTTCATTCCTAAGCTCCTTCTAATCCTATTTTGTTTATAATGAAAGATGTCCATACTATTAGACGCAAATATTGGTAAAAAAGTTTCTCTCATTCCTCAATTATTCTGATAGAAATTAAAAACAAGTTCTGCGATGTGCCAGTCGTCATGGTTCTCAGGTATCGCTGTTCCCTGTTTTTCGCAGCTAAAAAAGGCTGCCGGCGCGATTGCACCAACAGCCATTCACCCATACCGAGAGCTTCATCGATGGGAAATCCTGCGATATTTTACTAACAACACGGCATGGATCCAATCGGCCGCCATTAGAATCAAGTGGATCATGATCGCCGTCAGCGCTTCCCGGTTCGCGCAGACAAGATAACCATTCCGATCACGCTTCGATTGATACATGCTTGCTTCATCGTTGGATCATCTCCTGAGCATCCGTTCCCTCTTTCAAATGATTGCCAGTTCTTTCACGAGATACAACACCAGGTCGTCATCGGCACGAACCATCTCTCCGGGTACTACCGGGACATTATGGTACATGACGCCGTGTCCATCCGGTATGTAGCCTCTACGGCAGTATATCCGCTGCGCGGCTCCGTAATCCTTGTACAGTCCGACACCGATGCCGATGCGATGCGTCGTTTCACGGGCGATGTGTTCAAACTCTTCGATGATCCGATTGGCAATGCCTTGCCTTTGGTACTCCGGAAATACGTTCAAATCGTTAATTTCCGGGATGCCGTTTTCGCGAAAAAACGGATAATCCGACTCATATTTCAAATGGGAGACGCCGGCCAGCTCTCCGTCCGCCAACGCCAGCAGCGTTACGCGCTTTCCGGTCCGGTTCTCGAGGTCGCACCGATCGTAATATGCCTCCGGACGATGTATTTGATGCTGCGCGAACGCTTGCTGCCAGGCATTTTTGAGTTCCATGCTGTCCAATCTCTTGATGGTGATCTCCATGATGGCCATCCCCTCACTTTCTGCCTTTTCTCACATTAGGTTTAATCTCTATAATAACCGATTTCCTCATGCTGGTAAACGACCTTGCAACCTGTAATGCTGCTTAACGCGCAGCCGAAATCAACAGAAACATCGGCCGGTGGCGCTCCTCCTCCCATTCCGGGTGAACGGCCAGCTGTTCATCCGACGGTCCCCAATCCTCTACATGGGAAATCGAAAAGCCAGTTCCGATCAAAAGATTCAGATACGTTCCGATCGTCCGATGCTGCTTAATGACGTCTTCCGCCAACCAATTCGTGGTTCGAGGTCCCTCGTATTGATAATGATCGACAGGCCATGTCTTGTGGCCGTCCGGATGATGGATCCATCCAGCTCCTTGCGATGCCGTATAAATCGGATGCTCGATCGAGCATACCAAACGGCCGCCAGGCTTAAGCGAACCATGCGCCTGCTTGAAGAGCCGCTCTAGATTCTCGATATAATGAAAAGCAAGCGAGCTATATACCAGATCATATTTCGCCCGCTCCAGCTCAACCGTTTCCAGATCCGCCTGGACGTATGAAATTTGCGGGTCCTGCGTTTCATTCTTGGCCCTTGCAAGCATTTTGGCAGACACGTCGATTCCTAAGACGCTTACGGCACCTTGCTCCATAGCCCAACGGCTGAACCAGCCGAAGCCGCAGCCTAGATCAAGCACATGGGTCCCCTTCATGTCGGGCAGGAGCGACCGAAGCGCCGCCCATTCCGGTGCGCCGCCTAGCCCCTGGATGGAACGATTCAATTGAGTGTAGCCTTGAAAGAACTCCTCGTTATCATAAATGTTTTGGGTCATCATGATCACTCCCTGTTTTCTTCCGTGTTCCTCTAAATTTATCGCGCTCCGCGATGCAGCTCAAGTTCAAGAACGATTCGGATTCGAAAAGGATCACCCCATAAAAAAAGCGATATTTGAACGATCGCGCTGACCGCGTCAAATATCGCCTCACTTTAACGTTTCAGCTTGTGCTGCCGGATGATCCTCCGGATGGATTGCTCCGTAAGATAATGCCGCTGCGCCAGCTGACGGATGGATTCTCCTCGGCGGTAGCTATCATAGATCTCCCGGTTCCTGCGGGTTAATTCCGCTTTGGCCCCTGTCCGCTCTCCCCAGCTTGCACGGCGGCCGGCCTTTCTGGGGATGTAAATATAACCGCCATCTATATACTGTTGAATTATCTCGATCACATGTTCAGGCAAAAGATGCTGTGCATTTTCATATTTCATATTTGCCGCCCCTATCTACATTGGAATGGTCCGTTTTGCCGAAACCTCATGTAAATAGCGGGCAAAGCATGCACAAGTAACAATGACGCCTTAACTCGAAGCAGGCTCCGAACAAACCGTCTGTGTTCGTAGTTTCCTTGCTGTGCTGCTTTGCCCGGAGCCTGTTTTAACCTTCTGAACGGTGGTGCTTCTATGATAAGCCATGCGATTATTCACCTCGCGTTAATGGAATCAAATATAACGATTGCGCAATGCTCTTATTCTAACAGCATGCTCGTCGTCGACAAAACCATGAAAATCAATCATCCTTCAACTCGTGTAGTTTGGTTAAACCAATGCAGCACGCTTAATTTTCTCATCCAGCAGACGGAAAGCCATCATCAAGTCTTCTTTCGGCACCTGGCTGTAACGGTCCCCGATATGCACCTCGGTAAAACAGCTATGATCGTCTGTTTCACGCAAATAACTGACCAACCCAACCCCGGTTTCGTCAAGCACGTCGACCAAAAGCGGCTCCAGCCGCTCCATACTCATCCGAAAGTGGACATGAAACATGTTCGATACTGGAATTTCGGGCCGGGTCTGAATCCCTTCGCACTGGTTGAACAGCATGGCCAGTTCCTTGGCCTCCTCATAATACTGCTTCATTCGTCCGATTCTGAGTTTGTAATAATAATCCGAGCTAACGATGTACGGATACAAGCTGACCAGATCTCCACCATGCCTCCGTTTCCATATTTTCGATTTCGCCGTAAACTCCGCATTTCCCGCCAGAATAGCCCCGGCAATCCCGCCGATGCCCTTGTAAAACGAAACATACACACTGTCAAAAAGAGCGCAGATTTCTGCAGCGGACTTTCCGTAGTACGGTGTAATTTCAAACAGTCTTGCTCCATCCAAATGCAGCTTAATCCCGTTAGCGCGGCAAAAAGCCGATATCGCTTCCAGCTCCCCGTAATCAGGAAGCTGCCCGCCGATCTCCCGCTGCGGCAGTTCCAGCAGCAGGCATGATATCCGTTCATCCAGACGCTGGACATCCTCAAGCGTAATCAAGCGGTCTTTATCCGCTAGAAGGATCGGCTCAATATGATGTAGCTCCTTAAGGCCGTCCTCTTCATGGATTTCCAGATGACACAGAGGATGATAGGCCACCTTCTTTAATCCTGCTTCATCACACCAGATCCGAAGCGCAATCTGCTGCGCCATCGTCCCGCTCGGGAAGAACACGGCCGCCTCCTTGCCGAGCGCCTCAGCCATTCGGCTCTGGAAGTCTTCGATAATCGCCCCGCGGCCATACATGTCTGCCGATTGTCCGCCGTCGACATCGTCGAATGCCTCCAGCAAAACCTCAGCTGTCCGGGCACCATGTCCGATTAACGGATAAGCAGTCTTGCTATAAGATTCATTTAGAGATTTTTTATTCTGCTGCATAAATACCGGTATCCCCTTCCCCTATCGGGCTTTAACGAAAAGTTTCAAACCTCATCCGCTTACTACTCGCCTGTTCATGCTTAAGCATACTAGATATTTGGGCTACAGAATATGCTTTTCACTAAAAATGAGCCGCAAGAAAGGAAAGACTTGACAAAGGCGATGCTGCAAAATTATACTTTTATATGAGCATATGTTCATATTCGATTAACAAGATAACCATTGCCTCAAAGTCCAAACCGCTAGCATTCGATTTTTTACTTGAGCGCTTTGCCTGCAGACTTGAGGCGTACGAAGGGAGCTCATTATCATGCATCATCATAGCCATCACCATACTCATGATCACGGACATGACCACAGCCACCATGATCATGTCCGTTCTGGGAACAAGAAAGGCTTGGGCATTGCGCTCACCATTACACTCGGCATCATGATTCTTGAATTTGCCGGCGGTCTTATCACCAATAGCCTTGCATTGCTTTCGGATTCCGGCCATATGCTGAGCGATGCAAGCGCACTGCTGTTAAGCCTCGCGGCAATGTGGTTCGCGACCAGGCCGCCTTCACCGAAGAAGACCTACGGCTTTTACCGCTTTGAAATTTTGGCAGCCCTGTTAAACGGCGTCGCTTTGTTTGTAATCACGGGGATTATTGTCTGGGAAGCGATACAGCGCTTCAGCGAGCCTCCTGCCGTTGCCGGCGGCAGCATGATGCTGATTGCCTTCATCGGTCTGTTTGCTAACCTTATGAGCGCTTGGTTCTTGATGAGAACCGGGGATGTCAAGAATAATGTGAATCTTCGCAGCGCCTATCTTCATGTGCTCGGGGATGCTCTGGGTTCGATCGGCGCCATTGCTGCCGGTATCGTCATGATTGCCTTCGAATGGTATATCGCTGATCCGATCATATCCGTCTTCGTGTCTCTGCTCATTCTGCGGAGCGCATGGCGAATCATTCAGAGCACCGTTCATATCCTGATGGAAGGCGCCCCCGCCGGAGTAGATACCGAAGAGGTGTCGAAGGCGCTGCTTTCCCTTGAAGGCGTTGTAGGCATTCATGATCTTCATATCTGGACGATTACGTCCAGCATGGATTCCCTCAGCTGCCACTTGGTCATAGAGGATGATAAGGACGGGTACAGGGTTTTGCAGCAGGCCATTTATCTGCTGGGGAAGCAATTCCATATGGACCATGCAACGATACAAATCGAGAACTCAACGATCATCCACAAGGAAATCGAGGTTTAAAAGTGAGGAACAGCTGCGTAAGTGAAAAGGGGAAATCCTCTTGATGAGGTTTACACTTTTTACGGATATGAATGGCCTCCATAATGAACGTAACACGACATTCCACGTTCATTCATTCAGACGTAATCCAGAATGTCTGACAGGAGGCAATAGTGATGTACGATGGCTACACGCTGGAGAAGCTGCAGGAATATCGGCAATCGGAATGGGAACGGCTTGAACGCAGAGGCTTATTTATTCAACATGATTCTTTGGAGAAACATTTCCTGGCGGGCAAACGAAGCCTTCTTCATAAACTTTTCGGCTTATTTGGAATGGGGAGATCTCGATCAAGCCAAAAATTCCTCTGATGCGAAACAGAGCAGGTGCGGATTTACCGCTGCCTGCTCTGTTTTTCATTTATACCCGCCAAATTTGCCTGAAGTCGAGCCAACCTAGCCGGTTAATGACAATCCCCTTATAGGAAGCATTCAAATGGGCATAAAACCTCGTATGTGCAAGGAATAGAATTTGCGCTTCCTCCCGCATCCGATCTTCGATTTTCTTCAAATGGCCGAATCTCTCTTTGGCATCCCGGCTCGCTAAGGCGCAATCAATGCACGCCCTGACCCATTCCCTGAGCGCCGGATCCATGAGCTCTTTCACAAAGCTGCTGTTCTGCTCATAGTTTTCAACCAGGCACACTTCTTCGCCGGGCAGCACCAGCGCATGCACAATGCAATCCATCTCTTTCATTACATCCGGGCGAAGAATCGTATCCATCCGCTCTTCGCGGATGATGACCGGTATTCCGATTTCGGCGCAGCGTTCCTTGATCCATGCTGCGTCCTTGGCATGATTCGCGATCGTGCCCAAGACAATCGGCATTCCATCATAGCCTGACTGTTCCAGCAAGGATTGTGCAAGCACCGGGTCGCACAGCTCCTGGTATTCACTTGTCTTCTTATCCCGGATAAAGCTTCTGGCCGGAAACAGACGGTGTTCGCCGAGCTCCCGGACCAAGGCTTTGCGATCAAGGACCAGATCTACGGCACGCCGGAACAACACGGATTGATACGGACCTGGTTTTGTCATATTCCATGTCATCATGCTCGTGCACCCTTCGGTGGTCTCCACCGTCACCACGTCGCCGATTCCGTTATCGGCCTGCGATGCATCTTCATCCTGAAGCAGATTCTCCCAGCTGACCTCATAATGCATTGCTTGCTCCGGCATGATGACAATGTGCACGGTGTCCAAATGGGGACGACCTTGATAGTAATGCGGATTGGCGTGGAGGACCAATCGTTCTTCGTTCCAGGTCTCGATGATGAACGGACCTGTGCCCGTCGGGCGGGCCCAATACGAAGCTTCGTCCGGTTCGGCCAGGTGCCTCGGAAGAATGGACATACAGATCGCGCTGAGGAACCGGATAAAGATCCGATTCGGTTTGTTCAGCCAAAATCGTACAATGCGCGGCGTGACGATTTCGACCTGATTCAGCTCACGAACGATCCAGCCGTTGCGTTTTCCTTGTCGAAGCCGTTCGACCGTATATTTGACATCATGTGCGGTCAATTCGGTGCCGTCATGAAACAGAATCCCTTTTCGAAGATGGAAGGTCCATACCGTTCCGTCATCGCTGCACTCCCAGTAATGGGCGATGGCCGGCAGATAACGGCCGGTTTCGTTGTCGTAGTTCACCAGCCTGTCGAAGATTTGTTCAATCATATGGGACTGAACGCTGTATACGCAATCGGCCGGGTCCAGCGACTCAATAGTCCTGTAGATCGGAAGACGTAAGGAATCCTTGGCCTGTTCACCTTCCTGCTCTTTGCAAAATCCGAAATGACCGTTCATCCATTCCACAAACGACTCATTTGTGCGAATATCGTTTCCATACGTCCGGAGCAGCTCAAACGCCCGCTTATACTCCCCCTTCTCCGCCCATTGCCGCGCCGATTCCTGCAGAAGCTGCTCCCGATTGGCCAGAAACGTCAGTACGGAACGGTTTCCCCGTCCCCGGCCTGCCTTCCAGGTTATCCAAGCCTTCTCCTCCATTTTACGCAGGACAAGCTTCGCATTACGTTCCGTGCAATACAAGGTGGCTGCGATCACTTCAAGTGTCACTTTCGTCGAAGTGCCCTCCGCCCCGTCAGCCAGCTTCCGATGCAGCATCAAATATTGTTCGCCAAGCAAGGCACCTCACTCCCCCGTCACGGATATATACCTTGTATTCTACAGGGTGTTCCGGGTTCGCGCGATACCTAATTATCGTTTAAGCTTTTACTCTAAACGATGCCTAACCAATTAGCGGATTGCATCTTCAGCCAGCCCTTTACACGGTTCTTAACCAATGCCGGTGAGCTGCAATGGCTCCGATGAAACTTTGCCCGAAGGATTTCAAATCGTCGCCCTCGCGGGCTGTAACGATACCGTCGCCGCTGGCCGAAGGCAGTAAATTGACGCCCTCGTCGATCGCTGCAATCGGCTTGTAATGCTGATAGGCCTCTCTTACGAAGTCAAGTACCTTTGGCTCGCTCAGAAGCTCGGATACACTGAGTGTCCCTCCCGCTACGAGCACCGCGTCAAATAAGACCGAATCGGCTCCGAGCAGGGAATGCTTCACTTCAAGCTCGCCGCTGGTCTTGCCGCGAATTATGCCAAGCTTGGCGCTTACGATCTCCGTTATGACACCGGCCTGCTGCAGTTGGGTAAGGACGAACGGCAGCTCGTCCGAATATCCGTTGCCGGCCAACACGGCAACTTTACGGGTAAGCGGTAGCTTCACGGTATTCATCATGCTCAGGGCTGGTGAGACCAAGCTGGATGCGGAACCGCTTTTTTGCGGCGGAATCGTGCCGATGCCTTCCGATATGCGGGTGGCGAGCTCACCGTCCACGTTCGCGAACACGTCGACAACCTGCTGGCGAATTTCCTTCCGCTGCACCTTGCCCAGCTCGAACTGGAACGCGGAGACGATATGCTGCTTCTCGACTTCGGACATGCTGTTCCAGAACATGGACGCCTGGCTGAAATGATCCTTGAAGCTGTCGCTTCGCTCTCTCACCTTTCGGCCCTCTACCTTTTCGGTATAATGTTCATAACCTCCGTACTCACCCGGCACCGGTGCCGGCGTATTCCCTGCGATTCCGTTCTTGTGATAGCTGACCGGACCTTTGTTGATCGTCATGCGATGCATGCCGTCCCGCTGGTTATTGTGGACCGGCGCAATCGGACGATTGATCGGAATCTCGTGAAAGTTCGGTCCGCCGAGACGGGACAGCTGCGTATCCGTATAGGAGAACAGCCGGCCTTGCAGCAGCGGGTCGTTGGTGAAATCAATCCCCGGCACGACATGTCCGGGATGGAAGGCGATTTGCTCGGTCTCGGCGAAGAAATTATTGGTATTGCGGTTCAGCGTCATTTTTCCGATAAGCCGCACCGGGACGAGCTCCTCCGGCCATATTTTCGTAGGATCCAGAATGTCGAAGTCAAAGCGGAATTCATCTTCCTCCGGAATCATCTGCACACCAAGCTCATACTCCGGATAATTCCCCGATTCAATCGCTTCCCACAGATCGCGGCGGTTGAAATCCGGATCCTTTCCCGCAAGCTTCTGCGTCTCATCCCAAACTAAGGAATGGGTGCCAAGCACCGGCTTCCAGTGGAATTTCACAAAATGGGCTCTGCCTTGCTCATTCACAAACCGGAACGTATGTACACCGAAGCCCTCCATCATCCGGTAGCTTCTCGGCAGCGCACGGTCGGACATTGCCCACATCACCATATGCACGCTCTCGGTATTATTGGCCACGAAATCCCAAAATGTATCATGCGCGGACTGGGCCTGCGGAATTTCGTTGTGCGGCTCCGGCTTCACGGCATGGACGAAATCAGGAAACTTCATTGCATCCTGAATGAAGAACACCGGCATATTGTTGCCGACAAGGTCGTAATTGCCCTCCTCCGTATAAAACTTGGTCGCAAAGCCCCTCACATCCCTGACCGTATCCGCAGAGCCTCTGGAGCCTGCAACCGTTGAGAAACGGACGAACACCGGCGTAACCGTTGACGGATCCTGCAAGAACTTCGCTCTGGTAAAAGCCTTCATGGATTCGTACACCTGAAAAAAACCATGAGCTCCGAAGCCTCGCGCGTGGACGATGCGTTCAGGAATCCGTTCATGGTCAAAATGGGTCATTTTCTCCCTGAAGTGGAAATCCTCCATGAGGGTCGGTCCTCGTACGCCCGCTTTCAGCGAATGCTCATCCTCGGATACCCGAAGTCCCTGGTTGGTAGTCAAGTCCTTGCCGTCATTATCCACCGTGAACTGATCCAGCTGCTGGTCCTTGATCGTCTTCTTGCTGCTGTTGTTCGAATTGGAATCCTTCATGCGTCACGAACCTCCTGGTTTGAAGTTGGTGCGATTCTGCCGCCGCACTTGAGCACCTTCTTACACGCAGGCAGCAGAATAACTAGGCATCGACAACTATTACCCGGCAATATGGAAAGCGAATCCAGGTCCATCCTTCCTTCATGAACCCATCCTTCATATTCACAAAAACAACTCCTGTTATAATGCCTTGCTGATAGAAAACGACACCGGTTTGACCATTCAGTTCCCTGATCTCGATTAACGGCGTCCCGCCATCCTCCAGCTGCGCGTTGTGCAGAATCCCCAACAGGAAGCGGGCAACCTTCTCTCTCGATTCAAGCGGACGGGCAGCAGCGAGGATCTCGCCTCCGCCATCCGAGATGAGGACAGCATCTTCCGCAAGCAAGCTTAGTACATGCTCGGCGTTCGCTGCCGATAATGCGGCAAAGAAGCCGTTCCCCCACTCCTGCTCCTCCGGGCGAACTCCACTGCTATTTATTTTAAATGCCCCATCCAATATCCTCCCGATGAGCCGCGGCAATTAAACGCCCCACTCCTTCCTCCATCCGGTCCTCGGGGATAAACGAATAGCTAAGCCGAATCCACGAGTCCATAGCATCAAGCGGGTCGCAGATGCGGCCGGGCACAAAGGCCACGGACGCTTGCAGGCATCGCTGCAGCAGCGCATCTGCGGATAACGGCTCGGGCAGCTGTACCCACAAATTTAAGCCCCCGCCCGGACTGCTCCATTTCCAGCCGGTCGGAGCAAGCAGCGCCTCCATTTTCTCTTTGCGCAGCTCCAGTGCCGTGCGCAGCTTCGCCACATGATTCTGAAGACGGCTGGAGAAGAAGTACTGCTGAAATATCTTTTGCGTCAATAGCGGCGTGCCGTTATCGGACAGCGCTTTGACGGGAACGATCGCCTGCATCATTTCGGGTCGTGCGGCAAGCACGGATATCCGGAGCCCCGGTGCAACATATTTGCTAAAACTGCGAATGTGAATGACGTAGCCTTCGGTATCATAGTAAAACATGGGTGCCGGCGGCATCGCGCCGAAATACATATCATGGTATACCTCGTCCTCCACCAGAACGCACGCATAGCGCTCGGCCAACTCGACCAACTGCTTCCGCTGAGGCACGGGGACCGTGTAACCCGTAGGGTTCTGGAAGGTCGGATTCATATAGAACAAGGAGGGCTTCTCATCCCGCATAAGCTGCTCGAGCCGGTTAAGGTCATAGCCCATTGGCGTGATCTCCACCGGGACGAGCTTCACGTTTTGCTGGACGAACACATCAATCGCCGGGCTGTACGTCGGCCGTTCGATCAAGATGGTGTCCCCGCTTTTCACTAAGGCACGGGATATCAAGTCTATCGCTTGCTGCGAGCCCGTCGTGATCATCAGCTCCTCGGGATGCAGCGAGATGCCTTGCTTTTGCATGAAATACTGCGTTAGCTCTTCCCGCAGCTCCGGATCGCCCTTCACCGAGGAATACGTGCTCAAGACTCTCGGATACATATCAAAAACTTGCTTCACGTGGTTTGATAAAAACGCGTTCGGCAGCAGATTGGGATTGATCAACGCCTCCGACATCTGATAATCCACCGGGATGCGATGGATGTCCGACAACCGGCTGCGATGGATATACTGCGATTTGGCAGGATATATCCATGCTTGTTCCTTGAGATTGACTCCTGCCGTTCCCTGGCTTGCCGGCGCTACGAAATAACCGGATTTGTACTTGGATACAACAACGCCCTCATCCTGCAGCCGCTGGTATGCTTTCAGAACCGTCAATCGGTGCACCTGCATTTCCTCGGCCAACTGCCGGACAGACGGGAGCCGCTCACGCTCCCCCCACTTTCTGGACTGAATCCCCTCAATGATGACATCATAAACCGACTGATGAAGCGTACGCTTTCCTGAACCTGCTTCCCGGGACGATTGCACCTGCACCCACTCCTCCTCCGATCGCTGTGTAGTACGACAATCTGTTCTATTTCTTGCCGATCTGTTCTATTAGCTTCCTATTATAGTATACAAAAAGGAGGAGGTACCATGATTATTTTCAACTATTTGCTAATGTGCGCCATCTTCAGCACAACATTTCTCGTCATCAAGATCGGCGTCGAGGCCGGACTTCCGCCGTTCTTCTCGGCGGGGGTACGATTTTTACTCGCAGGCGCGCTCCTCTTCCTCTGGATGTATTGGAAGGGTAAAGCCAGTCTGCGCCTGCTCCCGCGCAAGGAATTCATGCTGATCGGGATGACCAGCACGTTTATGACCTTTGCCACGCTGTACTGGGCGGAGCAGCATGTCGATTCGGGTCTTGCTGCCATTTTGTCCGCCACGGGGCCGATGATGATCCTGATCATCCAAGCCGTGTTCCTAAGAAAAGGAAGCAGTCCCAGCGACTACATAGGCTGTATCGTCGGCTTCATGGGTGTCTGCGTGCTAATCCTGCCGAAACTGGTGTTGGAGCATGAGGGCATATGGATTCTAAGCTGCATCCTGATTCTCATCGGCGAAGCCGCATACGCTGTCGGCAGCCTGGCTACGCGCAAGCTCACCTTCGATCTGTCGGATGTGTCGCCGATCACCCTGAATGCGGTGCAAATGCTATACGGAGGAGCCGCATTACTGCTGTTATCGTTGTTCACGGAGCAAATGACGTTGGAGCAACTGTCATCCTGGCCTGCCGCCGGTTCGGTCCTATATCTTATGGCTGTCGGCTCCATGCTCGCGCACAGCCTGTATGCCTGGCTGCTAAAGGCAACAAATGCTTACTTTCCATCGACGTGGCTCTTCATTTCCCCGATGGTCGCATTAGGGCTCGGGGCGCTTATGTACGGAGAACACCTAACGAAATACTCGATCCTGGGCAGCATGCTGGTCCTGTTCGGGATCGTCCTGATGCAGTGGCGGGGCATCCGCTCCCGACTGCGGGCACGAAGATACGGAACGCCATCGGCATAGGATGAAGGTATAAAGGATGAAGGCGGCTGTCCCGCTTTCGAGTGACATAAAAAAAACAGCTGTGTCGATCGTAAGTCTCGCTTTACGAACGCGCAGCTGTTTTTCTTGAACTATTCTGTCCACCATCAATGCGGACCCTTGCTTACTTCATTTAATCAACCTTCGCTCGGTACGCATCAGCACTGAGAAGCTTCCCAAGCGCTTCCTCCACGTCGCCATCCACCTCAACTTCAACGAGCCAACCGCCTTCATAGGGTTCACCGTTTACCAGCTCCGGCTGATCCTCCAGCGCTTCGTTAATCTTCGTAATTTTGCCGGGAACCGGACAATACAGCTCCGATACGGTTTTCACCGATTCAATCGTGCCGATGCTGTCTCCGGCGCTAACAACAGTACCCGGCTCTGGCAGCTCAACGAATACGATATCGCCAAGCTGGCATTGCGCATGATCGGAAATGCCCACGCGCACCACATTGCCGTCCACCTTCAAAGCCCATTCATGGTCGTCGCTGTACACCAAGTTCTCTCTGATTTCGCTCATTACGGATACACCCTTTACTTTTGGAATCATAATGAAGTGAATATATAAAAAAAGGACGAAAAAAGGCCTTCGCCTTCTCTCTGTCCTCGGTACCTGAGAGTTTATGACGGACCGCTGGTCGATCGTCCCGTCTTTCCCCTTGGGTGGCTTGCGCACTCTCCAGAGCTGCGTCAGATGGCGGTACTTTTACCTGAGAGATTATTCGTTATCCCGGCAGGGCTAACGGGTTGCTCCTTCGGTGCCGCTAAAGGCTGCATGCGCCTTGTGTTGCGGTCTCTCCCGTCCATCGTCATCCGCTTATTCGGTTGGGTGATTCTCCCACAGAATAAATCAGGGCTTATCGTTATGTCAAGATATCTGACAGAAATTTTATTTTCAGAACACGGGGAATGGATTCCAGCTACTACCGATACCAATTTAAGCGAACTGCCCGTTTTCCCCTTCTCTGTTGCTGGGATGTCGTTTCCCTCGGGATTATGGCAAAACCCCCGATATTTCGCATCTCAGCTTGAAATAATGGTTGACACATTATGGAGAAGGCCGTTTATAATAATCAGAAGAACGACACAGGTAAGTTAACAACTTCATAACAAGATATGGCGAATGATGGTAGCGGGAGAGATTACCGGTCAGCCCCGCTTGACTGGTAACGCCGAAGGAGTAAGCCGCTGGATTGCGGTGAATCTCTCAGGCAAAAGGACCTTTACCGGACGCACCTCTGGAGAGCATTCTACAGTGTAGAATCACCCACGGGGAAACTCACACGAGCTCTACATAACGACGAACATCATGAGATGTGGGGTAACTCTCAGGTACAAAGGACAGAGCAGAAGATCGAAGAAACGAACGTGCTAGTTTTAGCGCGTCTTGTTAGCTTCCCTTCTGTCTGTCCTTTTTTGATGTCCCTCGCATTTCTACCAATCCGAAGAGGTGAAGAGATGAGTTCATTACTGCGCACACCGCTTTACCCGCTTTACTCCGATTTCCCTTCTGTCCGCTGCATCGACTTCGGCGGCTGGGAGCTGCCCGTGCAATTTACCGGCATCGTTCAGGAGCATGAAGCCGTTCGCAAGCATGCCGGACTGTTCGATGTCTCCCATATGGGCGAATTTTTCGTTGCCGGTCCGGATGCCGAGGCCTTTCTCCAGAAGATGACGACAAACGACGTGACCCGGCTATCGGTCGGCCAGGCCCAATATACTTTGCTGTGCAACGACAACGGCGGAGTTGTGGATGATCTTCTCGTCTATAAGCTGGCTGACGCGCGCTACATGCTCGTTGTCAATGCATCGAATATCGACAAAGATTTTGCCTGGCTTCAAGATCATCGTTTCGGCGACATCGAGCTCCGTAACATATCCGCTGAGACGGCATTGATCGCGCTGCAGGGTCCTGCTGCCGAAGCGATCATATCGGCAGCCGTCCCGGAAGCCGAAACACTCCAATCCCTTCCTTCCTTTCATTTCATTCAGGATGTTCACGTATTTGGTTCCAAGGCCCTCGTCTCCCGAACGGGATACACCGGAGAGGATGGTTATGAAATATACTGCACCGCAAACGAAGCTCCGGCCATTTGGAGAGGCCTGCTTGACACAGGTCGGACGCATGGACTAGTCCCCGCAGGTCTCGGCGCTCGCGACACGCTCCGTTTCGAAGCCAAGCTGCCGCTCTACGGACAGGAGCTATCGGCAGACATTTCCCCGCTGGAAGCCGGCCTCGGATTTTTCGTCAAGCTGGATAAAGGCGATTTTATTGGACGTGAAGAGCTGATTCGGCAAAAAACAGAGGGTGTTGCCCGCAAGCTCGTCGGCATCGAGATGATCGACCGCGGCATCCCGCGTTCTCACTATACGGTTCACGACCAAAACGGTGATCCGATCGGTGAAGTAACGAGCGGAACGCAATCCCCTACGCTGAAACGCAGCCTGGGACTTGCGCTTATCGACAGCGCCCATGCAGCGCTTGGATCCGAGGTGTGGGTTGAAATTCGCGGGAAGAAGCTAAAGGCCAAAGTCGCCAAAACCCCATTCTACAAAAGAGGAGCTGCCTTAACATGAAGCATCGCTATTTGCCTATGACCGATCAGGATCAAGCCGACATGCTTGCCGTGATCGGCGCGAAATCGATCGAGGATCTGTTTGTCGACATCCCAGCGGCCATCCGTTATAACGGCGTTCTGCCCATGTCGGAGCGAATGAGCGAACCTGAGCTGCTGAAGCATATGCGTGCCCTTTCGGACCGCAACGCCGACTTTGACCGCTACACCAGCTTTCTGGGCGCCGGCTTGTACGATCATCATATTCCCGTCGTGCTGAACCACGTCATTTCCCGCTCGGAATTTTATACCGCCTACACGCCGTACCAGCCGGAAATCAGCCAGGGCGAGCTGCAGGCCATATTCGAATTTCAATCCTATATCTGCGAGCTGACCGGCATGAAAGTGGCGAATGCCAGCATGTATGACGGCTCTACCGCACTGGCTGAAGCTGCGGCTCTTGCCAGCGGCGCCACGAAACGAAGCAAAATCATCGTTTCCCGCGCCGTCCATCCGGAAGCCCGCGAGATTCTGCTCACATCCGCCCATGGCTTGGGTCTGGAGATCATCGAGATCGGATGCGTGAACGGCGTGACCGACCAAGCGGCGCTTGCTGCCGCGATCACGGACGAAACGGCCGCCGTCCTGCTCCAGTCGCCGAATTTCTTCGGATGCATCGAGGATGTGAAGGCCATCGAGCCTAAGGTTCACCAGCATAAAGCACTGCTCGTCATGAGCGTGAACCCGCTCTCGCTAGGCTTGTTGGAATCGCCGGGGGGCATCGGGGCCGATATCGTCGTCGGCGATGCCCAGCCGCTCGGCATCCCGGCCTCTCTCGGCGGGCCGACGTGCGGTTTCTTCGCGGTCTCCGAGCCGCTCATGCGCCGCATTCCCGGACGGATTGTCGGACAGACCGTCGATAAGGACGGCAAGCGGGGATTCGTATTGACGCTGCAAGCACGCGAGCAGCATATCCGCCGCGAGAAAGCAACGTCGAATATTTGCTCCAATCAGGCGCTGCTCGCTCTCTGCGCCTCGGTATACATGTCCACGATGGGGAAAGCGGGGATGCAGGAAGCCGCACTCTTGAATGTTCGCAAATCCCACTATGCAGCGGATCGTGCTGCCAAAGGTTCACTCTCCCTTCCGTTCAGCGCGCCGTTCTTCAACGAATTCGTGGTGCAGCTGCCGGAGGGAACGGACATAAACGCCGTTAATCGGAGGCTCCTTGCGGCCGGCTTTATTGGCGGATATGATCTCGGAGCCGCCTACCCCGAGCTGCAAGGGTGCATGCTGATCGCCGTTACCGAACGGCGGACGAAGGAAGAAATCGACCGATTTATCGATGAATTGGAGGCGATCGTATGAAACCGGATAAAGCATTGATATTTGAACTCAGCAAGCCGGGCCGTGTCGCCTATTCGCTCCCCGAATGCGACGTACCGGAGACGGATGCAGCCTCATTGATTCCGGAGCATCTGCTTCGCAGCCAGCCGGCCGAGCTGCCGGAGGTCTATGAGGTCGATGTCATCCGTCATTATACCGAGCTGTCGCGAAGAAACTTCGGCATCGATAACGGCTTCTATCCGCTCGGCTCTTGTACGATGAAATACAATCCGAAAATTAATGAGGACGTGGCACGTTTCGCGGGGTTCGCCAAAATCCATCCCTATCAGCCTGAAGAAAGCATCCAAGGCGCGCTGGAGCTTCTCTATACGCTGCAGCATGATTTGGCCGCGCTGACCGGCATGGATCAGGTTACGCTTCAGCCCGCAGCCGGCGCTCACGGGGAGTGGACGGGGCTGATGCTGATCCGGGCATACCACGAAAGCCGCGGCGAGAAGCGCACAAAAGTCATCGTTCCCGATTCCTCCCACGGCACGAATCCGGCCAGCGCTACCGTTGCCGGCTATGAGACCATTACCATAAAATCCAACGAGCGCGGCATGGTCGATCTTGAGGCGCTGCGCGCAGTCGTAGGCGAAGATACCGCAGCGCTGATGCTGACCAATCCAAGCACCCTCGGCCTGTTCGAGGAGCAGATCGTGGAAATCGCCGAAATCGTGCACGAAGCAGGCGGCCTGCTCTACTATGACGGAGCCAATTCCAACGCGATCATGGGCATTACGCGCCCGGGTGATATGGGATTTGACGTCGTCCATCTCAACCTTCACAAAACAATGAGCACCCCGCACGGCGGCGGCGGTCCCGGCGCAGGCCCTGTGGGGGTCAAGAGCAAGCTGATTCCGTTCCTGCCGAAGCCGGTCGTCTCCAAACGGGATGACGGCACGTATTATTGGGATTACGACCGTCCGCAATCCATCGGGCGGGTCAAAGCCTTCTACGGCAACTTCGGCATACTTGTTCGCGCTTATACGTATATCCGAACCTACGGTCCGGAAGGATTGCGGCGTGTATCCGAGCTGGCCGTCCTCAATGCGAATTACATGATGCATCGTCTGGCGCCTTATTACGAGGTTGCTTACCCGGGCCTCTGCAAGCATGAATTCGTGCTGTCCGGCAGGAAGCTGAAGGAGTATGGCGTTCGGACGCTGGACGTAGCCAAGCGTTTGCTGGATTTCGGCTACCATCCGCCGACCATCTACTTCCCGCTGAACGTTGAGGAGTGCATCATGATCGAGCCGACGGAGACGGAAAGCAAGGAAACGCTTGACGGCTTCATCGATACGATGATCCAAATCGCCAAGGAGGCACAGACCGATCCGGAGCTGGTTAAGAACGCGCCGCACACCACCGTCGTAAAGCGTCTTGACGAAACGACGGCTGCACGCAAACCGGTGCTCAATTGTACGTGCGGTTAATTGCGGCAGCATCAGAAAGGAAACGAGCAAGAACTCTTCGGCATCCAGCATCAGCTTTCATCCTGATTGCGGGAATGTAGCGACAGGCCAGTCGCAGCTCACAACCTATATATGCATGATCAAAGGGATCCCATACGCCGACATTGCGGCGCACGGGATCCCTTATTGGGTAACGTTATTTTTTTCTTGCATCATATTATGAAGTTCAGTGGCTCAAAGCTCCGGCTCAATGTGCAGACATTAAGATTTCAAATCCGGCCTCCAGATCAGTTCTCCCGATACCGCATCAATATACTGGAGTGTGGCCGCCTTTTCGGTCCCGTCCACAGCTCTCCTTCGCTTCACAGCAGGCTCATAGATCAGCCGATAGCGCCCTGAATGGTCATCTCCGTCATAGTACCAGCGCATTGACACTTCCAGCCGCTCCTCCACTTTTCTCGACGCCTCTTGTTCGCTGATCTTCGCGATGAAGGGATTCTGTTCAAGCTCCCGAATCTTCTCGATGGACACCCCGCGATACATTAGAACATGACCGGTGATACGGCATATACTGATCGTTACGCCTTCCAGGCGTACACGGTAGGGACCGATAAACAACAGGAGATGGAAAAACTCCCGGTCAGGGTCCTTCTCTTCTTCCTCTTCCAGCACCAACTGCAAATATTTCGCGTACTCAGGACAGCACTGATGAAGGAATTGCTGCGCTTTCTCCCAGCACTCCGCACGGGTTAACGATGGTTTCCTCATATGATCCGGTTTCATTTTAGTGTAATAACTAACAAGCTGCCCCGTGGAAATCTCGATTTGGAGCATATGCGATGCATTCAGCCTGTTTACGGCCTTCCCCCATCTTCTCGACATATATCCGTCCACGGAGAGCGGATCCTCTTGGTCGCCGCTAGTCCGTTCTTCCGTCGACTTCCGCTCAGTGTAGAAGAGATACAATTGTTCACCGTCATCCTTGCGCTCCCCTAATGCATATAACAAAGGATCAATCCTCAACACGGTCTCCCAATAACGCTGGGCTGCATTCCAATCATTGAAATCCATGTTATTGATCGAAACATTCCCACGATATCCCGCAGACTTGTCCGGTTTCATCGCATCATCCTGAACGTTAGGTCCGCTCCAGTTGAACTCGCTGACGGGACGGCTCGGCGGATACAGCGCATGCAGAAGATTTTGCAAAGGCTTGCCGGACACCGCATCATACTTACGATGAATCGTAACCGGCTCATAAACGAGACGATGCTCCATCGTGTCCGCTGTCGTTTCATTATCGCCCGGATACAATGCAGCAATGACGGGAACCAAGCACAGCTCCTGTATCATTGTTCGTCTTGCCGCATCCGGGCTTATCCTCTCGGCAGGCCATTCCGGCAACCTCACCGGGGGCGTTTCGTTCCGGTAACGAACGACCCGCATATCCCGGCCGATCCGTAGCGTACAACCGGTAACCGGCACTTCCAGTCCGCCGACTTCCATTCGGTATTTGATGGTGTACACGTGATCGGTCTCGTCGATCCGGACCCGGGTGAACCGTTCATGCCCCGGAAGGTGTTCCTGCACAAAGGCATTAGCCACAGCTCTTGCAGCCTCCTTAGAGGCTTCGCCCGAAGGCCCAGCCTCTTTCCCGGTTCGGATATATAAACTCATTAAACATCCTGTTTCAAGGGATAGCGAGATCTCGATATTGTTGTCTTCGCTGCGTGGATCCTCCCATATGTAAGCACACTCCCTCGGTGCTTCGCCCTTCGGTGTATGATCCGCCATGACCAGCCGATAATGCTCAGGGATATCGACAACCGCCTTTGCTGCAGCCAGCAGCGCCGATTCTTCAAGTGCCATAGGTGCGCCCCCTTTCCATTCCTTTTTCCATGGGTCTTCATTTCCATCCTTCAAGAATAGTATATAATGAGAAATATCTTGGATCGATCAAGCTCAAAAATAATAGAGATGCGGTGATACCTTGAACACAACAACGGAAACCCTTAGCGCAACAAAATATCTGGAGCGAATCGGCTATTCCGGCCCGATCGTCGAAAGCGCCTATACGCTGGCCAGATTGCAGGAGCAGCATGTGCATTCGGTTCCCTATGAGAACCTGGATATCCTAGCACATGTACCGATCTCCCTCGAGATTCCGGCGCTCTATGATAAAATCGTGAACCGGCGGCGCGGAGGATATTGCTTCGAACTCAACGCACTATTCGGGTGGCTGCTGCAAGAGCTTGGGTTTAAAGTAACCCATTATTTCGGGCGCTTTTGGCAAGGAGAATCGCTAACACCTCCGAAAAGGCGGCATCAGGTTCTGCAGGTAACCATCGGGGATCAGCGTTTTATTGCTGATGTCGGCGTAGGTGGAGCGGGTCCCCGTCAGCCGCTGGAGCTGGTCGACGGTCTAGAACAGGTGCAGGGCGACGAGACCTACCGCCTTCGGGCGAATACCGACTACGGCTGGATGCTGGAGCAGCAGAAGCAAGGCGGCTGGGAATCCGTCTTCTCCTTTACCGAAGAACCCAATCTGCCGCAAGACTTCATCACCACCTCGTATTGGTGCGAGCATGCCCCTGATTCGCCGTTCAACAAATTCGTAAGAATCTCCATGCGGACAGCGGAAGGACGAAACACCGTAGAAGGCGAGGAATTCCGGATTTTTACGAGCGGCGGGGTCCACACCTTCAAGCCGAGGTCTGAACGGGAGTTTGAGGATGCTCTGCATACTTATTTTGGAATCAAAATTACTGATCAAATGAGGCAATAATCCGTCTTTTACTATAAACGCACGGGCTTCATACTTAGAGGTTATTTGACGGCCTCGTTCATGACAACCGGGTTCCCTTAGGGAGCCCGGTCCTTTGTTATTTTGTTCAGGGCTGCTGCTGAGTATCAACACGGAACGCTGTGAATAGGCACTTCAGAGAATCGGTCCGCGCAATAAGCAACCCTTAATATTCGATTTTTCGTTCGGCAGAAGACCATGCTTGAAAAGGCAGCAAGTAATCAGGCGGCTGAAGCAGCATCATCGGGATGGAACGCTGTTCCATAGGCTTTGCGATCTCTTCATAGATGAAATGATCGTCAAACCCGATATTGGCAGCATCCTTCTTCGTGCTTGCATAATAAACCGCATCCGGCCTGGACCAATAGATAGCCCCCAGGCACATCGGGCAAGGCTCGCAGCTGGTGTAGATTACGCATCCGGTCAGCTGGAAGCTCTGCAGATGGTTGCAGGCTTCGCGAATCGCCTGAACTTCAGCATGTGCCGTCGGCTCGTTTAGTGCTGTGACGAGATTTCGCCCTTTGCCGATCACCTTGCCATCCTTGACCACAATCGCCCCGAATGGCCCTCCTTCGGCTTGCTCCACGTTACGATAGGCTTCCTCAACCGCCATCTTCATCCAATACTCATGACTGTATGCCGTCATCTAATAATCGCTCCCTTCCTCGCTTCATGTTTCAACAAAACGGAATCATTTTATCTTTCCGAGCAATTTTCCCACTGGCTTGTGTCCACCCAAAATATCATATCACATCCGATCTGAATCACTATAATTTTTCCAAATCCTGAGATGATCCATGCTGTAAGCGTGAGGTGTGCTAAAATTATGGCTTGACGATGTGTATACATATGTATACAATCAACTTAACTGGTATACAATTGTATACATTTTGCATTTTGATTGCTATACATTTGAATACGATCATTGCAGGAGGTGAACGGAGTGAAGCACGAAGACCCCATTGAAAAGATTCAACATCGAGAGGATTTCGAAGGCAGCCAAAGACGCGGGGGTCGGCATAGTCGGCACCGGGATGACCGGGGCCACGCTGGCAGGGAGCACGGCAGGGCCCAGACTTTCCGTCGAGGTCGTGCGCTGGCATTTCTGGACCAGTTATACGTGAAGCGGGACTCGTTAAAGCGGCAGGTGAACGACCCCGATTTTGAAGCGATTCGTCAAGTGGTGAGCGGGGAATTAAAGGCGGTGGATCAGATCATCCAAGAGTATATCCAGGCTTTCGATCTGCATGAGTCGCACAGCACGGAGAATTGAAAGGCCAGATCCATGATCCAGACCCATTCTGTATGGTAGCATCCCCTACATATTCGTTATAAACTTGGAGCGTGATTTGATTTGATACGAAGGTTTTTCTCTTATTACCGTCCCTATAAGGGCTTATTCATCCTTGATTTTACGTGCGCGGTTATTGCCGGATTGCTGGAGCTGGCATTTCCGCTCGCCGTCAGCAAGTTTATTGATGACCTGCTGCCCGGACAGAACTGGCCCCTGATTCTGATCGCTTGTCTGGTGCTGCTGTCCATTTATGCGCTGAATACGGCGCTTCAATATATCGTGACCTATTGGGGGCATATGCTCGGCGTGAATATTGAAACCGATATGCGCGCAAAAATGTTCTCCCATATCCAGAAGCTGTCCTTCCGATTCTTCGACAACAACAAAACCGGCCATCTGATGGGACGTGTTACGAATGATCTGAATGACATAGGCGAAGTTGCCCATCATGGACCGGAGGATGTATTCATCGCCGTCATGACCCTGCTGGGCTCCTTCTCTCTGATGGCTTACATCAATTTGGAGCTGGCGCTGATTACGTTTATCATCGTGCCGTTGATGGCGTGGCTCATCATCAAATTCGGAGGACGAATGACGACAACCTACCGTCAATTGTTCCGGGACGTAGGGAACTTCAATGCCCGCATCGAGGACAACGTTGGCGGCATCCGCGTCGTTCAATCCTTTGCCAATGAGGAGCATGAGAAACAGCTATTCGAGGCGGAGAACAAGCAATTCCGCGCGACCAAGCTGCTTGCCTACAAGACGATGGCAAAAAGCACGTCCGTCAGTTACATGTTAATGCGGCTGATTACCGTGTTTGTCATGATTTGCGGTGCCTGGTTCTTTATCCAAGGAAAAATCGAGATGGGCGAATTCATGGCGTTCCTACTGCTCTCCAATATCTTCTTCCGGCCGATCGAGAAGATCAACGCCGTGATCGAGAGTTATCCGAAAGGGATTGCGGGCTTCAAACGGTATTTGGAGATTATGGATACCGAGCCGGAAATCGCTGATGCACCTGATGCCATCTCTCTTAGTGCCGTGCGCGGAGATATCCGATTCGAGGGCGTCACCTTCGGCTATGAGCCGAACCGGCCGATCCTGAACCATATCAGCCTTTCCATCCGTGCCGGAGAAACGGTCGCTTTCGTCGGTCCATCCGGCGCAGGCAAGACGACCATATGCAGCCTGCTGCCGCGGTTCTACGAAGTAGACCAGGGCCGAATTACCGTCGACGGCATCGATATCCGAAACATTAAGCTGCACAGCCTGCGCAAGCGTATCGGCATCGTTCAGCAGGACGTGTTCCTGTTCTCGGGTTCGATCCGCGAAAATATCGCATACGGCGATCTGTCCGCGACAGACGAGCAGATCTGGGAAGCCGCCCGCCGGGCTTCGCTGGACGATCTGATCCGCAGCCTGCCTGAAGGCATGGACACGATTATCGGGGAACGGGGCGTGAAGCTGTCAGGCGGACAGAAGCAGCGCTTGTCGATTGCCAGAATGTTTCTGAAAAACCCTCCGATCCTCATCCTGGACGAAGCCACCTCCGCCCTGGATACGGAGACGGAAGCCCAAATCCAAAAGTCGCTCTCCGAGTTGTCCGTCGGAAGAACGACGCTCGTGATTGCGCACCGGCTGACAACGATCCAAAACGCTGACCGCATCATTGTCGTCAATAAAGATGGAATTGCCGAGCAAGGCACCCATCAGGAATTGATCCGATCGGGCGGCGCGTACAGCAGGCTGCATCAATTGAATTAGTCCGGCGGCATGCATGCCGGCACGATAAGGACGGATCTCGACTCAAGCGGGAGATCCGTCCTTTTTTTGCGCTATTTTTCGAAATCTACTCTATCTCCCTATTTACTAAGGTCTGCATATCGAATATACATGATAAAATAATATCAAACGCGTTATTCCGATAAGGGGGCTGCAGTTGCGATGAAACCGAAAATTGCAGTGATTATTGTCCACGGATTGGGTAAGCAGAAGAAGAGTTATGCCGATAAGTTCAAGAAGCAATTAAGAGAAGCTTTTGCAAAAGCCTCCGGCCAATCCCCTGATCTGCTGGAGATCGAAGCGGTTCACTGGGCCGATGTATTTGCACGCAGAGAAACGGAATTGGAACAAAATATCATCGCACCCTACCGGCTGCGATACCGCCACCTTCGCCGATATGTTATTCATAATCTGGCCGATGCCGTTGCCTACCAGCCGGTCGACTCCGAATCCCAAAACTATGACGCCGTGCATATGACGATCAGTCAAGCGCTGCACAGATTAACCGCAGCAGCCGGACCGACCGCCCCATTATGCGTGATCGCCCACAGCCTGGGCGCCGTTATCGCGAGCAATTTCTTCTATGACCTTCAGCACTCATCCCGGGGACACAAGCTTGTGATTGACCCCGCCTCTCCCTTGGAAAGAGGGGACACCCTCTCACTCTTCTATTCTCTTGGCACGACGCTACCGCTCTGGAGCTTGCGATACGGCGACTTTGACCGTCCGATCCGTGTGCCTTCCGATCGATTAAGAGACTATCACAGCCGCCTTGACGGCGGCGAATGGGTCAACTTCTACGACAAGGATGATATCCTTGGCTATCCGCTGAAAGGCGTGGATCCTGCTTATCGGGATGCCGTACGCGAAGATGTCGCCGTTAATGTCGGAGTCTGGTGGAAAAGCTGGAACCCCCTGTGCCACAGCGGATATTTTGCAAGCCCCATCATCCATGAGTATATCGCGGGCAAGCTGACCTCGGTCATGCGCAGCATGGCTCCTTATCCATCAGACTGATTTAACACCGGTGCTGGAAAATTAAAAAATCCCCTCCCAGGCAAGAAGCCGGCGTGTTGCGTATCACCGGCTTCGCTGAAGGGGATTTTTCTTTTTTGGTAATTCCAGGGCCAAAGGTCATTGAAATACCATTCGATTGGCCATACCCGACGATCAAGTGCCGGTTTCTTCACCATACCATAGCTGCCGGAAGCTTTCACTTGAGCGCAGCAGCTCTTCGGCTGTTCCTTCCGCCTCAATCACACCGCCGTTCAAGACGATAATCTGATCTGCATGATTCAAGGCCGCTCTTCGATGGGATACAACCAGGCAGGTCGCTCCCCTCCGCTCGCGGAACAGTCTTTCCCACAGCTTGCGTTCCGTCTCGACATCCAGCGCGCTGGATAGATCATCAAAGACATAGAGTTCTGCATCGCGGACCAGCATCCGGGCGGCAGCGGTACGCTGTGCCTGCCCGCCGGAGAGCTTTACGCCCCGGGGCCCGACCATCGTCATGAGGCCGTCCTGCAGGTGCTTAATATCCTCCTCCATTACCGCAGCATGCAGCGCACGATCCAAACTTCCGGGCTGCTCCTCGATTCCAAGAAGGATATTGTTCCTCAGCATATCGCTGTACAGCCTTGGAATTTGCGCCGTATAGGCACTTTGCGGTGGAACGAAGAAATCCGCAGGGTTGTCGATCCGCTCTCCATTCCAGCGTATATCGCCGGCTTCGGCCGGAAGCAGGCCGAGCAGCGTCCGGACGAGCGTGGTTTTGCCGCTACCGATCATACCGGTTACAACCGTAAATGACCCCCGGGTCAGATTAAGGCTAATGTTCTCGATGCCACGGCCGGTCTCAGGATAACGGTAGGTCAGCCCTCTCGCTTCAAGCTGTTGAAGCGGCGGTGCACAGATCGCCGGAGGCGTCGGATTGAAGCCGGATTCAGGCTCCTCGACGTGTATGGTGCGGCTCATGGCCCGATTTTCCGTAAACGATTGATCTCTTTCGTTAGCATCCGCTGCCAAACTACCCTCGTGCTTGTGCTTGGTCCTTGTTCGGCCAATGCCGATATCGTTCGCCGCTGTCAGCAGGGTCGCGGGTGCGCCTTGAAGCATCGACACCATTCTCTTGAAGCTGACCCCCATCTGCTTGTAGTAGGTCATAAAGTTACCGACATTTGAAATGAGCTGAGTGACAAACGTTAAGTAATAAACGAATAAGGACAAGTCGCCCACGGTAAATTCGCCGTTGCGCATTTTATAGCTGGCCAGCACAAGAATAAGACCGGTGCCCAGATTGACGGAATTGGTAAATACGGAAGACAGCGCCTCCGTCAGCAGCTTATCCTTAACCATAGATTGGCGGCGATTCTCGCTAAGCCTTACAAAACGGTCGACGACGCGCTTCTCGGCCCCTGCCACCTGGATCGCTTGAACGTTCGCAAACATTTCGCTGATGGCGCCGGTAACTTTGGCTGTCGACTCGCGGCTGGCCGCCCTGTATTTCTGGATCCTAGCCGTTGCAATCTGGGCAGCCGTTACGACGAGTATCAAAGGTACGAACACTAACACGGTCAGCTGAAGATCGATTGAGATCAATATCCAGCTTGCGACAATGACAAAGCCGATCAAACCTAATGTATCAACGGACCAGCTTGTAGCCTCTTCCGCCTGATCAACATCGTCGCGGAAATTGCTTATCGCTTCGCCAGGCGAGCAAGGAATCGCCCGGGCACCCGGCTCCTTCAGCACATGAGCGAGCATATTGCGCCGAATCAAGGTGGCGATCCGGAACCGAAAATGAACGTCGGTCATGAAACCCCCGTAGATTAGGGTGATTCTCGCCAGCGCCGCTCCAATCAGGAGCACCGCGATGGCCCATACGCCATACGGAAATTCATACGTGCCTTCCAAATGATCGAAGAAGGCTTTCGTAAGCAGCCCCGGGAGGAGCGGAGCCATATGGATCAGCGACCATGCAAGCAAATTCAGCAGGTATAAACCCGGACGGTAAAGCAAGAGCCGCCAGAAAAAGTGCCTTGTTTTCATACCAGTACCTCCTCCGCGCCCACCGCAAGCATTCGGCTGAATCGTGATGCCGGATTCGCGGCAAGCTCTTCCCTTGCCCCGCACTCGATCGTCCGCCCATTCTCAAGGATGAGAATGCGGTCCGCCCGCTGCACGGTGGCCAGTCGGTGAGCAATGATAATGCAAGTCTTCTCCCGTAAAAGCTTCGTGATTGCCGCCTCGATCCGATGCTCGGTCAAGGGGTCAAGCCGCGAAGAAGCTTCGTCAAGAATAACGAGGCCCGGGTCGGTCAGGAAAACGCGGGCGAATGCCAGCAGCTGGGCTTCGCCTGCGGATAAGCTGCCTCCCCCCGACGCCAGGCTCGTATTGAGCCCTTCTGGTAAGGATGCAAGCCACGCCCCCAGTCCCAGCTCTTCCAGTACCGAATGAATGCGCGGATCAGGAATCCGTTCATCGAACAGCGTTAAATTATCGCGGACCGTTCCTTCAAGGATCTCGATATTTTGCGTCACCATCGCGACCTTCCGCCTCAATTCTTGCAGCTTGCAGGCGCGAATATCCGTTCCCGCCAGCTCAATGCTTCCCTGCTGCGGATCGTAGAACCGCAGCAAAAGCCGGGCGATCGTGGTCTTGCCGCTGCCGGTCCGTCCCAATAAACCAAGCGTTTGCCCCGGTTCCAGCCGCAGGTTCAGCTTATCGAGCGTAGGCGGGCCATCCGCTTCGTATGAAAACGTCAAATCACGGAATTCAACCGACAACGGACCCGCAGGCAGCGGTGCTCCCGGACCGTCCTTGATAAGCGGCTCCGTAGCCAGCAGCTCCCGTACCCGCATCAGGCTTGCGTCCGCCTTTTGCAGGTCCTCGAGCTGGGTCCGGATTTTCTCGATCGGCTTCGCCAGCAGCTCCGTATAGTAGAACACCAGGTAGATGGAACCGATGGTCAGCCCTCCTTGCCCGTTCTTCCATAGCAAGGCGCAGACGACGAAGGCAGCCGCGTTGCCGAGCGCAAACACGAGAATCGTTGTACTCCACATCAGAAAGAATCCGATGAAAGCCCGCACCCGGACCGGGAGCATTCGCCTGGCCAGTTCAAAAAAGCGGTTCATGACGTAGCCCGCCGCCCCGTTGGCCCGGGTATCCTCCGTTCCTTCAAGATGCTCCCCAATGAAGCCGTAAAATTCCGCATTCAGCTCCCGCCAGCGTTTCCAGACAGGTATCGCAAATCTGCGTATGTATTGGATGACATAAATACTGCCGATCACAAATGCTGTCATGACCAAACCGATCCAGAAGCTCTCCCGGAACAAGAGAACCAGGATGCCGATCATTAACAGCAGATTGCCGAACAGGTGTATGATAAAGCTGGAGAAAAAATTGGCGAGCGCATTCACATCGCCGTCCACCCGTTCGATCAGCGAGCCGGACGTCTGCGTCTTATGGAAGCTCATATCCAGCGACAAGCAGTGCTCCGCCAGCTCTGCGCGCAGCTTGTTGGTGGTCGTCCAGCCCAAATTCTCGCTGAAATAAGCGGCTGCAACCGATACGCCCTGCTGCAGGAGTGAAAAGCCAATAAAGAAGCCTGCAGCGTAATACAATGCCGTCAGGCTTCCTTCGCCTTGCGCCGTATCAATAAAATAGCGGATGATCTGCGGGTTGATCAGCTGCAGTCCGATCGACAGTAACAGCAGCACGGCAAGTCTCGCAAGCATTTTTTTATGAGGCAGTACATACCTGACCAGCATGTCCTTGTACATCCCGAGACTTGTTGTCCTTCGCTTCGTCCGGTATAGCCGGTCCGTTTGCATATATTCCAATCTCCTTCCTCTTGTTGGATCTTTGAAGCCAAGGATCACCTGGATCTCCGTGTTATACCGTAGCGGCTGCGGTGGACGATTCGTTTCAACGTTAACCCAGTCTGATGCATAGCAATGATATGATAATAATAATGGCTACAGGAAAATATTACAAGAACATAAGTTCTTGTTCGGTGACCAATGTGGCGAGAGAGGAAATTGCCTGTTAGCGGTCGAAATTATAGGATGACTTACACCATGATCGAGAGAAGGCCTCGACATGTCCCTGTTTGCAGGGGAAGGAAATATCGGCCACATGGTTGAGCAGGTCAAGATGAACAGAGAGAGGCTATGGGAAGATTGAAATCGAGGCTGGCTAAGTTTTATCGGAGGATATTAAAGGCCGCCTTCCAAGAAGGCGGCATAAGTATAAGTGTTCATTAATTCGAAAGCAGACCGCTTTCTCCTTCATGTATGGAATTACGTATCAGAGACCATCGTCAGAACCTGGGCAAGCAGTTTATCGGTATTGCCGTGGCTGTTCCCGGAAATGCCGTGTTGTGCGTTATTGTCGGGATCCTCATTATTAATAGCCTTGTTGAGATCGGCCCTATTGCCGGCTGTCCCGGTTTCTTTGTTTTGTACGCTTCCGTATCCGTTCGCCGAGCTTTCCTGCACAACTTGCATGGTGAACCCGGAGGGTCCGCTGCGTGGAGAATCCACCGCGCTTGCTTGTCCGCCGCCTATTGCGTTCTCGCTTCCAGCCAGCATGATCATCAGCAGCGTGCTGCCAAGACCGATCGACCATAGGTTCATGTTGTTTGTTTTATTCATTTGTGCTGCTCCTTTCATCACCTATCGTGACACCCTTATTCTAAACGGCCAACCTTAGTGAGAAATGAAGACAACCTTAAAATCTTATTCATATTCATATTCGTTCCCGTTCACAAATAGTTTACATAATGTATCTTATGTGGAGTAATTAGTATCTTATTCCCAAACTTGATCGAGCTTATCCGCATAAAACGCAATCGCCCTTCGGTAAGACCTAATCCCTTCATCTTGAGTCGTCTCGGCAAGCTCCGTCAGGAGCAGCTCCATCGCCTGCTGATAGCCTCCTAAATTGTATAACGTCATCGCGTAAAAAACGTTGAATTCCCTTGCTTCAGGGTATTCCTTCTTCGCCAGCTCAAAGATTTCTCTGGACTTGTCGTACTCGCCCAGCGTCCGATACGTGGAGCCCAAGCCGAGCAGTGCTCCTCGCCGGTCCGCCCCGGTCAGCCCTGAGGAAATCGCCTTCTCGTAATAGGGAACAGCGGCTGTTTCGAGTCCGAGCATGTCATGGACCCATGCCAGCTGATAATTTAAATCGGGATCGTTCGGGGAATGGCGATGAAGCGCCATCAACACGCTCTTAGCTTCCTCCGGCTTTCCTTCCTCTCTTAGCTTGATCGCATCCTGCAGCGTTTCCATCCTTTTCACCTCTGATTCTATTGCAATTCATTCGCTTCCTCATCTTACCAATCGGTCGTTCCTCGTGTCAAAACGAAACCATCCGCGGGATCAAGCACGTGCTTGCCCCAAACCGTAATGGACGACGATCCACCCGAACCTAGCGCAGAGAAAAAGGAGAGAACAACGGTTGCTATGAGCTAGACGACAGCCACGACAGATCGCAAGTAAGCAAGAAGCAGCAAGGCAATTAAACCGATGACGACCGGGATAATCAGCCGGGCATCATGCTCGCCCTCGATTACCGTATCAGATTGGGTTGCGGCCTGGCCGCTGATCCAAACTGCTTTCTCGGGATTCTGTTCGCCGATCAGTGTATACCTTCACGGGAAGGACACTCTCCGGAAGAGACGAAAAGCAAATCCTACGTAGTTTCCCGCGCTTGCGCGCACGCTCCGCGCTCATGTCCGGCGTCCTTGAATTGAACGGATTGAATGAGCCTCTTCCAAAGATCGCCTGCAATGCCGGTACCAGAGTTAAACTGACGATGAACTTCACTAGGATCGACAGGTTGAACGTTTATTTTGAAAATGATCGTTGTTTATCATACACTATAGGCAGGAGGTCATCATGTCGAAGATACATAATCCACGGAATCCCGGACGTCCGAAAGCGGCTGCCGACGAAACACCCGTCCAAGAAACGATACTAAGAGTCGCCTCCACAATGTTTATGGAGAACGGCTATGAATCGGTATCCCTTCAGCAGATTGCGAAAACTTGTCAGGTGACGAAGGCTTCGATATATTACCATTACACAAGCAAACCCGAACTGTTTAAAATAGCGGTGACAACGATGCTTCAGAAGGCTTTCGAGTCGACCCGTCGCTTTCTTTCGGAGAGCGATACGCTTAGAGCTGGCCTGATTGGCATTGCCGAAACCAAAATTTCCCGCCCCCATGCAGAAATGGAGACCATGCTGCGTGAAGCAGAGCCATTCTTAAGCGAGGAGCAGCTGACAACGATTCGCCGGGCAGAGCAGCGATTGCATGAAATCATCGCCGAACGTTTCAGCCAAGCCATGGCACAGGGAGAGCTTCGGCAAGGCAACGCGATGCTAATGGCGCAAGCCTTTTCCGCAATCCTCATGCTGGGCAACCGAGAAGATACGAGAAGCGGTTATGCGTCCCCGCATGATATGGCGGTTGATATCGTGGATCTGTTCCTTGACGGTGCTAAGAAAGCTTAATCGTCGGAAAATATGCGAATGATGCAAACAATTCCACCCAAAAAAACAGAGGTCAACTGCGAACCTCTGTTTTTTTGCGTCTCTGATTTAGTGACAAGCGATTAATTCATTTCATTCCAGAAAGCAATATCTTCAAGCGGAAGCCGTACGGTCGGACGGGCCGGCGTTGCCGCTTTCCCGATCGCGATCAGCATAATACTCCGGTACTGGGAAGGAACTTGGAAAGCCTCGACAAATTTTTCTTTGTCATAACCGCCCATCGGCACCGTATCATAACCTCTCGCACGAGCAACCAGCATGAGCTGCATGGAAATGAGGCCGGCATCGATATCCACGATGCTTTCTTTAACGTCCTTGTCCATGCCGGCATAAATGTTTTCCGCCGTGTAAATAAAACGCTGCTTGACCTCTTCGGTCATATATCCCGCTTCCTGGGACATGGTATAAATTTTTTCGCCCTTCTCATACCATTTCATATCCCCAAGCACGGCAATCACTGCGGATGCCTGCAGCACATGCGCCTGATTGTTCGCGATCGGATGCAGCTTCTCCAGCAGCTCCGGCTTATCGATGACGAGAAAGCGCCAAGGCTGAAGGTTGCTCGATGACGGGGCCAGCGAAGCTTCCTTTAGCATTTCTTCCATTTCTTCTCTTGGGATTTTTACAGTCGGGTCGTAGGCACGAACCGAATGACGTTCTGCAACAACGGTGTGAAAATCAGGTTTCGTTAGAGTTGACATGGTATTCCCTCCATTGTATATTGTGCATTTAAATGCACAGTTTATATCGCGAGTAAACTGTGATGATTTATGCACAGTATAATTCAGCGACCATTAATTGTCAACTACTTCATTGAATGAAATTCATACCGACCGCTCGACGATATCCGCGATCGTGCGGGATCTCAACACACTGAGCGTGTTCTCTTCAATCTCGGACAGAATATCGGAGAAGGATTCTCTGATCTGATCGGCAAAACAATGCCCTGCCGTTGCATCCAGCATGCTGTCGCTCAGCGAGCTGTGAACCTGAAGGGCCGTATATACTTCGGCCAGCGTTATCTGTTTGGCGTCCTTCTTCAGCCTATAGCCGCCGTCTCGTCCTTCGCGTGATTCGATCAGGTTCTCTTGGGCGAGCGTCTTCAGGATGCGCCTGATTAACGTTGACTCCAAGTGCAGATAAGATGCCAGGTCGCCGCTGGAGCATTTCCCCGAATGACGCTCAAGGGCCACCAATGCCTGCACGGCAAGACTAAAGGTTTTATACGTGGACGGGCAGGCCATCGGCGCTTTTTTGTCCGCTGCTTTTTGTATACTCATGATCCTACCCCTTTCTTGTGCTTTCTCCATATTGTATCGTAATGCACACATCCCTTCAAGCTGAATAGGCGGGAGCTTCATAAGCTCTCGCCCTGATCCATCGCTTGCGTTTCAAACAAATTGGCTTCCCGATAATTAACATCCATTCTGAAGTGGCTTGCCAGCGTCCGGTCAATCTCTCCCTCTTCGAACTGCCTCTGAATCTCATTTCGCTCAGCCTGGATGGCTTTCAGCTCCAGCTCTCTTCGCTCACTGTTCATCTTGCGGACCGTACGGCTCCACATCCGGTCATTGCACAGGTAGAGCTCCATCGCCCGGTAATCCGCCACGACAGCCTGCAGCGCTGCCGGCCTCTCCGTTCGTTCCAATCCTTCGAGCTTATTAATAGCCGTGTGAATGGCTGCGAGCTTGAGCTTCTTATACTCCTCCCAATCCGGATGATCCGTTGACATGGCCGGCTGCTTCGGTCGCCCCCCTCCCTTCAAGAGGCGCATGACATGCCTCCACAGCGATTTCATGGTCAAACGGGGCCTGTAACGGCTCGTAAGAAGCAGCTCGACTTTGTTCAAGGAGGCGATAAATTTCTCGGCAACCCTTGGAGCAATCCGTTTATCTCTCAACCATTGCTCGGCGACGGCACGCTCGGCCTCCAGCCCCATTTTCCTTATTGCGATCGTAGCTTTCCAGGCACCTTGGATATCGCCCGTTCCCGATAGTCGGGTATGCTGAAGCTTCCGGGTGTAGACAAGCATTAATTGAAGAGCCTCTTCCTTGTTTTCGTCGTTCATTTCTTCCCGCACCGTCTGCAAGCCTGCTTCCAGAACCCGGATTCTCGCTTCCCGATCGTGAGCTTCCTGCCCGGTGGTCGCCTTATGCTTCTCCCTCGTAAGCAGTGGAAGCAGGCTGCTGGCCATAAGAAGGGTCAGCAATATAACACCCGCGCAAATGAACAGAATAAGCGCCCGCTCCGGGAACGGACTCGCATCCGCAAGCGTTAACGGAATCGAAAAAGCGGCGGCAAGCGTCAGAGCTCCTCTTACCCCTGATAACGCGGTCAGAAGCGCGGATTTGACATTCCGGTTTGTGGAGAGCCATACCCATACAAACCGAAGCACAAGAAGCACGGCTGTAATTAATACGATATATCCGATAACCTGGCCGTTATTGTAGGCGGGATCGCTCCAAATCTGATTGATGACCCCGGGAATTTCATGACCGAGCAGCAGAAAGACAAGGCCGTTTAGCGTATACAAAATGACGGACCAGGTGCTGTCCGATACGACACGCAGCCTCATTGAGGCGGACCGCATCCGGTCCCTCTCCACCGCATGGGTAACCCCCGCCGCAACGACGGCCAAGATGCCGGATAGATGAAATTCCTCGGCGATCAAATAGATGACGAACGGCGTCAGAATGATCACAAGCATATGCAGCGTCACGTCTTCCATCCCGAGTCTTCGCAGCAGCATCCTGAACCAGATAACGGCAAAACCAAGCGCCGCACCGATCGCCAACCCACCCACCGCGATGACGAAGAAGCTTCCTATTGCCTTCGGCAGCGAAAAATAGCCGGTCACCGTTGCCGCAATCGCAAAATTGAAGGCGACGAGGCCGGAAGCATCATTCATCAGAGCTTCGCCTTCCAGCAAATGCATGATTTTGGGCGGAAGCTTGGCCCTTCCCGATAAAGAGCTGACGGCTACGGCATCGGTAGGCGACAGAATCGCCGCAAGCGCAAAGGCAGCCGATAACGGAATGGTCGGAATCAGCCAGTGGATAAACGGACCCGCAAGCAGTACCGTGGCGAAGACCAGGCCGAGCGCGAGCAGCAAGATATATGAGCGGAGCTTCCAGAGCTCTTTGCGAGGCGTTCGTTTCCCGTCGTTAAACAGCAGCGGGGCGATGAATAGAACCATGAACAACTCGGGATTCAGCGGGACATGGTGAAATGACCTGACATATGCCGCGCCGATCCCAAGGCCGATCTGGATCAGAGGCACAGGCACAAATGGGACGAACCGGTGGATCATGTTAGAAATGCCGATTAGCACGAGAAACATCAAAATCATCAGAAAAATTTCCATTATCTATCCGCCTCCATCCGAAACAGTACGATCATCCTCGGAAGCAAACGTCATGTTTGCCGGGTACCCTGCCGCACAAAGCCATGGAATAGGTTGTGTAGAATAATGGAAATTTATTTATCGGTCCTCTTAATCTTTGAATTCGATCGGGGAGGATAATACGGTCATCGTCGTGGTGTGCCCGTATGCGCTGCATGTCATAATGAACGCTTCTAGGGACTGCATGGATTCCGTCATGATCTTCATGAGATAGTTATATTGCCCGCTCACCTGGTACAGCTCTACAACCTCGTCTGCCTGCCTGCAAAAATCCAGCAGCTTATCGCATGAACCGGCCTGGATTAGAATAAACGCCGTCACGCCTTTTCCCATCTTATCGTGCGCAAGAATCGTCCGATATGCCTTGATAACGCCTTTCTCTTCCATTCTTCGTACCCGCTCCGTTACCGCGGGCTGAGTCATATTGATGTGCCGTCCCAATTCGGAGTACGACATTCTCGCATTGTTCGCCAGCAATTTCAGTATGCTATGGTCGATCTGATCCATCATCTCGCTCCTTTTGCCAGTCATTTAGAATTTCTAATTAGCCGATACGAATGAACTTTAATTTCTAAGTATTTCACTCCGAATACCTTGAGTTCCTTATGTAAATATACTCGATTTGAACGTACAATGAATCCACAAGTCATAATTCAATCCATATCCATACTTAAGGAGGAACACGAAAATGAGTACCTATGTGCACAATCCCATACAGATTGGAAGCTTAACGCTAAGAAACCGGATCATCATGGCGCCAATGCAGCAAAACCAGGGCACCGCCGAAGCCTTTGCGACCGATTATCACGTCAGACATTACGCTGACCGCGCCGAGGATGTCAGCCTCGTTATCATCGAGTCGACCGGCGTATCTCCGAACGGACGTCTTTTTCCCGACGATATCGGCATCTTCACCGATCAGCACGTTGAGCCTCTTCGTCGGATCGTGGAGGCTGTTCATCAGAAAGGGACCCCCGTCTTTATTCAATTAACGCATGGCGGCCGGAAGTCTTGGCCATCCCTGACGAGCAAGCTTATGGGACCGAGCGCTATCGCCTATGATGAGGAATACGGCGTTCCCCTTGCCATGAGCCTCGACGATATCCGGACGGAAACCGAGCGATACCGCCTGGCAGCCCGAAGAAGCTTGGAGGCCGGTTTTGACGGAATCGAGCTTCATGCTGCACATGGACACCTTCTGCATCAATTCCTGTCCCCGCTATCGAACATGAGAAAGGATCATTACGGCGGCAGTCTGGAGAACAGGGTCCGCATCCTTAACGAGGTGCTGGAGGCGATCCGTGCCGAAGTCGGACCCGATTATCCGGTGCAGCTGCGAGTATCCGCATCCGATTTTGCAGAAGGCGGACTAACGCCGGTTGAAGTGGCGACGGCACTGACTTATCTGGAATCCAAATTAGATGCGGTCCATGTATCTTCGGGAGGACTGGTTCCGAACGCTCCGTTAGCGACGCCGGAAGGTTACCAATTGCCCTATGCGTCGCTGATTAAGCAGTATGTTAAGCTTCCAGTGATTGCAGTCGGGAACATTCGCACGCAAGCTTTCGCCAATTTCATTCTAGCAGATCAATTAGCAGACGCAATCGCTATTGGGAGACCGTTAATGGAAGATGCCCGTTTCGTTGAGAAAATGCTTCTTCATGCTTAAATGGACATCGATAACAGCACAGGGAACGGCTATCGAAATCCACCGATTTCAGCCGCTCCCTGTTTCAGCATATCCTGTAAGGTTCGTTCATTTAAAACATGACATCCAGCGTGCTCTCGACGATTTGAAGGGCCCGATCACGATTCAAGGTAGCGGAGTTCAGTACCCGAAGACCGTAATAGCTGCTTAAAAAAAGCTGTGCCAGCTTAATGGCCGAGTGCTTGCCGCTGATCTCACCGGATTGAATGCCTGCTTCAATGGCTGCGATGATGTGCTTTTCCAGCGTCTGGAGATATTCGCCGAAGGTCCGCTCGACCATCGGATCTCTGCCGGCCCTCTCCATGCTGACATTGACAGCCAGGCACCCCCGGTGATTCGGATCCGCAAAATCCATATCGATCGCCCACATGAACAGCGCCCGCAGCCGCTCCTTCACCGGAATGGGACGGCCAAGGATTTCGATGGATCGTTCCAGACCGATCCGACTGTATCGCCGAAGCACCTGCTCGAACAGCTCGTGCTTGCTGCCGAAGGCATTGTAGAGACTCCCTTTGCCCAGACCCGTCCGCTCGCACAGCTCTTGGGTGGAGCTCGCTTCGTACCCTTTTTCCCAAAATACCTCCATCGCTGCATCAATCACTGCTTCATCCTTGAACTCGCGGGGTCTTCCGTTCGTGCTCATAACACTCATCCCTCTATAATGAAATCGGTTCGTTGATTCGATTATAGGATTTGTGTACCACTCAGTCAAATATTTATTTCTCTCTAAAAATTCTCCTTACCATCTCATAGGCAAGCTTGGGACGGCGATACTCGTCGACCAGGCCTTTGCTGTTTCGGGTGCATGAGCGGGATAGCAGCCACCCCAGCCCCTCAGTGACCCGGCAGTCGCTGAATTGCCAGATAAACATACCGGAAATATAGTCTCGGCCCATGTACGCCTCCAGGTTGCTGCGCAAAATATCAGCCTGCCGCTCCTCGGAGCCCTTCTCCCGATTTGGACTTCGAAAGCCATAGAAGCCGTCTGCCCCGAATTCGCTGAGTATCATGGGTTTGCCTCTCCCGCCGAGTGCATCGGCCCAAGCTCTTGCCTGATCCGCCAGTTCGCCAGGATCTTCATCCGTATACCAACCGGGATAGAGATTAAACGACACGATATCCGCCAAATCAAAGCACAGTTCCAGATCCCGATGATGAGACGCAAAGGAGCGTGGGCGGCTTGTATCCAATTCTTTTATAAGAGTCAGCTGTTTCTCGTAATGCAACCTGCCTGCTTCGGTATCGCTGGCGCATTCATTCAGCACCGCCCAGATCAGAATGGAAGGGTGATTGAAGTGCTGCTCCACCATCTCCCGGGTAACCTGCTCGCTTTGCCAAGCAAAATTCGGATTCATCATCTGCTCCAAGGATAACCCTCGGGCATGGTTCTCCTCCCACACCGCGATTCCTCGTTCATCGCACATATCCAGAAAACGTTCATCATATGGATAATGGCTTGTTCGAACCGCATTGCACCCCAGATCAGCGATAAGCTCAAGGTCCTTTGCCATCAGCTGAATTGGAAATGCCGCCCCTGCCAGCGCATGGTCCTCATGGCGATTCACTCCTTTGAGCACCAGCTCACGTCCGTTCAGTTGAAGTTTGCCATGACGGGTCGTTATTTCGCGGAAACCGATCCGGTCGATCCAATCGTCACAATCGGATCCGTCAACCGTTAGCACAGCTCGAAGCTCGTAGAGATTCGGCTGCTCCAGCGACCACTCCTGTACAGCGGGGTATGGCAACGTCACGCAAAGCTCCTCTCGCTCGCCCGGACCGACGACACTGCTGCCCAGGGGCAAGCTTACACCTGCCAGACATCCTTGGACATCTGCCTTTTTAGCCACTTGACCGATATTCCGTATGATCACCTTCCATTGCCCTTGCCAGCCGCCTTCGTCTCTCTGAGGAGTAAACATGACATTCTCGATATAGAGGTCCCCAATCTGTTCAAGAACGACAGGCCGGATAATTCCCCCGTATGTATAGTAATCGTTGGGAACGTGAAGCGCGGAAGCTTCGCTGAAAGCATTATCGGAATAGACCAGAAGCTCATGCTCCCCCGCCTCGACCTCAGGGATGACCGCATCGAAAGCGGTGTACGCATTGTAATGACGGGCGACCAGAAGCTCATCAAAGTAAACATGAGCCGTGTGGCTGATTCCTTTAAAAACCAAGCGTAAATGGGTCTTCTCTGTTAACTTTATCCGTTTTCTGTAGACTCCCGTCCCCCTGTAGATTCCGAATTGGGGATGCATTTCCCAGCAACCCGGAACGGGGAGCTTATAAGGAAATGCTTCCGGACGTTCCCCGGGAGCGGCAGCAGGCGCAAATTCCCACATCCCCTCCAGCTCCTCGATCTTACGGATATGATGCGTATTGAATAGCCTGATCAACTTGAATTCCTCCTCCGCGATTTATTAAGCTCCCAGAACATCCGATATCATCACTTTGCGGCCTGTCTTGGCGCTTTCCAAGGCGGCGAGAACCATAGCCATGCTGTAAATATTATCGCTGCAGTCGGTTTCCGGCTTCGTCCCGCTCATAAGGGAATCGAACATATGCTCCAAACAGCCATGATGACCGGTCTTCGCCATCTCCGGGAGCACTCCGTTTATGCGCTCATATTTCCGGATAAACTCGCCCGTTTGATCGCTGGCAGCGACAACCTCCGCATAAATCTCGTCATGTCCGTCCCAGATGGCGGTGCCCATCTCCCCCGTCACCCGCCAAGCGGCTTCCCATGAGGTCTGAACCCCTTCCGCGCACCAAGAGCCGCGGTAGTTGAATACTGAACCATCCGACATCTCATAGATGCATACGGCCATCGCATTGCCGGCATACCATGACCCCGGCGGGTTGAATTCGTGACAGTATACAGATACGGGATCCGCTCCGCTGATCAAGCGCGCCTGGTCGAATGTGTGGATCGCCATATCCAGCAGAAGTGGACTATCCATAACATCCCGGAATCCGCCGAAATGCGGACCCAGGAAAAAATCGGCAGCCATAAAGCCCGGCTTCCCAATGGAACCGCTGTCAATCAGTTCCTTGAATGCCCGTATGCGCGGATCAAAGCGGCGATTTTGCATCACGGCATGCGTTCGCCCCGTGTCTTGCGCCAGACGCACGATTTCCAGACATTCCGGCATGGATTCAGCAAGCGGTTTTTCACTAAAAACATGACATCCTTGCTTCAGGGCGGCAGTACTGATCGCGAAATGGCTGGCAGGGACCGTTACGTCAAATACCACATTGGCTCCGGTCGATTCAATTGCGTCGGTGACATCGGTAAATACCGGGCAGCCTAAACCGTGGCGGTCAGCCATGGCTCGGGCGAAGGATTCCTGGATATCCACCAGACCTACGATTTCGGTATCCGCTCTTCCTTTTGCATAGTCCACCCATGTATTCGACATATGGCCGCAACCGGCAACAACGACTTTAAATGGTTTATTCATTATCTCAGGCTCCTCACATCAGATTTTATTTTAGGCACGCTCCATCCCTGGACTTGGGAAAAGCTTGCGGATTAGCCGCACAAATCGATTTCCCAGTGAGAGATACGTACCCGGTTGAAATCATTCCGATATTGGCTTACTGTAAATGAAGCAACTTCATTATATAAGCAGATTTTTACTTAATCTCTATATAACCTTGTGCATTACCACTCTGATCTTGCGGTTTGAGGTGAGCCCATGTCCAATCCGAAAGAGCTGCACGAAAACACCAGGCTTGACTATAAAGCCTACCCGGTCCAGGTCTTCCGCAACTTTAATCCGAACGCGCGTAATCGGGACTGCATCCTTTATCTTCACTGGCACGAGCACTTCGAAATTATTCGCATGCGAGAGGGCCATGCCGTTTTTCATATCGACACGGCCCCGTATGCGATGAAGCCCGGCGATGTCATGATTATTCCTGGCGGAAGCCTTCATGTCGGCTTTGCAAGCGAGGAAGGGGATATTCGGTTTGATTGCATCGTGGTCAACGCATCGCTGTTTAACGACTTCATCCATGACCCCCTCCACAGCCGGTATGTAGCCCCATATCTTGAAGGTAAGCTGCGTTTTCCCGTAAAGCCTGCCGAGGTCAAGGCGGAGACCCATCATTACGATAACCTGATTGAGGAAATCATCGAGGAATTAAGCACCCGGCCCCCGGCGTACCAGTTGATTGCCAAGACCAAGCTTTACACCCTGTTCGTAGAGCTAGCGCGCGCCTTTCTGCCCACTCAGCTGGCGGAGAAACCGTCTGAGCCGTATTTTGCCAATCGGGAGCGTTACAAGCAGCTGATCAGCCGGATCGAAACCCGAATCGGCGAGAAAATCTCCGTGGAGGAAGCTGCCGCGCAGGTTGGCTTGAATCCTTTCCATTTCTGCAAAATGTTTAAAAGGCTTACCGGCCGGACCTTCGTTGACTTCGTCAACCTCACCAGGATGAATGAGGCGGAGAAGCTGCTTCAGGAGCAAACCTTAACCATCACGGAAATTGCCGGGATCGTCGGCTGCAGCAACCCGAATTATTTCACGAAGCTCTATAAGCAGTACAAGGGGATGACCCCCTCGCAGTCCCGGTCTGCAGCGGAATAAGCGGGATACAGGGGAGCAGGGCAATGGAATTAAACTCTAAAGTTCCAATGGGTCTTCCTAACTTGATGCCCCTACGAGCTACCCTTGATTATGACATAACAAAAACAGCAAGCGCCTTTCCGTGGCGCTTGCTGTTCGTTATGCTATATTGAGTCGGCCATTCAATCGGCGGCATCGGCATCCTCAATCGGTATCCTTAATCGGCAACTGAATGAAGAAACGGCTGCCGTGATTCGCGCCCAGGCTCTCGGCCCATACCTGGCCGCCGTGGGCGGCTACCAGTCGCTTCACGATAGCAAGTCCCATGCCGCTTCCGCCGCTGTTCCGGTTTCTTGATCTATCCCCGCGGTACAATCTTTCAAAAATAAAGGGCAAGTCGTCCGGACGGATGCCATCTCCGTTATCCTCGATACGCACCAGCACATGCTCATGATCGGCGATTAGCTCGGCTCGCACCCGTCCTCCCATAGGCGTATGTCGGAGGGTATTGCTCAGGATGTTCACCAGCACCTGGTGGATTCGATCGGCATCGACCATCGCTGGTATCGGCGGACCGCTGGAATACGCCAGCTCCACCTGTTTTTCAAGATACATGGGTTTGACAAGCGACACCGCCCGCTCCATCAGCTTCGACATATCCTGCGTGGCGAGGCTGAGCCGGAAACCTGGCGATTCCATATCATGCAGATCCTCAAGCTCGGTGACGAGGTCGATCAAGCGGTCGATCTCCTGCAAGCAAGTGTGAAACCGATCAGCCGTGGGCTCCCAGATTCCGTCTTCCAAAGCACGGGTGTGGCTTTTCAACGTGGTTAACGGCGTTCGCAGCTCATGCGCGATATCCTGGGTCATGCTTCTGCGAAGCTGCTCCTGCTTCTGAAGCTGCTGAGCCAGCTCGTTAAGCGAACCGCCAAGTCCTGCCAGCTCGTCTTCGCCGTGAACATGTATCCGGGTGCCCAGATCGCCTCGCGTCATCCTTTCGGCTGCCTGCTTCATTTGAACCAGCGGAGCGGAGATCCGCCTGGCCACGTAAATGCCGGTCACCGAGGCAAGGGCGATCGACAGAATACAGGTCAGTATGATCGATTGCATCTGAGCCTGCTCCAAATGGTAATTCAGCTGGTCGATCCCGTGCCCTTCCGCGGTCTGCTGCTGATACATCGCAATATGATAATGATTGGTCAGAATACTGATCACAGTAAACATAATCAAGATGCCCGTCGTGATGCTGATGATGATGGCAGCCAGCCGCAAATCCAGCCTTCGCTTCATGTATCCTCGCCCCCGAACCGGTAACCAAAGCCGTACACCGTGATAATAAACTTCGGTTGTTTGGGATCCTCCTCGATCTTGTGCCTAAGATTTTTGACGTGCTGGTCTATGGTGCGGATATCGCCGTCATAATCATAACCGAGAATACGTTCAACAAGCTCCTCGCGGGAGAAGTTCCGCCCCGGATATTTCGCCAGCAATACGAGGAGTTTATATTCGTTGGGCGTTAAGCCCACAGCCTGTCCATAACAGGTCACCTCATGCTTGCCCGAATGAATGACAAGAGCTCCGTGGCGATACACCGTAACGTCCGACAGCAGCTGGGCATCATCTCCTGCCCGTCTCAAGATCGCTTTGACCCGTGCGAGAACCTCCCTGGGATCGAACGGCTTCAGTACATAATCGTCCGCTCCGGAGGAAAAGCCCTTGAGCCGGCTGCTTGCTGCGGACTTCGCCGTCAGCATCAGGATCGGAACCGGGCTGAATGAACGGATGCGGGCACAGAGCTGCTCGCCTTCCATATCGGGCAGCAACAAATCCAGTATGATCAGGTCAATCCTTTCGTCTCGCAGATGTTCCAATGCTTCTTTACCATCTGCCGCCTCCAGCGTCCGGTACTGTTCTCTTTGGAGATACGACACAAGAACTTCCCGGATATTCGGCTCATCGTCGATGATCAAAATCGTCCTCATTCCCGTCTCTCCTTGCTGGAAATAAAATTTCAAGATTTAAGTGTTCTACTATTTTAGGTTGACCGGGGTATTCCGTCACGTCTGAACCGGGATCGGAGCGGGCTGATCGGGTCTGCTCAGCTTTTTCATGCTCCAATAATACGCGGTTCCAAGCGGAATAAGCGCACCCAGCCAAGCCAGCGGATTGGCAAGACATGCCCCGGGGAATCCGATCAGCGCCGACAAGAACATGGCGGCAACGACCCGCATGATCAGCTCCATAATGCCGGCGACTGTAGGGATGAAGCTCTGGCCCAGTCCTTGCAGCGAAAACCTGTATATGAACAGCAACGACAAGAGCAAGTAGGTTGTTCCGTTCGCTAAGAAGTATTGCCCGCTGAGATCAAGCAGCTGCTCCTGTCCCTGACCGACAAACAACGAGACGGCGGACGGGCCTGCAAAAAGAACAAGTGCCCCCACCAGGATGCTGAACGATCCCGAAAGCAAAATGCATTGCTTGACGCCGAGCCGAATCCGGTCGATCCGGTTTGCCCCGAAATTTTGCGCCGCAAAGGTTGCCATCGTAACGCCGAAGGAGTTCATCGGCTGGGTTGCGAGCATGTCGATTTTCTGGGCCGCTGTGTAAGCCGCAACCGCCATTGCACCGAGCCCGTTCAGCGTAATTTGAAGAATAATCGCGCCGATCGCGATGATCGAGGCCTGGAAGCCCATCGGGAATCCCACCCGCATATGCTGACCGATAAACGCCCAATCGATCGACCAGTCGGCCGTTTTGAACTGCAGCAGCGGAACCTTTTTATGGATATAGATCAGGCAGAGCAGGCAGGAGAACAGCTGCGAGATGACGGTAGCAAGCCCTGCCCCGGCTACGCCCATCTTAAAGACAAGAATAAACACTAGATCCAGCAAAATATTCAAAATGCTGGCGATCACCAGAAATAATAACGGAGTCCGGCTGTCCCCAAGCGCCCGAAGCAGGTTGGCCAGCAGGTTGAATAGCACTGCCGCACCGACACCTGCATTGATTACGATCAGATACGAATAAGCATCATCCAATATTTCAACCGGCGTATTCATCATGACGAGGGCCGGCTTCGTAAACACGACACTAAGGATGGTCAGGACGATGGTAAAAACGATACTGATCCAAAAGCTCGTACCGACGCTTTTACGCACGCCTGCGATATCCTTAGCCCCGAACCTCTGGGCAGTTATGATGGAAAGGCCGGCCGTCAAGCCTTGCGCAAATCCGATAATAAAAAACATAATGCTTCCGGTCGATCCGACAGCCGCCAGTGCGTTCACGCCGATCGTGCGCCCGACAATGAGCGTATCGGCCATGTTGTAGAATTGCTGAAACAGATTGCCGATTAACAGCGGGATCGTGAACATGATGATCAGTTTAATCGGACTGCCTTGTGTCATATCTTTCATTGCGCGCATCTCCTATGATGTGATAGTCGTCATTCAACATCTTGTTTCTAATATGTATGGTTTCGGACTGCATGTTAGATCACTCCAGCGGCGATTGGTCCGTCCGCAGCACGAATGCCGTTTTCTTGTGTATCTTATCATGAACAACGGCAAATGTGATGCAGGTTTATGTTCAAAATCTAAATAATTTCCATGGGATGCGTAGCCGATCGTCAGATCGCATGTAGGACATATGGATCTATCGTTATTCTCTTATGAAAAAAAGGCCAGCCGGATGCAAACCGGCTGACCTCTCGCTAAGAACCCTATTCTATTCTTCAAGAGCCATTGATACCAAGGTTAAGCGAACAAGACGCACTCCCGAACTCGGTTATCGCTGCCGTTATCCTTCTTCCACCGCAAGCTTGTCCAATGCCTGCTTGGCACGGGATCGCGCTTCTTCCACCTCACCTGCGGTCGACAAGGCCACCGCCACTCTTCTGCCGGCCTTAGTAACAGGTTTGCCGAATAGACGAAGCTGGGTGTTCGGAACCGAGAGCGCCTGCTCGGCACCCGTTATCACATAATTATCCAGCTCCACCGGTGCTTTCAGTGGCCGGCTGGCACCCGGGGTCATCAGCTCGATTTCCGGGATCGGGTAACCAAGGATAGCCCGGACATGAAGCGCAAATTCGGAGAGATTTTGCGTGACCAGCGTAACCAATCCGGTATCGTGCGGGCGCGGCGATACCTCACTGAAATACACTTGGTCCTCGGTCAGAAACAGCTCGACGCCGAACAAGCCGAAGCCGCCCAATTCATCGGTAATGGCCCTTGCGATGCGCTCGGCTTCCTTCATCTGCAGCTCGGATATCGGATGAGGCTGCCAGGATTCGATATAGTCACCGCTTTCCTGCACATGTCCGATCGGCGGACAGAAGCTCGTCCCGCTCACCGAACGAACCGTTAGCAGCGTGATTTCCGATTGGAAGGTGATGAACTCCTCAATGATCACCCGGCCGTTCTGTACGCGCCCCCCTTCCATTGCGATATTCCAGCATGCTTGGATGTCGCTCTCCGATCGGCACACGCTCTGGCCTTTTCCCGAAGAGCTCATAAGCGGCTTAATGACGCACGGAAAGCCCATATCCCTTACCGCAACCTCGAATTGTTCATAGTTGTCCGCGAAGCGATATCTGGCCGTCGGCAATCCGAGTTTCTCCGAGGCAAGCCTGCGGATGCCCTCCCGGTCCATCGTCAGCTTGGCCGCTCTTGCGGTAGGGATGACGCGGAAGCCTTCCTCCTCCAGCTTTACCAGCTCGGATGTGGCCAGGGCCTCGATCTCGGGAACGATCAGATCTGGCTGTTCCCGCTCAATGACCTCCCGGAGCTTGGCGCCGTCGAGCATGTCGATTACGTAATTGCGATGTGCGACGTGCATAGCAGGCGCGTCGGCATATCGGTCAACCGCCACGGTTTCCACGCCTAATCGCTGCGCTTCGATAATGACTTCCTTTCCGAGTTCCCCGGATCCCAGCAGCAGCATTTTTTTCGTTTTATACATCGTTGTCCATTCCCCTTTTCAAGATAAAAATATTAAAAAAGAGGTAAAGGAAAATAAACTTCCCTTACCTCTGCCCAGGCGTACGGCTGTCGTCATCCATGTGCTCCCTCATGGTTCCCCATGTCGCGCCAGTCACACATCGACCTATGCATTGTCAGCTAAATCATACTGAATATTGAGCATGAATGCAATATGGCGGCCCCGGTGATTACAGGAGAGCCCCATTGTCTATCCGTTCATGGACCGACTCTCCTATTCTATTCGCTCCTGTCGTTGATGAAAGCGCATCCTGAACATATAATAGGGGGTAATCAAACCATACAGTCAATAGAAAGGAGACTTGCTGTGCTCCCCTATTCTGTCCCTTATCAGGATTTTGCTTTTGAACACGCTATCATGGGAATGGCGATCGTTTCAATGGAAGGAGAAGTGCTTCAAGTCAATGCAGCTTTGTGCGAGTTATTAGGCTGTTCCAAACAAGAAGTAATGGATGGAACGTTCAGAGCGTTAAACGACGGAGGAATTCTGGAAGTGATCAGGCAAAAGGCAGCAGATGGTCGATTGGAGCCTTCCCCGATGACGGCACTCCACGTTGATGTGAAATACGAACATCCTGAGGGACGGAATCTGCACTTGAAGCTTCACTTCTCGGCGTCCGCTGAAGCGCCAGCGCCGATCCGCCATTGCTTGGTCCAATTTGAGGATCTGACACCTGTTTACGAGCTGGAGGAACAGCTTGTACAGAAGGAAATGAAACTGTCTGAGAGGGAGGATGGCTTCCTGGAACTGCTGGAGGAGCTCCCGCTATCCGCGTTCATTACAAAGAACGGAATTGTCCAGTACGTTAATCAGGCTACGCTGCGGCTGCTTCATGCCTCGGATGCCGCTGACGTGATCGGAATTTCAACCGATGTCGTCGTAGATCCTTCCTCGCATCATAAGCTTGCAAGGCGAAGGACGCGTTACGCGAAATATCGGGAAATCGGGCCTGTTACATACCTGATCAATTGTTTCGACGGACAACAGAAAATCGTCTCCGGTTTCACGCTCATCACGACCTATCAAGGAGAGAAGGCGGCGCTTAGTATATTCAAAGATATAACCGAGCAGAAAATGGAGGAGGATCGCATCATGCAGTCCGAGAAGCTGACGACGGCAGGACAATTGGCTGCTGGCATCGCACATGAGATCCGTAATCCGCTAACGTCGATTAACGGGTTTATCAAGCTTCTTCGTACTTCGGAGAAGAGCAATAAGCTTTATTTTGATATCATCGAATCGGAGCTCAAACGGATTGAGCTGATCGTCAATGAGCTGCTGGTGCTGTCCAAGCCTGAAATCGCCCATGTCAGCAAGCCGCTTGACGTGCTCGACATCATCGAACAAATCGTTACCCTGATGAAGGTCCAGGCCGCGATGAACAATATCGAGATCATCCCGCGTTACCCGGCCGAGCCCGTGTACGTTCACGGGGAAACGAATCAACTGAAGCAGGTATTCATCAATCTGCTGAAGAACGCCATGGAGGCGATGGATCAAGGAGGAACGATTACACTCTCCATCCACCAAAGTGACAGCGATGTCCGCATCATCGTCCAGGATGATGGCATTGGCATGACGCCGGAGCAGATCAAGTCATTGGGACAACCCTTCTATACAACGAAGGACAGCGGAACCGGGCTCGGGTATATGATCACGAAAAACATCGTCCATAATCACGGCGGATCGATTGATGTGAAGAGCTCTCCGGAACGGGGGACCAGCTTTACGATTCAGCTGCCCGTATTGTGATTAATCAGCGAAAAGGTGACAGCACTACATAACCCGTGTAATAAAACATTTCCCTAAGAAGAAAAGGAATCTTACTTCGGAGGGTTCGGTATGCGCTCCGATCCGTCGGTGACGGATATGCTATCATTCCATAATCCTCTGCCATCGTCATCGCTCGCTTCATATGAAGCGGGTCGCTGACGATCAAATACGTGGATAATCCTTCACGTTCACCTGCCGCCTGGGCATAGGACAAATTCTCTTCCGTAATCTTGGATGCCGTTTCGATCATAATATCTGCTTCCGGAACTCCCCGGGCAAGCGCGTAATCCCGGGCAACCTCGGATTCGGCTGACTCAAGGGCGGAGCCCCGTCCTCCCGTAAAGATCAGCTTATCTACATACTGATGCTCATACAGCCATAAAGCATGGTCAATGCGTCCCTGGAATACGGGAGAGGGTTTTCCGTCCCACACAGCGGCCCCTAGCACAATGGCCGCATCGGATTTTACAGGCTCGGCCTTTGCTCCGAAAGTCCAAATGACAACGCCCGCATACACTACATAGGCCATAATCACGGCAGCAGCTGAAAGGACGATTCGCCGGATCGTCCTTGTTCTGCTTCCTTTATTTTTGTAGGAGCGGCTTACATTCTGCATCACTTCCCCCGACCTTCCCTGAAACTCTTTATCGGCGTATCGTTATTCATAAATTCATAGGATCAGAATCCGTTCAGATAATTCCATTTTACCACATCTGCGCTCTCCCCCGATATTTTCCAGGCTGGGCCGGGCGCGCACGACACTTGCCGCAAACGAAGAAAGGAAATGAAAAAACAGGGATCTATAGGATCCCTGTTCAGCATTCCGCCATGAAGGCCGGAGATTGTTAATCTTTCACTCATCAAAGTCAAACCCGCGCCAATGTCATTTCTCATTCAGAATCTCGTATTTCGGCTTCACGTTATTAAAATCGGGGTTTTCGCCGCTGACCATCAGCCCCATTCCCCAATCAAAGTGAACGTTCGCCGTCGGAAGATCCGAAGCATCCCGATATTGGAACAACACGTTTCGCCTTGTTCGCTCGCTGCGGTTTACGTCCGACCCATGGATGGTCAGATAGTTGAAGAAGAGCACATCTCCCGCCGAGGCCGGGCAAGGCGTCCCTGAGGATATAGGGTATTCCTTGTGGTTCAGGTAGTACGAGCCTACATGAGGGAGTATTCCTTCTTTGTGCGAACCGGGTACGACACACAGGCACCCGTTCTCTGTATCCGCATCATCGAGGTGAATGCTCGCCGCAAGCATGGTATGATCACGATGAGGGAAGTAAGGATAATCCTGATGCATGGGGAAGGCCGCTCCGTTTGAGGGAGGCTTCACCAGCATTTTGGAATGATGCAGCTGCACATTCGGTCCGATGATTTGCTGCAGCACGGCGGTCATTCGCGGGTGAATGGCGGCGCGCATGAAAGCGGCATCATGATAGTGCACATCATGAAACCCTTTCAGCACCAGCTTCTTCAGCTGCTCGGGCGGCAGATAATCGCCCTGCCAAGCGTGGTTCTGATCCGCCTTGGCTCGCGCCGCCCTCCGGATAATCTTCTCAACCGCTTCCCTCATCTCTTCCACTTCCGCCTGATCGAACACGTTCCGGACCAGCAAATACCCATAGTCTTTGTAAAATTGAACATCTTGTTCATTGATCATGCCGTAGAAACCCTCCTCAATCTTGTTATGGTTCTGGTTTCATTATAGGCAGGTCATGCATCGACGTATTTGCACAGCGAGGACCACTATTTGTACAATTACGCCAAGGAGGTGTTCATACAATGATTCAATGGACTCACAGCGAGGAACGGCTCAATCGGTATGCCGGGCATCTTCCGGGCGAGCATCTTTCCTTCCTCGTGCATTATTGGGGAAGCGTCCGGAATTTGGCTACCAACGCGATGCACAAGCATTCCTTCCTGGAGATTTGTTACGTTGACAATGGCGAAGGCGTCTATACTGAAGCCGGGGTGGATTATCCCTTGCAACAAGGAACCGCCTTTTGTTCACGGCCGGACATTTATCATAGAATCCAAAACGTCCACCAACTGGATCTGTTATTCGTTGCCTTTGAAGTACGGAACGATCCGGCTGAGGATCACGCCATGAACTACTTACGTGTGCTGGAAGGAGGGCCGGTATGGATTGAGGATGCCCGCGAAGCTCCTTCAATCCATCTGTGGAAATCGCTGCTCATCCATGAACAGCCTGGACAATCACTGCCGGTTACGCTCTTGCCGCCCCTCGCACATGCGCTGCTCGAGTCCTTTGCCGTACTGTTCGGCCGAAAGCCTTCGCTCCCGGAAGGACCGGAATCTTCCTCCGGCTTCTCCCATTCCGCCCAGCTCGTTCAGCGGGCAAAGCTCTACATCCGGGATAACTTGGGCCGCCAGCAGCTGTCTTTAATCGAGGTTGCGCGATTTTTGAATATTTCCTCGCGCCAGCTGTCGCGTTTGTTCGCTACCTGCATTCATGAGTCATTTTCCAGCTTCGTCCGAACGGAGCGAATTCGGGCCGCTGAGCTAATGCTGACGAATTCCGATGACCCCATTAAGCTCATTGCAGAGCGTACCGGCTTTTCGTCCGTTCATTACTTCACGCGATTATTTACCATGACGAAGGGCATACCACCGGCAGCATACCGCGCTAAATTTAAAGCAGTCTTGGCAGCACGTACCGAATAACAGCCATCGATTTGGCTTGATCGTTTCTGCTTTTAACCCTCGGTATATCCGGTGGTGAACCATTGATTACGGTATGGGGCCGGCTCAGGTATGGTTTCTCCCAGCTGCTCGGCTGCCGCCCGTGGCCAGAACGGGTCTTTCAGCAGGGCGCGGCCAACCGCGATGATATCGGCCTGACCCTTGCGCAGGATCTCTTCAGCCTGCTTCCCGGATGTAATCAGACCGACTGCAACGGTCGGCATGCCGGTCTGACGTCGGATCGCTTCAGCATAGGCAGCCTGATAGCCTGGGTATACCTCCGGTTTTTGATCGGTTACGCCCCCGCTGCTCGCGTCGATGAAGTCGACCCCTTGCGCTTTCATCCGCTCGGCATAGTCAAGATGATCCTCGATATGGTTTCCAAGAGGATGGTATTCTTCAGCAGAGATTCTAACAAATAAAGGACCGCTCCAAACCTGGCGCACCTTCTCGATGATCCCCCCGAGGAAGCGGTACCGGTTCTCCCTTGAGCCTCCATAAATATCTTCTCTCTGATTCGTTAATGGGGACAGAAAGTCATTGATGAGATACCCGTGAGCACCGTGCAGCTCAATGACGTCAACGCCTGCTCGCCTTGCACGGACGGCCGCGTTTTTAAAGGCCTCGATGATTCTTTCCGTCTCTGCAATCGTCAGCGGATTCGTCCCTCTCCCCCGATACGCCGCCCCTGACGAGGAATAGCCGATGCCTTGCTCCTTCTTCCTGCCGGCATGACCCAGCTGTATGCCGACAGCCGTCCCTTGACGGTGCAGCATGCTCACAAGCTCTCGAAGCCGCTGCTCCTGCCCGTCATCCCATAATCCCAATCCTCCCGGATCGGCTCCCATCCTCTCGACTGCCGTCACCTCTATCATGATTAATCCCGCTTGGCCTATTGCCCTCGCGCCGCTAATGCAAATACTGCCATTCGGTTAGCTTCCCTTCTTGGTCTGCTGCCAACGTTCCCATCGGCGACATCATGATTCTGTTTTTTAACCGGACGCCGCGGATGGTAATCGGACTGAATAACATGGACATAGCTGCTCTCCTCTCCGTTTTTTATGCTTTGCATCTCATGGCTTAATCCTATATGATAAAGGCGCAGGCGAGAATGGAAAATTAAAGGTTTTTCATGATTATCACCGCGAATTTCAAGGAAGTTTCGGGATTTTCGCTTTATTTTCTAAGGAGGTGTGTAAGTGGATCGAACGGACGTGCAAATCCTCGAAATGCTGCAAAATCAAGCACGGCTTTCCATGACGGAGCTGGGCAAGCTCATCGGGTTGTCTCAGCCGGCGGTAACCGAGAGGGTCCGCAAGCTGGAAGAGCAGGACGTCATTATCGGATATCGGGCCGTCGTGTCGCCTGAGAAGCTGAACAAGCACTGTATGGCGTATTTACTGTTCCATACGAAGCATTGCGAGAATTTCATTGCTTTCTGCGAGCAATCGAACGAGGTTGTCGAATGCCACCGTATCAGCGGTCAACATAATTATCTTATAAAAGTGGTCTGCGACTCGATGCGTGCACTCGAAGCCTTCATCAACCAAACAGGGCAATTCGGCGATTCCACGACCTTGATCGTCATGTCGTCCCCGATTGAGAACAGGGTGCTGCTGCCTTCACAGGTTGAAGACTAGCCGGATGTCGGTAACGCCGAATCGGTTAACAAAAAAAGGTCTCCATCCTTTGATAGGACGAAGACCTTTTTCAATTGGCATCCTTAATCGACTTTAAGGCCGATTCCACATGCTGGTTATCTCGCCGCTAGGCTCCGTTCCCCACACTTGAGGAGCCACCTATTCCGTATCCCTGCCGTTCCGGCTTGAACGAAGCACCCATTCCGCTTTCAGCACAGCATAATAGTATTCGTCCCACCAGGTGGCGTCTTCGATTGGAATGCACTGGATAAAATGTCCTTCCCTGCGCATGCCGATCTTCTCCATCACCTTGTAAGAAGCGATGTTCTCCGGCTGACAGGTAGCCACGACCCGATGCAAGCCAAGGTTGCAGAAGGCAAATTTAAGCGTGGATGCAGCGGCTTCCGTTGCGTATCCATTACGCTGGTATCCGGGATGGAATACCCAGCCGATCTCGTACGTGTGCTCGCCGAACCATGGGTGAAACACGATATGACCGATCAGCGCTTGTCCCTCTCTAAGGGTAACCGCATAATTTTTGGCGTTCTTGCCCTGATGGAGCAGCACGAACTGCTTCGCTTTCTCTTCAGTAAATACGCCCCCGGGGATATATTTCATCACGACCGGATCCGCGGTGTATGCCAGTACTTGATTCCAATCATTTTCAACGAATTCCCGTATGATCAATCTTTCTGTCACGATATGCATCTTAAAGCGCTCCTTATTAAAGTTATTTAATGATCTAATAACTTCAATAGAGTCGCAAATGCGGTTCGTCGAATAAAGCGATGTGCTTGAATAACTACGAATCAGCCCCCTTTGATCATCCTGCCATTGTTGGCATAAGCGTCACATTCGTTATGAATATGATCATTCCCTTCATACGCTTAAGCATTCTCAACTGATTTAAGGTTGAATCCGTGCAAAAGCGTCCGTTAAAGGACTTCCAGCCATGGCTACTTTACGTACGTTACCCTATTCAGGATCGTTTTGATTTTATCAAAATGCATGCCTTCATGGTAGAGACAGAAGCTAAGAAATTCCTCTACGGTCGTGAGCTTCAAGCCTTTGGAGGTCGTATACGGGGATTTCACGGCTTCCTGCAAACGATGGGCGTATCGCTCCTCGATCCGTCGAACCTGACCTTCAAGATGCTGGATGATCTCCTCCATCGACGGCCATGCCCCCTTAAATTCTCTTGGCTTCGACCCGGATTGGAACAGCTCCCGGTATGCTTCCGGCAGCTCCGCCGGTTCGCCGTTCACAACGAAAGCAAACGATTCCAGCGTATAATAAATATGCCCTGCATTCCACTTTATATGGTTGTTGATGCCCTCCGGGATCATCTCGGCTTCCGCGTCGGACACCTGGTGGAGGATATTCATTGTCTGATTCCGTACGAAATCCAAATGCTCAAATATAAATTCTCTCATGCTAGGCGCCCCTTCTTATTAATAATCGTGTATTTGTAATTCTCCTTATTTCCATACAGGCTTCGTTTCCCTTACTGGCTTGATGTGTACCCTGCGGCCGGTCTTTGATCGAAGGCCGGCATTATTCGCATAAACATGACGATACCGGCAGTTCCTGTAAGTGTAATGAGCAGCGTTGTCACAAAATCCGGTACATAGGTGCTAATGAATACCGTGACCGAACAAATTAGCAGCGTCAGGTTGTGTTTCAGACTGCTCACGGCCAAATAGGAGCTTCTGGCATGCTCAGGCGGCAGCGATGCGAAATAGCTTTGTTCGATGGGTACCCGCACCACTTCAGCCAAGGAAGCCACAACCATCATTAGGACCAGAAGCCATGCCTGGGTTGTGTACGAGATGACGGCATAGCTGCCGACAAATACGATCCAGCTCAACCACAGGATGGTCCGCTCGTTTCGCCTTCTCAATGTTTGCGCCGCGAACAAAGCCAGAGTCACCACAAGAATCGTGTTCTCGGTTCGAAGGATGCCGGTCATTTCTATCCCCCTTATGTTCCACCACAGCAGCCGCTGCTCAGGCATCTCCCCGGCAAGTCTCATACCAATATAATGGCTCAAGTGAAACTCCATGGAGAGAACCAAAGCCGTTGATACCACAAACAGGATGAACGTCCGGTCAGCGAATACATCCTTATAACTGCTCAGCATGAGCCGCAAATGCCGGCCCGCAGTGCCTTGCTGTTCTACCGGGGGCTTGTAAGGATCTTGAATCAGAACTACGATCAGCAACCAAATAATGAATGAAGTAATAACAAGGGCAAGCAGCAGTTCAAATAAATATTCCCGGAACATAAAAGCTCCAATCAGACTCCCGATGGCAATAGATAGGTTGTTGATCCAATAGACCATGGAGTAAATCCCTTTACGCTGTTCGGGCGTGCTTACATCGATCAGCATAGCTTGATTGGCTGGCCCAACCATTCCGGAGCACACGGCATGGATGACCAGCATGCCCAACGTCACCTCAGGAATCGTTAGATCAGGCGAATTCCATACCGCCATGACCCCAAATGCGATGCATCGGACCCCCTCCGCTGCAGCTATCAATCTTTTCCTGCCGAAACGGTCTCCTATATATCCGCCTAACAAGCTTGCAGCGATGCCAAGAATGACATTGGTTATGAGCAAGACGCTAACCAGCTTCGGGTTGAGGTGCCCGGAAATGTAAATGGACATGAACGGGAATATCATATTTCCGATCGTCGAGCTTAAGAAAATTTCGATAAGACGTATTTTGATGTTGTTATGAATGATCGATATTCTCTCTCCTCCATACTCGTAATTGGCGCCCCGGTTATCCCGAGTGTATCGTATGGCATGAAAAAAGAATAATATGGATTTCAAGCGGATTCATAAAAAAAATGGATGAATCATAATTAAGCGCATCTCATCCTTCGATTGTCTGGTCTGCCGTCCTTATATCGGATTGGATAAAGGAAATGAATAAGCGAATGACGGGCGATTCGGTCCCGTGCTTTCGCGTGCACACCCGAATTGGATGCGGCAGCTTCACACCTTGGACATGGATCCGCTTAAGCTGACCGGAAGCAAGCTCTTTCTTCACGAACAGCGAAGGCAAAAGCGCGATGCCGAAGCCTGATTTAACGGCCTCAGCCGTTTCTTTCAGTCCTTCGATCAGGATCGAGCAGCGGGGCTGATCGTATCCGGCGGATCGCATGATCGCGAGCAGTTGGTTGCGCGTGTAGCTCCCCTCCTCTCTCATGACAAAAGGCTCCTCCACCAGTTCATCGAGCGTAACCTCCCGCCCCGCAAGCCCGTGGCTGTCTGGGACTGCAAATATCAGCTCATCTTCCATGATGGTGAAATAATCAACGGCATCATCCTCAATCGGCCAATTGCCGAAAACGACCGAAATATGGACCTGTTCCTCCAGCAATCGCTGCAAAGCAGATCGGGCATGGCCCTTGAGCAGCTGGATCGCCACTTCGGGATGCTCGAGCTTATAGCGCGCTACCCAGCTGTGCAGCAGCGTATGTTCCGGAAGCTCCGTCGCGCAAATTTTCAAGCTTCCCAGGAGTCCTGATTTCATCGCAGCCATGACGCCCTCGATTTCAGCCTCCATTGCGAATAACCGCTGTGAATGCTGAGCCAGAAGCTCACCCGCTTCGGTAAGACCGATATTCCTTCCCCTGGCCTCAACGAGCTTCAAACCGAGCTCGCGCTCAAGATTTCGAATTTGCGCGGTGACTGCCGGCTGGCTTAAGAGGAGGTTTTGTGCTGAACGCGTGATGCTTCCTGTTTTGGAGACATCGTTAAATATTCGAAGAGCATGAAGGTTCATAACGAATTCCCCCTTTGATTACTCCATTAACATCCATGATCAATTAGATAACTTATATCCTATATCAAGCCGAATTGTAAACCGGAAGTTTATCAATTGGAATACGGCGATCCTGTTCATCCGGTTAAAAAAATAGTCTGAGCTTTTTGCTTCCCGTTTTTTTGCGGACTGCAACCTTTGCATCTTTTTACCGTCTATGACTATGAATCCAGCACATTTTACCAAGAAAATCGTGCCTGGTTACTTCCTATCGCGTTAGGACAATCTACATAATAATGGAGGAGACCCGTAATGAACAAAATCTACAAAGTACTCGCAACGACAACACTCCTTGCGATGGCAGCCATGCCGGCTGTTAGCGCGCAGGCAGTGTCTCCCACCTTAAATTCAGGTCAAGGCAGCGTACAGCAGCAAGTGAAAGTTGTGCCTGGAACGATGGGTTATATCACGGATTACGCAAATGACAGCAATGGGAAATGGATTACCGTAACCGGACGCGGGCTCGGGCCTGCGGACCAAAGCGAGATCCGTTTGTCGGTGAACCAAGATACGAAGATCATCGACGCCAAAGGCAATAAAGTGCAGCTGCAGTCTATTATCGATAAGAACAAAGCGATCAAAGCATTTTACAGCCCGAACATCACCAAAAGCCTGCCGGCACAAGGTCAAGCATTGACTATCATCGCGCTGGACAGAGACTTTGCGGCGATAGACGGAACCATCTCTGAAATCAGCAAAGCCGGTATCCTTGTGGAAGGACACAACCTCTACACATCCAATGAGGAGACCATCCGGCTCCATCTTGATCCGAAAGCTAAAATCATTGACCAGAACGGAAATACGCTGGACGAAAGCGAGCTTAAAGCCGGCATGCAGGTGAAGTCGTTCTATGGTCCGGCCGTTGCCATGAGCCTTCCTCCGCAATCGACAACCAACTATATCCTGGTTAACACCGAAGCTGCAGAGCTGCCTGATCTTGACCAGCCTGCGGGAACGACCGGCATCATCACGGACACGACAGATGGCACGATCACCGTCATTGGTCAGGCTCTTGAAACCGGCGGCGTGAATTACGTCATCTTAACGGTGGACGAAGAGACGGAGATCGTAGACAAGAATGGAGCTGCGCTCAGCCGCGACGTTTTGAAGGAAGACGTGCGCATTGAGGCATTGTACTCCCAGGTGATGACGCTGATTTATCCTGCCCGGACCCATGCCGACAAGATTGTGGTATCCGATACGAAGGCTCCGAAGATCGAAGGAACCGTCGCCGAATCGGAGCGGAATTCAAAGGAACAGCTCTATATCAATGTGGGATCGGATTCCTCCACCAACAATGACGTGATCCTCAACATTTCGAAGGATACACAGATTATTGCCGGACTTGGCCCGGATGCAGAGCTTGCACCCGGCACCAAAATTACAGCATATCATTCGCCGGTCATGACGAAATCGCTGCCGCCAATTACGGCTGCCGAAGTGATCATCGTTCATCAGGATCAAGAGTAATCGGCCTCCGGCCATTCCTCGCATGAGCATGTATATTTTCCGGTGAAACAAAAAAAACCATCGAGCTCGTCTGGAGACTAAGTCCCGTCTCTAAGAGCTCGATGGTTTTTTTATAATTTAAGTCGAGAATGTATTAAAGCTTTAATCTTCAAACTCCACGTTATGATACACCTGCTGGACGTCTTCGAGGTCTTCCAACGCATCGATCAGCTTCTCGAACTGGGCAACTCCGTCCTCCGGCAGGGTGACGAAATTTTGTGCCAGCATCGTCAGCTCGGCAACCGTAAATTCGGTGACCCCCGCATTCTTGAACGCTTCCTGAACCGCATGGAATTGATCCGGCTCTGCATAAACGATAACTCACTTTTATGTATGAAATTTTATACATTTATCATATCAAATTATAAGTGACTTTACCATCTTAAAATATATGTATATCCTTTTTTATTCAATCCCTCTCATGTTATGCATACCAGATTCCAAATGAAAATTGTCAATAATGGAAGGAGCTAATTTGGCTTGGTGCTGTAACTAATTAAATAACAATACCCCTTCTCTTCTTCCCGTGTCAGCCATTGAGTAAAACGGTTTACTTGCATTAGCCCTACGACTCTTGAAAGATAGAATGATGCAGGATATGTTTCCGACTTACCATTCCCAAAATTAAACTTTATCAATAAATCAGCGTTATCATCGTCAGGATTAGCGTTTTCCTCAAAAAAAGCTTCATAAGATACGTAATTATTTATACCGTGAAATTTGCATATTGAATCTACTATTTCCAATTCTGACACTCTAACCATTACCCTCTCGCTTAAATACCTTGGAGTACCCAATAACATCATGTATTCAAGTTCTGGAATAACCTCTTTTTTAATGTTCTTACCACACGTTTTTATTAAAGCCTTGCTTATATACTTTCCAACTCTCTCTACAACAGCGATTTTCTCTTCTGTTAGCAAAAGTTTACTACCATGTACAACGGTACTTCTGAAATTGTAGAATTTTCTAACATCTTCTCTAATTTGAAGCCGCTCACTGTAAGTTTCACCAACAAGCAGTGCAAGATGAAGTCTTAATTTATATCCTATTTGTTCATTATCGAAGGAAAGCAAGCTTTCAAGAGAAACAGCTAAGTCCAGTATGGCATCCTCTGCGAAGACTTTACACCTTCCAGAGGTATATTTAGTTGCAGCTAGGAGCCACTTTTTTTCTTTACCTTCTACATATTCAGTTGCCATTTGTTCAAAGAATTTCTTAACCTCATCATCAAACTTTTTCTCATTCTTGTAGCGATTAAAAAACGAATGCGGCATTGTATCCAGTCTGAACAAATCCAAGTCCAACTCTACATTTCTTCCAGAAATTGATGGGTCAGATAACCCATAACTCCCATGACTTCCTTTTAGAAAGCCGTACACTTCACCTAAACTGTAAGGTGCATTATGGAATATACACAATGCTTGATGCGCTAAGGAAATAGACGATAGTACATCACTTACCTTATTTAACTTTCTAAATGGCATAGAGTATCTTTTGTCACTTGATATTCCCACTAAATAATAGTCAGGTTTTATTACATATGGTCCTAGTCTTGGATGATATAAATTATCGAACTCTTCCCTTTTACTCATAATAAAAATGTTATCACTGAGTTGAAACTCCGATATACTCTCTCCATACAATCCAGCCAAAGCTATACTTTGTGCATCTGGAAATAATTCAAATAGTTTCTCGTAAATACTCATAACTTTCCCTCCGGTGCGGAAGTATATAGTATCAATAGAAGGAATATCAGCCAACAAACGTACGGAATCAAAAACTATTCTCACCAAGTCATTCTCTGTAATTTTTCTCTAAGCTCTGTGATGCTTAATACGTTGTATTTCTTCCTATGGAGCATCCTATGACAATTTGAACACACGGGTGCAAGGTCTTTTTCTGGATCAATTATAACTTCAGCTTGAACTGTATTAAGAGGATTTAGATGATGAACTTCAATAAAATCTTTTCCCCATTCTCCGTAAAAATCCTCGAAATTAAAACCACAGACAACACAATTTAATCCATGAGATTCTATAGCTCTTCTTCTATTCTCTGGATTTCTTTCGTACCTTTTACCATGGTATTCCTTAACCGCACCATCTTTATAATAAGAGTCTTCTTCCGATAACTCAGCTTCAATGTCTGCTGCTATTATATTACCTAGTCTCTCTTCTTCTATAATGTGTATTTGGATTTTTTCAAGAAACTCAACTACTTTGCTGAAATCAGCTTCCTGTTTTTTTAAGTTTAAAATAGCAGCTTCAAGAGACACATCCTTAAAGATACCCTTATGATTATCCCGAAGACCAATATGATGTAGGATACCCATCGCTTGGTAGCCTCGACTCTCTTTCGGATCTAATCCTAATATACTTTCGTCCAATTCTCTATGAGACAAAGAGTTGAACAGATACTCGTATACAACTCTACTTTTATATTCATTATTGTAGAGCTGATATTCTCTTTTTCTATCTTTTGGCTCTAACGTTGGAATCGTAGTGATAGAGGTACTCCCCTCTAAGAACTGATCGATATGGCGTTGCAATTCTATATTAGAATCTTTCACCCATGGATTACCATTTGGCCTGTCTTCTTTATAATGAATCATGCTTAACTTTGTTGTGTTTAACGCTAATCGGTCAACGCTATAAAGCTTAAGCAAAGAGGAATATTTCGCAAGTTTTAAACCGTCTTCATATCCTTCGTATATAATCGTACCATCTTTAATAATCATAAATTTATATTTCTTTTTATCAATCTTTACCGTGACGATATAGTACTTTTTCGTGGGTCCGATTAAATAATCCTTTTTGATAAAACTTTCCTCAAAACGTTTAATCTCCATTATTTTATTCCCACCTATTGATAATAATTTTACTAAATATCGGCTGGTCGTTTCTATATATAGCATTTTTTTCAATAAATTGTTAAATTATTTAAAAATGGAGTTAATTACTTTCTTCAACAAAAAAAGGATTGCTTGTTGTCCCAACATACCATCCCTGACGAAGAAGATTACAGATGAATTTGAAGTTTCGGATCGGGTGACTTCTAAAAGTAATTAGTGAAATAAGTAATGAGGGTTTCCCCGGCGCTAACTTAGATCTATAATACCATATCAAATACACATCATTACTTATACTTATCAAAGTTAATAAGGAACTCACAAAAATATGAACATAAAAAAGAAGTAATCCACCCCAACCCTGACAAGTTGATGGATTACTTCCCTCTGTTAGTGACGAAGTAACAACCCAACAGGCTGTGTACTTGTCCCTTAAATAACATTATACCTATACTTCAAATTAATACAAATGACTCCCCACATATTGACTGAGATTGTCATCATTCATTTATTCAACCTTCAGGTAATTTCCACATGCCCAGATTTCGCAATTTCCTATGAGATACCTCCCTCCATTAACCTCTAATGCATTATCTGTATAAGAAAGTATTTCTCCTATGTAATCTAATTCGTCTCCAACGTATATCTCTACTGTAACTTTTGAACAGATACAGTTTATTAATTGTAATTCTGTGTCAATAAATATCACTTTTTTTCCATTTGTTTTCATTATATTTCCCTACCCTTTCATAAAATAAGCACCGCTAATAATGGGCTGTATTTACCCACGATTAGCAGTGCTTCTGCTAGTAATTTGAATAGTATTCAGTGTATAAATTATCAATTTTTCAACATTTAAAACTAACAAATTTTATTTTATTTTATTCCTGTTAATATTATACATTTTTAGTATATGATAATATTTTATATATTTCAATTCCTGTTTTTTGATGGTATTTGTGTTAGAGTACCAATTATGTTGATGTCAAAGAGTCGAGGTTTATTAAAAGCGGAGGTGCCTCCAAAAATGTATAAAGATTTTGAATCTTTTCTCATAAAACATCAAGAAACAATACGTAGATTAAGTAATATTGTTATCACTTCTTGTGAAATAACAAACGATATTTCTAAGGCTAATTACTGGATACCAATTGATGATCCAACATTTAAAATTAAATCTCAAATTACTCTTGGGAAAGGGTATAGATTATTTTGGGACAAATATGAGCAAGAAACCTTAATTGTTGACGATTGCGGAAATTTCTCAGCCATTCCTAATTGCCACAATGGTGAATTTCTAATAATTAAGTAACTTGTAATGGGCGCTCATATTATCCTCACCGACGACCCACGATTTTACTTGTACGTTAGATAAGCCTATTGATTTTTCGCAAGCCGGTGGAGAAGAATTTATTAATACGAGGTGAGATAGTGAGATATGCGTCGAAGACAATTTATAGATAATAACTTCACAATTCCATATGAAGAGATAATAGTAGGTATACCTGACTTCCAAAAAATTCTTGCTAAAAGCGGTGTATACAAAATATACAATGAAAAACAGGAACTAATGTATGTGGGACAATCACGTAACTTGAGGAGAAGGATTCAAGAACACTTTCACGGAAAAAGAAAAGGATATTTCATTCATCAGGTTGGTGTTTTTTATATTGAGAACAAAGACAACTTTATGGAGGGTGTTCTACTCGAGACTTATGAAACGGAATTAATACGAAATCTTAGACCAAGATTCAACAAACAAAGTAAAGCCCCAACTAGGTTTATATAATAATAATTAGTTATAAAAACTTGGTTGGATGATCGATACCTGCTTAAATTATAGGGAATGATCCTCATATAGCTGATAGTCATCTGACAGCTTGCCGGTTTTGTGTTAATCGTCCGTGAGTTCCTTTCACTGGATACCATCGTATTGAGTGGGGGAGCAGGTAAGATGCTTCCACATTCATCGAATGCAAGACTCTTTACTTTGAAGATCACTGATACTACAGCACCTTCTATGAAGGCGGCATACGATGTTGTAGGCAGCCAGTATCAAGCCTGTTACGATTTCACTAGTGTCTGGTTGACCTGCTGTGCACAGCCTATTCAGAATGGTTTAACTTTTAATAAAAGTGATTACCATCCCCCCCACAAATAAAAACAAATCATATCCCATTGTAACAAATTCCTGTTTTCAAATTCTATTTATTGTCTTCAGCTAGAATGATTTATTCTGGTATTTGCTGGAGGCCATCAGATAATGTCGATCACTCTTCCATTATATGATTCAAGTTATGATTCAATAGCTATCTATTTGCAATATAAAAGAGCCACCTATATTAAGTGGTGACTCTTTTACCTCTTATTGACTTATAGGTTGATGTTTGTATATTCTTTCAAAAAATTCTGAACAATCAATAATTGCATCATATAATGATGCCTTCCAGTAATTCACACCGTATTTTCTCACAAAGCTGTCTTTCTTCATTCTCAGACTTTCAATGTGTTGATTCTCCGGTAAATGGGTATTATAGGAAATTTCATCATATATATTTGACAATTCTTCTTCAACATATTCTGAAAGTTCATTTAAAAGATTAAGCTCCTCATAATGACTTGAGATTAATCGGAATTGATTCTGACTGATATTTGCACTATTTCTCAATTCAAACTCTACTCTTGGTTCTGTAGTATTTTGGTTGAAAATCAGTGAAGCATATAAAAACTTCGTTGTAACAATCTGATCATAGTAAAAGTTCAAAAAAAGTCGCTGTCCATTTTTTAGCCACTTTTTACTCTTTTTGCTATTGCAGTATCCGCAGCATGGAATTAGATTAGGGGGATAAATTGAAAATTCAGGAAAAATACTTTTTGGTAAATAGTGATCGATTGTTCTTGGCTTATCCATGCCGCAGTATGGACAAGAGTTTTTATGTTGTGGAGATTGAAGGGCAATAATTGTAGCAACTACTTCCCCTTCTAAATAACCATCTTTATTACGAGTGTAACAACTCTCTAGCGCTTTAATGTCATCTTCATCGGTTATGTCGCTTTCACTTATAGATTCAAGGTTGTTTACCTTACTTTGATACACTTCATATCTCGAAAAAACTTTATTTTCCAGGTCGATTAATCTCTTTTTTTTGTCTGGGTCCCTAGCGTTATCTTTAATTTGCATATACACTTCAAAAGAATCTAACTGTGGAGGAAGTAAATTCTTCAATTGTATTCCTCCTGTTGATTCTTATTGTAGTAAAGAGAATTTAAATAGGTAAGAGCATTAAAACTCAGATCATTCTCAAACAAACGTATGATTTCATCTTTTGAATAATTTAAAGACATTTTTTTAAACCATGTTTTATAATTGCTCTCATGTTCTCTTACTTCAAATACATCATTAGTAATAGTACTAATATTCTCCCCAAAACATTCATTATAAAGACTTTGAACTATTGGAGTGTTAGAAATCCTTGAAAATATGCAAACATGTTTTGAAGGTATTTCCTGGATAATTAGTGGAGAATGTGTTGAGAGAACAGCGTAGGATTCAAATTCTTCTAAAATTTCATAAAACATTCTCATAAAATTTGCAATTGCATTGGGATGAAGATGAATTTCAGGTTCATCAAATAGAAGTATCGAGTCTATTTCAATATTTGCTATAACTTCGGTCATTGTCGAAATTAGAATGTTCTGACCAGAGCTAAACAATGAATTTAAACTTTTCTTATTGTCTTGTTCTCTAATTGTTTTAATTAATTCTAAACTCTCGTCTTCCAATACATTACTCATAATTTTGGTCCATTGCTCTTCCCTGCCTTTAGTTATAACTTCATCATAAGCTTTAAAAAAATTTTCTTCTATATCTTCAAGTGATAAAATACCCTTTTTTGTTCTTAAGCCACAATAAATATAACTAAAAAAGACAGTCTCTTCCTTTCTAGTCTTCTCACTATCATTAAAATCATTTTCTTTAATGTTCGCATCGTTTTCAAACGGCTTATATAACTCATCAAAAGCACTGTATGAGATTGCTATCACTTTACTAAATGATGGTCGTTCAGGAGAGAAACTATCATAATCTCTCTGTGCTCCACTTAATTGACTAGCTAACTGCGTTAGTATTTTTGTTTTCCCAGTAGCATTTTTTCCAACAAAGCAGTTAATCCTATATGGTAGATCAGATTTATTAAAATTCAAATTGACAATGTGCGGGGAAGTTGCATTAGGAATCTTATAAGTAAAGACAAAATCTAAATTCTTTGCTTCAATTACTCCCCCAAAATACTGTCGAGCTTCTTTTAATGCCTTACTCGCTTCACTCCAACGTAATAGTGATTCTTTGAATCCCTCTTCTTCTTTAAAGGAAAGGTATTTCTCATTATTCAATGCTACATCATTAAGACAATCTAGTTCTGTCTTTGTAAAACCAATTTTCCTCAATTTTTCATAGAACTCAATATTTTGTCCCAAGGAACAAAAATTATCTTCAAGTTTATCGAAAGTTTTTGGAATAGAATATCTGGTACGGTGATTTAATTTGTCCAAAATTTTATATGCCCCAATAAACTCATGTCGATCAGGCTGGTCAAGGTAGTAAAAGTGAAAATAAGTTTCGTAGCCGAAGTCGTTCCAATTGTCACTCATTAAAACAACACACGGATATTCCGTAACTTCTTTTGGTATTGAAAAATGTCGAGTAAAGCTAGTTACATAAAATTTCATTGTGAAACTCCTTTAAATGTATTTTACTAAATTTACTTGTTCGTTCTTCTTGGATTTTTCTTTTTACTCCAGCATTTCGCCACATTGTTTCAGTAACAAGCTTTTGATGGTATAAATAAAATCACGATTTTATTTATACGAAGATCACCGTTAAGGGTTTAACGCAAACAGCAATAGTCCATTACCTTTTTCAATTAAATTATCTATCGTTAACGTATTAATCAAACAGCATTGGCAGAGGTGAAGACCTCGTATTCCTAAGACACATCATCTTCAAAAAAATTCTTATACAATTGACACGAACAAGAAATAGCCTGTCCTCCACACTTAGGACAGCTTTCATCATCACAATTAAATGCATGGAAATACCCTTGTTTTACCGCACAATCTGGACAAAGTTCACTAAGATAATCAACACCAGATTCTTCTCCATATTTGATTCGTTTATATTTAACTCCCTCAACCTCAAAATAAGGAAATAATTGAGACTCAGCTACAACTATTGGGTGATTTCTATGAACACTGATGCCATTATACGGAACAAACTCACTTTTGAATTGTTCAATCAGATAACCCTCTTCCTCCCAATATTGTTCGTGAATATGTTCATGGAGCTCTACTCCTAAAAATCTGTGGTGAAATGAATACAGAAACTCGAAGACGATAGTGTATATAGTTGAGAGTTCCCTGACATTAAGTTCTAATTCAAAATGAGTAATGAGATTTCTAAGTTCAATAGCTCTTTTAATTATTCTCTCGTCTGATTCATCTATATCAATTTTCACAATATTCTTCAATCGATGTATCGCTGTAGTAACAGAAACAGTATTCTTTGGCTTATCAATATTCTCATAAATGAATATTTCATTTTCTCTTCTCAGTACTTCCTTAAACATAAGTTCCATAGATTGTATTATATTCACAATAGAAAATTTCCAAAATCGTTTATAGTCATCTGGATATTCTTCATAAGTAGCGAGATGGTAAAAATATAGGGAGTTATGCAAGTAGTCATATGCATTTTCTAATAGACTCATCTTTATTTTCAAATATCCTCAGCTCCATGCATCAACAGTATAAAAGGACAATCAAAAATATAATGTTGTCCCCCTCCTATAATACAGTTGTTGGAAACTCTTGTACACTGGAACCGTTGAAGTACTCTAGCATTCATTTTTTCTTAAAACCATGATTATACCAATTGGGCGACTTGATGTTTGAAAAATACCTTTTGTGATTGAAAAGCAAAAGGTATCCATTTCAGGGTTATTATAATATACGTTGATGACAGTATATTAATTTCAGACAAACAGACATATATTTAATAACCCTGATTTTGATACCTTTTACTTTTCACTATCACCTTAAGGCAAACCTCCTACGGTTAAAATGGTAACATACTGTCATCTAAGCCAAATCTGTTTTCGAGATTTTTATATCCGTTATCCGCTTTTTCGTTCTTTTCTTCTTCAAACAGCTCTGGGTTGTGTTTCTTATAATTGTACAAACTTATTACTTTTCTTTTATTGACCTCACTTATACGGAAATCAGAAACTTTATTAACTTTATAGTTATTTGCTTTCCTTAGATGTTGTGGTAAATTCATCACAAATTGCTGTATGTCGCCATCAATCATCTTGTGTTTCATAAGAGCTTCGAGGTAACGATCCACACAATCCTTTCTTATACCTGTTTCGGTTATTAGCCTTTGATGGGAAATAGTCACATCATTTTTATATAAATCACTTTTACACTTTAGATAACTGTACAGGTAAAAGCCAATACAATTTATATCATCATGTTCCATACAGTAAAGGAATACTTCAAACGGTATTTGATGTGTATTTTCTATTTCATAAAACGTCCCATCAAGCAATTGTTCGTTCTGTGACTCCTCTGTCCTATGAAAAGCCTTAACAGGGAACTTGACTTTAAAGTTTCTATCTTGTATGTTTGGCGATGTTCCATACATAGCCTTGTGATCCTTAATAGTTGTGAAATGCAAGATGTTATCTTCATCGAGAGTCCATGAAATTGGATAGTCTGTAGTAGTAGCTGTATATCCAACTTGATCCAAAAGTCCATTTTTTTTGATAATATAATCTAACTTTTTATACTTTCTCCCGTATCCCAATATTTCCTTTATGTCTTCCCTGGTAATTTTATTATCCTCATTATATTTACAGTATCTATATAGCCAGTAGTTTAAATAAACATAGGAATAAGCAAACGCAATATGACTGGAACCTCTCTTATGTAGAATAGTAGAACTCGAAAGATCCTGAAATATTTCATTTGGCAAGTAAATCTTGGGGATTTCTTCTTCACTAGTCATCCGAATACTCAACTTTTTCACTATATCATTTGCTTTCATTAACCATACAACTCCATTCAATTATCATATTTAAGACATACTAAAACTGGTTCTAAACCATGTTTTATATATTTATCTAAGGGAAGTATTTAGTTTTTCACCACGTTTACTCTTTTGGGTAACTGTAAACATAATTCGTCATCTTCCCCATTGCTTTTTCAACTTACGGCACTAAAAAAGACAAGCCCCTCATTTGAGGAACTTATCTAATCTAATACCACGTAGTTCGTATTCTGCTCCAGAATCATTGTAGTGCCCATCCTTAACTTGGAATTAAGATCCTATAATCAATACGGTTACATTTATCTGGTGTTGTTTTGCTATTTTAAGACTAAATGTATTATTTCTACCCTTAAGCAAACTTCGCTGTAACATTCAAACCAGAAACGGCGGCATTCGCAAAATTTATTTTTGTTCCTGCAGCATATTCAACAGTCTTTGTATCAATCCATAAATTATCTGATTTAATTCCTATTGACCACCCTGGTGAGCCGTAACCCCATATATATGAACCGTTGTTAAAATAAACTCTCTTGTTAGAAGAAGATGATTGATTACCCAAGTAAATGTTATCCCCAACCCTTAAATTTGTATCAATGCTAATTGTTGTTCCTGAAATCGTGCCACCTTTAATTAAATCCGCATTTATCGTACCAGCCACAATTGAGTTAGCATTAATCTTGCCTGTCCAAATACCTTGGCTATCGATATATGTACTCGGAATCGCTCCAATCTCTGTAGCATTAGTAGGAATCCATGGTTTGTCCCCCACGTTGGACCAACTAATGTAAGCATTCGGTCCCATAACAACGTTTCTGCCTACCTCTAGGGGCTCGATTCCATTTGCGCTAATCTTTCCATCTACGGTTAATACATTAACCCCTCTGACTTTTAATGCAGAAGCATCGATCTCACCATTCACTTTTAGATTTCCTGTTGCGGCCTCATAGAACAACATCTTGGTCCAACTTCCACCAGACTGCCGCTTTTCAAAAGAGAATCCTTCAGTTGCATTCAGAATGGTTCTTACGGTGTTGTCTGTCTTAGTAATAACCAACCCGTTCACAGCATCGATCACAACGCCGTTGTAGCTCTTGTTAAGGTTGACCAAGCTGTCTTTGAAGGATGGGTCTAACTGACTCGGAGGAAGCCCTCCAGTGATCGTGAGAGCGGTTCCAGCAATGGTTACACCTCTGCTGTCAACAGTGAACGTCTTGTTTCCTGAAGAGTCGCTTGCGTCAATTACTAGGTTTACACCTGCAATGATTTTACCCATCAATCGTTCTGCGATAATAAGATGCTGAACTATTAATCTGTAATAAAGCTCTTCTGTGAGTACTTTAATACCCACAGGTTCACTTATTGCCTCATTAAGAACCTCCATAATTCCAAATTGAGTTACTTGCTTAACTATTAAAAAACCCCCTACACATTCGTAAGAGATCGTTTCATATGCTTTACGAAATATACTCGTAACTGAGAAGCCCTGAGTTATTAACTTCTGAGCAGCTTCAACTAATTCAGTAGTTTTAATACCCGCCGCCCAGATTGCTATCCCCTCCTGATCCTTACTCATTCTCTGAGTAATAATTTCAAAGTTATTTTCTGGACTGATCTCATAAATAACTGATCCTTTACTGTTAACTTCCGTAATAACAACAGTTAGTTTTACTGTGGTATCATTGCCACAAACCTTCTTCATTATTTTTTGTAAATCCTGAAAAGTACCATCCTTTGTTCGTTGATATTCAAGCATTACTTGATATGCCATATCCATCACACCTGAACAAAATATCACCTTGTTACCTCTTTGATAAAGCTTAATTCCACTATTATCAAGTCTAAAAAGTTGGTTATTAACTTTTGTTGATACGGCTGTATCTGCACCAATAAAAATCTGAGTTGGTGTTTGTAATATTAAACAAGCACTCATTTTACGACTCCACCTTTCTCCTTTGTGTCAATGTAATTCATGTACATCAAAATTTTCTCTTTTGACATGTAGCCTCTATCATTCTCCCAATTACTAATCTGTCCTACTGTACAACCTATTGCCAAAGCAATTTCTGTTATCCTGATTCTTCCTTTTAGCCGTCTTGCTCTGTAATACTCTTTTAAAATATCCAATTTTCTCTCCTCCGTATAAATTTCTCCTAAGAAAACAAAAAAGAGAAGCCACTAAGTATGGCTTTCTCTTTGGGTTTATTCTCTTGATTTATAAACTGAGTATATCATAAAAATATATAATTGTCAATTATTGGTTATTCCTAATGTTTTATTGGTTTTTCTATTGATCACAAAATATGTTGTAAACAAGAACGAATAAAAATTTCATGGTATATTTATTTTTAACGATACCGACTATACTAAGTAACATGAACTTAAGCTTATAAGCTTATAATGTGGAGGAATACGAAAAATGAGCAACAAACATATTAATAACGGAAAGGCTTTAATATCTGATCCTAGTAATAATGTCAAAAAGAAAAGTCTACTTGATGTCGTGGGAATTTTAGGACCGATACCCAATGAAGTTAAGGAGAAATCGAAAGTCAAATCCTTCCAGACAATAAAAGAAGAAGCAATTACTAAGTATTTTCAGGAAAAGTATGAAACTAGAGAGGAAACGGACCAGCAAGAAAAATAATTAGAAGGGAAAGGGATTACCACGTGTAAAAGAGACCAAGGCTATTTATCCTTGGTCTCATCGGAGATTCATTTGAATTAAATGCAACATCCTAAAATATCAAGAAAGCTCCTAAACAATAAACTCAATAAAAACTGGGCTCCGTAACATCCCTGATCGCGTCCAGTTCCTCATCTTCACACGCGCCCGAATCCGCGGCTCAACATAAACAAAATTGCGATCCTCTCCGATAATAAGCGGCTTTACAACGTTATAAAACGCCTTTTTATGTGTGGGATTTGCCCCTAACTCAATAATACCTGCTGGTCGGATTTTTGCGTTGTGTGACTCAGACACGGCTACCAGCCATCCGAACTCTTCTTTGCGATATCCAGTGATAAATACTTCAGAGTACGACCAGTTAATAACCTTGCGCCATTTATCTGATCGGCGCCCCGTTTCATATACACTATCCTTTCGTTTACCGACAATGCCTTCCATATTTCGCTCCTTAATCTGCGTATACAACGCCTCGCCGGCTCCCTCTATGAATGGAACAATGCCGAAACTGGAGGAAGGCAACGGAATAGTCGAGAGTATTTCTTTGCGCTCCATAAGCCGCAGCGCGCGGAGATCCTTACCGTTATACTGCAACACGTCGAATATAACGAAAGTGGATGGTAGGGTTGCAGTTAATCCAGTGATTTTATCCGCTTTCTTTGCCTGGAAGCGTATCATAACGGATTCGAAGTCAGAGATGCCTGTCGCTGGATCAACGCATGCAACTTCGCCGTCCAAAACGATGTCATGTGGAAACAGAACATTAGTTGTGCCGTTTATTTCTGGATATTGACGCGTACAATCGTTGTTATTCCGAGTGTATAGGCGGACGGTATCCTTCTGCTGCGAGTAGATCAAGCGGTGACCATCGATTTTAGGTTCGAATATATAGTGCAAGTCCGAGAACGGGGTTTTTGCTGTTGCGAGTAACATCGGTTCAATAAACATAAAAACGCCTCCTTATCGAATTATAGCGTTTTGCTAAACGATAAGGAGGTGGTAAATGTTAGAAAAGACCTCGATAATTTACAAGTTCATTAATGGACTTGTTGTTTTTGCCAACTCAATTATCTGTTCATCTTGAATTGACTGTAGATAACGATTAGTGATTACAGTCGACTCATGTCCTAATAATCTGCTAAGACTGTAAACATCTAACCCTAATCTTAATTGTTTTTGAGCATAGTAATGTCTCAGTGTATGAGGACTGCAACGAATGTGTTCTCGAACCTTAGCCTCCACTCCAGCTTTTTTGACTATTACCTCAATTGCAACAACAGTAAGAGTTTTACCATTTTGGGATAGAAAAAAATTGGAATCAGTCATGATTTTATCTTTAAAATATGCCTCTTTTACTCTCTCGTATTTGATAATGTACTTTTTCAAAAGAGGTGAAATGTATAAATGTCTTTCCTTATTCCCTTTTCCATGGATCTTTATAACACTATCTCTTACATCAAGAGAACTAAGAGTGCATAATTCCAAATTTCTGATTCCTAAGTCCACAAAGAACATCAGAATTAGCTTATTTCGTAAACTTAAATAGTAATCCCCTTTAAAAACGTTAAGCATCCTTTTCACTTCATCATCATTGAAAGTCTGAATTAGAACCTTTGGTTCCTTCATCCACTTCAAACCTAGAACAGGATTTCTTTTTTCAGCAATATATCCTTCTTCTACATTGAAACGGAAAAACGAACGAATGTTTTTTTGTATTCCATTGATATAGGTTTCAGATAAACCTTTGTCTTTTAAGTTCCTAAGATAGGCTTTGATATGGGAAGTATTAACTTCTTCCACTTCAGTCACTTCAAATTCATTAATTAAAAAATTTAAGAATGCTCTGTTATTATTTCTATATCCTTTTATAGTTCGGATACTATAATTCTTGATCTCCAAATCAAATAGAAACTCTTTGTAAACATCCTCTAATAACATTAAAAACTCACTCCTTGTATAGTTATTTCATACAAAAAGTGAGTTAAAATAATGAGCACTTCTGAAAAAACGTTCATCACAATTAATTTCATCAATCAACAAATTGTATACCATCGCTGATTGAGAAAAACGGTGATATTCGGATATCTCCCCATGGTTGAATCAACAGTAAGAGCATCTAAACACTGAATTTAAAAGGAATCTTGTATCCTAATCTTCAAACTCCACGTTATGATACACCTGCTGGACGTCTTCGAGGTCTTCCAACGCATCGATCAGCTTCTCGAACTGGGCTACGCCATCTTCCGGCAAGGTGACGAAGTTTTGCGCCAGCATCGTCAGCTCGGCGACCGTAAACTCGGTTACTCCTGCATTCTTGAACGCTTCCTGAACCGCATGGAATTGATCCGGCTCTGCATAAACGATAACAGCCTGATCCTCTTCAATAATGTCACGGACGTCCAGGTCCGCTTCAAGCAGGAGGTCCATAACCTCCTCGGAAGTTTTGCCCTCTACGCCGAATACGGCTGTTTCATCGAACATATACGTAACCGATCCGCTGACACCCATATTGCCGCCGTTTTTATTGAACGCTGCGCGTACAGCGGAAGCTGTACGATTCACATTGTTCGTCAGCGCATCGACAATGATCATGGAGCCATTCGGCCCGAAGCCTTCATAACGAAGCTCCTCATAGTTCTCATCGCCGCTGCCTTTGGCTTTCTCGAGCGCACGGTCAATGATAGCTTTCGGCACGTTATATGTTTTGGCACGCTCCAGAACGACCTTCAGTGCACGGTTGGATTCTGGATCCGGCTCACCCTTCTTCGCGGCGACATAAATTTCAACGCCGAACTTCGCATACACGCGACTTGTATTCGCATCCTTGGATGCTTTCTTCTCTTTAATATTATTCCATTTACGGCCCATACTTTTCCGCTCTCTTTCATCATTGAATCTGTAGCCGGTATTCAACAAATACCCTCGTCCATTATATCTCTATTAGAGAATATGAACAAGTTAAGAGCGAAGAAACAGGGGATGTAAAAGGATAGCAGCCTTTCGGTCATCCCGAAGCTGCGTCCGATACCAAACTGGTCAATAGGACGTAAAGTAGCTCGTATAACACGGATAATAACCTTCCTTCTGTACGAAAACTGATGTTCGTTATTTACTATCAGTGTAGTTTCTGCCCGGCTTGAGAAGTTTGCAAATCGAGCCACAAAATGTTGATTTCTTGTCCTTTGCCGCTGTTTACGATTCACCCTCCTGTTAGTGTAGATAGCCATCGGCATTTGTCCTATTGCACTTTTACAAGATCCGTTGCAATTTTCGAATAAAAAACATTGGAAAATCCAATACACGAGCAACTCCGTATTCTCGAATAACCCGTAAACATGAAGAAGCCCGGCAACTTGCCCGGCTAGCCTGAAACGATGCTCAGTAGGGGTTCGAATGCGGCGTTGCAAGCCGGTAACTCTTCACTCATCTCCCACCTTCCAATAAGGAAGCGACCGTTTCTCCTAAGCGGGAAACGGCCGCTTCTAATTTTTATGGTTCGGTGGTTCTTCGCTCGTTCCTTTAAATAAAGAACGATATACTTCAAATTACTTTCCGAAGACTTTTAATGTTAGTGCCAGGCTGTATTCCCGGTTCGCGTACAGGATATGCTCCGGATGAGGCTTTGCTCCCCAGCTGTCGTCACCGCCGACGCCCATTTGCTCCGCCATGAGCCGGATAACGGTTTTGTCGGAAGCCGGCAGCTTATAGGCATGATCGCTCGCCTCGATTTCGGACGGCGTATACGGCAGCGCATTAAATTCGAACCTGGTGTTACCTTCGAACAAGAAGCCCGTTCCGGCTTTGTTCTCCACCGATGCCCATCGAACTTCCGTCTTGTTTCCGCATTCCTGCGGCCGCAAATATGGAACCCATTGATCTTTGACGAGTCCTTCATATTTACCGATCTTCGCTCCGCTGTTCCGGTCGGAATAATTTTCAAACGGGCCCTTTCCGTACCACTTGATTAGATCGAACGAGCCTTCCATTGCAAACAGTAAGCCGACTTCCGGGATTTCCGGCAAGCCCTCGCCGGGTGTGAGCCGCATCCGCACATCCATCGTTCCGTCGCCTTGAATGCTGTATTCCAGGGTACAGCTGGACTCCGGTACGGTCGGCAATGCATAGCGCACCCTGACATCTGCAGAAGCCGGAGCTGCACGATAGGACGACTCGAGCAGCCTCCGCTCCATGCTGGCTGCGCGCCATATTCCGCTGCGCTCCTCCAGATTGTTCCCGCGGTCATTATCCACCATGGCCCGCCAGAAGTTCGGACGGAGCGGCACAGCGATAAGCTCTACGCCTGCAGCCGCGTAAGAAACCAGTTCCCCCGTGTTCGTATCAAAGACAACCGCGAACTCCTCCCCTTTTACGGAAAGCTGATCCTCATTCTCGTCCACCTGTACCGGCTTCCCTCCAGAAATCGCGTTCACTCGAGGCTTCTGAACGGCCGGAAGCACAAACTGTCCGAAGGCAACCTCATGCCCCCGTTCAGCCCATGTCGTGCCTTCTTTCAACTGAAATCCGAAGGTTGCGATGTATTCGTCGCCGGCCGATCCAGCTTCCGCATGCTTTAGGATGTCCGTGACGTCAACCTGGATGACGTTCCCCGGCGCGCAAGGAATCACGCGTCTTCCTTCCGCGACCGGATCGCCGTTACGCATGAGATTCCATACAAAATCAAATTCCGAAAGATCCGTAAACAGATACTTGTTCGTTATGCTCAAGCGGCCTTCCGATAGCTTGCTTCCGTCAAATCGGACGCTTTGATAGCATTTTTTCACTTCAGCGATCTTCGGCGACACGGTTCGATCCGCAAAGATGAGGCCATTGCCGCAGAAGGTGCCGTCATGCGGCGATTCGCCGAAATCTCCGCCATAAGCCAAGTACTCCTTGCCGTCTTGGTTGCGGGTAAGAATGGCTTGATCGATCCAATCCCAGATAAACCCTCCCTGAAGCACCGGATACCGGTCGAACAGCTCCCAGTACGCGCTTAATCCCCCGCAGGAGTTGCCCATAGCATGGCTGTACTCGCACAGGATGAACGGTTTGGACGGGTTGCTTCGGGCATAGGTCTCGATATAATCGAGCCTCGTGTACATATGGCTTTCGATATCGGAAGCCGCATCCGACCGGCGATCGTGGAACACGCCCTCGTAGTGCACGATGCGGGAAGGATCCGTTTCTTTAAAGTAACGGTGCATGTGCAGAAAATTGTCGCCGCCGAACGATTCGTTGCCTAATGACCAGATCACGATCGACGGATGATTTTTATCCCGTTCATACATCGACTTTGAGCGGTCCAGCACGTTGCCGAGCCATTCCGGCTTGCTCCCGGGAATCGTATCCTCTTCCTCTTTCTGCCCGTAACGCCAGGTTCCGTGGGTTTCAAGATTCACTTCATCTATCACGTACAAGCCATACTCATCGCAAAGATCATACCATTTGGGGTGATTCGGATAATGAGAGGTCCGGACGGCGTTGATGTTATGCTCCTTCATCAGCTTGATATCCTTCAGCATCTCTTCGATGCCGATCGCGCGGCCCTTCAGCGGGGAAAATTCATGGCGGTTGACGCCCTTGAATTCCACCGTCTGCCCGTTAATCTTCATCAGCCCGTCTTGAATCTCGAACCGGCGAAAGCCTATTTTGCAGCTTACGTATTGAACGGGCTCGTTTCGTTCATTTTTCAAACAAACGACCAGCGTATACAGATTCGGATATTCCGCGCTCCATCGCTTTGGAGAATCAACCTGGCCCGATATGGTAATCGTCTGCTCCTTGTCGGAGCCGAGCGTGAGGACTTCCGATACGACATTGCTCCACACCGGCTGCCGATTGTCATCAAACAACTGCATTTCCAGCGCCAGATCCCCATGATGCTGTTCGCTATAATTATTGATTCGCAAGGCTACGCTCAGAGAACCATTCTTGTAATCGCCATCCAGCTCAGGGAGTGCCTTGAAATCGTAAATATGGGCATCCGGCGCCGTATAAAGGTACACGTCTCGGAATATGCCGCTCATTCGCCAGAAATCCTGATCCTCCAGCCAGCTTGCATCGCTCCAGCGGTATACCTCGACGGCGAGTTTATTCTCACCCTGCACCAGGTATGGGGTAAGATCAAATTCGGCGGGCGTAAAGGAATCCTCGCTGTATCCAACCATCTCTCCGTTCAGCCAAACATAGAATGCCGATTCAACGCCCTGAAAGCTGATAAAGACAGGCTGGCCGCTCCAATCGTCCGGAACAGCGAACGTTCTTATATAGGAACCGACGGGATTATATTTCGTCGGCGCGTAAGGCGCCTTCAAATCCTCCTGCTCGACCCAGGGATAACGGACATTGGTATACTGAGGGTAATCGTAGCCTTGAAGCTGCCAATGCCCGGGGACGGTAATCTCTTTCCAGCTCGAAGCATCATAGTCTGGTTTATAGAAATCCTTGATCCGCTTTTCCGGATTTTCCGCCCAAGCAAATTGCCACGCTCCGTTTAAACTCATGTAGCTTCGGGAATCCTCAAGCTTTCCTTCTATGGCTTCCTCTAAAGTGTCATATGTAATGAGCGTGGCATGGGCATCCATGCGATTCAATTGATAAATTTCAGGGTTATTATTCCATTCGGGATAACCGTTCGCTGGCGGGCTGTAGGTCCATTTCGTCTTTCCCAAATTCCGTTCACTCCATTTCTGTTATAATTATATTCACATTATAGAGTGATGAATTTTCTTTTTTCCATTAAAGGATATTCAGCATGATTTAAATATTTGAAACCGAGGTGCCGACTTCTATGGATATTATCCACTTCTGCCATCTGAGTGAATCGGACAAACGTCTTCCCGTATACCTAACGTCGGCGGGGCAATGGAACCATCAGGAGCCCGTTCATAGGCCTGACGGCTTCGCATCCTACCAGTGGCTCATGATCTTGTCGGGTGAAGGAGCTCTCCATGCGGATGACAATGTCTATTCTGCCAAAGCGGGGCAGGCCATTTGCCTGTTCCCGGATGTTCCGCACCGCTATCACGCCGTCCAGGAGCCTTGGCAGCTGATGTTCATATCCATGGAGGGCAGTCTATGCGGTCCGCTTCTGGCCCAGGCCGGAATTACGAAATCGGGCGTGTTTACGATGCTGGACCCGGTTAAGATGCAGGCGGATTTCTCAAGCATCATTGAGAGTGCCGGCTCAAGCGATAGCCATGCCAGCGTGGAATGCTCCAAGCTGCTTTACGCTCTGCTCCTGGATATCCCCATGCAAACCCAGGCCAAGCAGCATACCCGGCATCAGCATTTCGAGCGGCTGCAGCCCGTCATTCGATACATTAAGGAATATTGTCAGCTTCCGCTATCGATCGATCTCTTGGCTCAACAGGCTGGAGTTACCCCGCAATATTTATGTCTGCTGTTCAAAAAAGCTTTCAATTTAAGGCCAATGGAATACGTAAACCGGGAGCGTATTCAATTAAGCAAAGAGCTCATGGTCTTGGAGCCGCAGCTTAAAATCCAAGAGATTGCCGGTATGGCCGGTTTTGAGCACGCCAGCTATTTTTGTACGGTTTTCAAACGATTAGAGGGGATTTCCCCTGAAAAATTCAAGAATTCTCAAAGCTATTAAATGTTCCGGGTGCGCTTTTTAATTTGGTGGTCCCGTGTTACTTGCTCGTTACCGCGAAGGCAATCCTCCCAGTCAATGGACTCCACAAGCCCTTCCCTCGTGTAAACGTCATCATCTGCAATCAGCACTTTCATGCGGATTCCTCCTAATGTCCTATAAATTCTGAGATTGTATAAACTACGGATAGCGCTTTCATATAATTCTAATGAATACGCTCTGCTATTAAATATACATGATGAAGCCTGGGTCTGGTATCAGTTCCGGCAGTGACTGGCTTAAGACATGAAAAAGCCGCGATCATCGCGGCTTCCATTCGTAAAAGTCTCAGCTTGGCTTATAAAGTTAATACCACTTTTCCACGTCCATGACCGGTCTCCACCAGACGATGCGCCTCCTGCGCCATTGCCAGAGGATAAGATTGGCGAATAAGGATTCGAACGGCCCCTTCCTCATACAGATCGGTCAGCTCTTGGAGCCTGTCTGCGGTTCGCGTTCCCTCAAGCGCAGGTATGCCAAGCTCGCCAGCGAGCTCCCCGGCTACCAATGTCCGTATCCTTTTCCTATCCGGAACAAGCTCTACCGAAGCCCTGAGCGCCTCGGCTCCTGCGGCATCAAGTGCAGCATCAACGCCCTGGGGTGCAATCGCGCGTACCCGTTCCACAAGTCCTTCCCCGTAATGGACGGGGATGACGCCGAGTAAACGCAAATAGTCATGGTTTGCTTCGCTAGCCGTACCGATGACGACCTTGGCCCCCCAGCGCTTAGCCAGCTGGCAGGCCCATGTGCCGAATCCCCCTGCCGCGCCATGGATGATCACGGTATCGCCATGCCCGATGCCGATCGCCTTCAGTGCCATATGCGCTCCTTGGCCGTTGCCGGATAAACTTCCTGCAATATCCCACGGCATATACGGCGGCTTCTTTACGATTTGGTCTGCACTGACTACGATATACTCCGCATAGCTGTTGAATAGGGAGAAGCCTAGCACCTCCATACCGGCCTTGAACCCTTTCACCCCCTCGCCCACTTGATCAATGATGCCGGCAAATTCATTCCCCGGAATAATGGGAAACGGCTGATTGCGGACATAGGATATCGTTCCTTCCCGTACACGGCAATCAAAGGGCATCACGCCGGCAGCTTTCACCCGAACTCGCACGGTGCCGGGACCTGCGGATGGGTTCTCCATTTCCATCAGGGTTAAGACTTCCGGAGGACCGAAAGTGGATACAGCCATGGCTTTCATATATAACCTCTCCTTTATACGAAATCAATTTTGACAGACATAGCTTCCTTCGCCCTTTCCGCACCTGGACTTTCACCCTGTAGAGGAAGCATTCTGAAGCTTCTTCGACCGCCGCATGAACCCTGCAGCATAGATCATGACGACCGCCATCATCAACACGGCCAGCAGCAAATAAATGTTGCTGAAGGTATCGGCTTCATCGCCTTTCTCTCCCATCAAAGGGTTCCAGGCGGAACCGATTCCTTGGTCCACCATTCTTCCGTACAGGCTGGCAAAAACAGCCCCTGAAACAAAATTCAGCATCGACATCAGCCCCAGGCCAACACCGCTTTGATCCTTCGGTAGGGCCAGCGATACGGTTTTGGTAAGCGAGATCGACATGAACGCCTGGCCTACCGTACCAAAGATTAGGAACAAGGCGATGAAAATCTGCGCACCCATTGAAAATGAAGACATCATCAAGAAGCAGATCATGTATAGCGTCGATGCTAAGAAAAACAGAAAGCTGTTGCCCTTGCGATCCGCCGTGCGCCCTCCCGTCTTGCTTAAAAACGCTGCGAGGACGGCAGCGGGTACCAGCACCCAACCGGCCCTGCCGTCTCCCATCCCATGCAATTCGGACAGCAGGGTCGGTGTCAGAAATGCCAGCGAGTAGCCGATGCCGGTTGTCATAAAGACAATACCCAGGCCCAGCGCATAACGCCTATTCGAAAAAAGCCGGGGACTGATAAAAGGTTCTTCAGCTCTCGTTATTCTCAGGAGCAGAGCCGCCATAAGCAACACGAAGCCAATGAATGTCCATGGTGCAACCGACGTTACGAACAGCAGGAGCATGGCAATCGTCCCGGCAAGCAATCCTCCTCCAAGCCAATCCATCCTTACCTTGCGGCCTTGCCGATCATCCTGTAAATATTTGTAGTAAAGCGGCAATAACAGCAGGGTCAGCACAGGCAGCAGGAACAATAGCCGCCAATGCACAACGCTCGACAGCAGGGCTGCCAACGCGGGGCCTGCGGCGCTGCCGACAGCGCCGCCCGTCATCGTAATCCCCAGGGCTCTCCCCCTCGTGGATGATGGAACATAACGAACAGGGATTATTCCTGATACAGCAGGGATTACAGCCGCGCCTGCGGCTTGCAGCATCCGCCCGGCAATGACCATGCCATAGGATACCGACAGCATCCCGACCAGCGAGCCCGCCGCAAAGGTAATGAATCCAAACGTAATCAGGGATTTTAACCGGCAAGCATCTGCGAGTTTGCCGTACACTACGCTGCCGACCGCAAACACCAGCAAATATGTGGTGCTCACCCAACTGACCTCTGACATGCTTAGCTTGAATTCATGCCGGATCTCTGGAAGCACAATGTTGAACATCGTTGCATTCATAACCGTAACGGCAAGGGTGAGGGCCACTAAGACCATGAGGCGGTCCGTGGGTGACTTGATTGACCGTTTCTCCATGCATACCACTCCTGACTTAAATGGAATCCCCGATAAATAGAGGAATAACTCTGTTTCACTTGTATTTTATATGGCTTCTGGAATAAACTGAAATATATATCCTAACATGTTGATCATATACTTCAGTATATAGGGGGATGAAGATGGAACTGCTCCAGCTGCGTTATTTTCAGACAGTCGCCAAAATGGAACATATGACGAGAGCCTCACAGGAGCTGCACATCGCTCAGCCTGCTCTTAGCAAGACGATTGCAAGGCTGGAAGCCGATGTCGGCGTCCCTCTTTTTGATCGTTACGGCGGACGGATTCGATTAAATGCATTCGGTAAACTATATTTAGACAAGGTGGATCGCGCACTGCGGCTGCTTGAGGAAGGTCAGAAGGAGGTTCTGGAGCTGGCAGGTCTCGAGCAAGGAAGCATCCACTTGGCAACCTCTACGCTCGACCTGCTGTCCGATCCGCTCAGCCGATTTATTGAACGATATCCTGACGTGAACTTCAAGATCTCCCAGGTCAGTCCGGATGAAATGATCCAACTGGTGGAAGACGGGCGGGCCGATATGTGCTTTACTGCAATAGCCCTGGAGCAGCCCTTTTTGTCCCAGGTTACCGTGCTGAGCGAAGACATCTATTTAGCGGTACCGGCGGGGCACCGGCTGTCGGATCGAACGAGTGTCCGGTTGTCCGAGCTTAGCGGGGAATCGTTTATCGGTTATAAAGAAGATTTTATTTTTCAAAAGATGTATGATCAGTACTTTCGAGAAGCGGGAATCCGTCCAAAGTATGTATGCAGGGTGGATGAGCCGCCGGCGGTTGCCAGCCTGGTTCGGGCGGGGATCGGAGTCGCCTTGTACGGATGCAGAAGCGCTCAAGACAGTAGGCTTACGCTGATTCCGATCACGGAACCGCAGTGCAGGCGAGATTACCGGCTGGTCTGGCATAACAAACAATATCTGTCTCTGGCCGCCAGCACGTTTCGCGAGTTCTTGTTGGATTATTTCAAGGATCCCGGCTTGAGCACGGCCCTGTAAACAGACATAAATCAAAGAGCCACCCCTATCATCAAGGGAGTGGCTCTTATTTCGTCTACCTGTACGTTTAGGCGTGAAGCTGCAGGCCGTCCAGTACCTCCTGCACATAGCCTGCACGAACGATAATATGCCGAAGCATACGCCTATTCCTCTGCAGCATCATAAACACGGAAAAATAAACACTTGTTATTTTATAGACATTTTATTATTATGTCTATGTAATGAACATCGTTTTGCGCATTCGTTTGTTTGATTACGTATTTAGCTTGATTTATACGATAGCCTTAGAAAGGAGCCCTAATTCCGTGTTTAACAATCCCTATGTCCGCGTCATTATGCTGTCGCGGGTGTTTCTCAACCTGGGCATTTGGGTCCGTAACTTCGCGATATTGCTATACGTCACGGATTTGACCCAAAATGACCCGCTGTACGTGTCGCTGATATCCGTAGCGGAATATGCGCCAATCTTCCTCTTTGCGATTATCGGGGGAACGTTTGCCGACCGCTGGCAGCCCAAACGAACGATGCTCGGGGCTGATATGCTGTCCGCCCTTTCCGTATTTCTCGTATTGATCGCCGTTCACTTCGGATCATGGCAGGCTTTGCTTGGACTAACCTTTTTCTCAGCTATCGTCTCCCAATTCTCGCAGCCCTCCACGATGAAGCTGTTTAAACGTCATGTACCGGAGGAGCAGCTTCAATCGTTGATGGCGATGTTCCAATCATTGGTTGCTTTCTTTATGGTCATCGGTCCGATCGCTGGGGCATTCGTCTACCAACGGTACGGCATCGAAATATCACTGGTCGTTACGGGCGCGTTATTCAGCGGATCCGCGCTGTTTCTGTCCCGTCTGCCAAGAGACGAGAAGAGCGCTCAGCCAGCTCATAAACCAGATTTTAAACGCGAGTTGACGGAAGGGTTTCGTTATGTCTGGAATCGGCCCGCTTTGCGATCTCTTGGCGCGGCGTTTACTGCCGCCGGGCTGGCGGCAGGCCTGATCCAGCCCTTATTGCTGTTCGTCACGATCGAGAATCTGGGGAAGGACAAAGCGTTTCTTCAATGGCTGCTGACGGCGAATGGTGCAGCTATGCTCGTGGGCGGCGGATTCGTTATGTGGTTGGCGAAGAAGGTCTCCCCTCAAGCTTTACTGGCCGCTGGGCTTGCCGTCAGCGCCATTGGAACAATGGGGATCGGCTTTTCTACCAATATCCCGCTAACGCTGCTGCTTCAAGTCGTGAACGGTTTTTTCTACCCGTGCATCCACATCGGCATCAATACGCTGATCCTGAAAAATACCGAAAGCTCTTTTATCGGCCGGGTAGGCGGCATTCTCACGCCTATGTTCATGGGCATGATGGTCATCGGCATGTCGCTGGGCGGTACGTTGAAGGGAGTCTTCTCCTTGGTTGCCGTCTACTCGATCAGCTGTATTCTATTCCTTCTTGGCGCCTTATTCTTGGTTCCGTTATTGAAACGAAACGCGGTTTCCAAGGGCAGCCCTAACCGAAATAATTAATAAGCCTCACCCTGCTCAGAAGGGTGAGGCTCTTCCTATTTTTCTCAACGGATTATGCGTGGAACTGCCGGCCGTCCAGTACCTCCTGCACATAGCCTGCCCGAATGACAAAATCGCCGAAATGCTCGCCATCGTGCCGCTCTTTGGCATAATGGGCAATGATCGGACGAAGGGAATCCAATATTTCCGCTTCCCCGATGTTCTCTTTATACAGCTTGTTCAGACGATGACCGGAAAAGCCTCCGCCCAAGTACATATTGTATTTGCCAGGTGCTTTGCCGATGAATGCAATCTCCGCAAGCATCGGTCGTGCACAGCCGTTCGGGCACCCGGTCATGCGAATGACGATATCCTCTTCTTGCAGTCCGTGCTCCGCAAGCATCGGTTCGATTTTATCCAGCAGCGAAGGCAGATAGCGTTCGGACTCCGCCATTGCGAGGCCGCAGGTTGGCAGAGCCACGCAGGCCATGGAATTTCGGCGGAGCGAAGAGCCGTGCTTGCCGTCCGTCAGTCCGTAGGTTTGGATGAGATCCTCGATCTTTTTCTTCTTATGGCTGCTGACATTGGCAATGATCAGATTCTGGTTCGCCGTAAGACGGAAATCGCCGTTATGAATGTTGGCAATTTCCCGCAAACCTGTCATCAGCAAATAATCCGGTTCGTCCTTCACCCGGCCGTTCTGGATAAAGAGGGTGTAGTGCCAACGTCCATTGCTGCCTTTAACCCAGCCATAGCGGTCACCGTTATGGTCAAAATGGAACGGACGCGCCTCCTCCAGCTCCCAGCCGAGCCGGCTGCTCAGCTCGCCTACGAACCAGCCGATTCCGCGGTCATCGATGGTATACTTGAATCTGGCATGCTTTCGCACGGCCCGATCGCCGTAATCCCTCTGAATCGTGACCGTCTTCTCCGCAACATCGATAACCTGCTCCGGTTTACAGAAGCCGATCAGCTTTCCGACCTGCGGATAAGTCAGCGGGTCCCCGTGCGACATTCCCATGCCGCCGCCAACCGTTACATTGAAGCCCTGGAGCTTCCCGTCTTCCACAATCGCGATCAACCCCAGATCCTGCGAGAACACGTCGACGTCGTTCGAAGGCGGAACGGCGATGCCAATCTTGAATTTACGCGGCAAATAGACTTTGCCGTAAATCGGCTCCTGCTCTTCATCCTCGCGGCTGTCGACGACCTTTTCCCCATCGAGCCAAATTTCGTGATATGCCCGCGTGCGGGGGTCCAGATGGTTGCTGATCTTGCGAGCCCATTCGTAGACCTCCGAGTGAACCTCGGATTGATATGGATTCGGATTCAGCATGACGTTCCGGTTCACGTCACCGCATGCAGCCAGCGTGCTCAGCATCGCAGCGTTTACTTCCTGGATTGTGCTTTTCATATTCCACTTAAGCACGCCGTGAAGCTGGAACGATTGGCGGGTAGTCAGCCGGATCGTCCCGTTGGCATACTTCCGGGCGACCCGATCCATCATCAGCCATTGCTCCGGCGTCACCACGCCTCCGGCGGCCCTAACGCGAAGCATGAATTGATAGGCAGGCTCGAGCTTTTGCTTATGGCGCTCATTCCGCAAATCCCGATCATCCTGCATGTAGCTGCCGTGGAACTTCATGAGCCGGTTATCATCCTCCGGGATGGAGCCCGTGATACGGTCCTGAAGCGTCTCGACCAGACTGCCTCGCAGATAGTTGCTTCGGCGCTTAATATCTTCTACATCGCTATGCGGTGCACTATTCGGTGATAATAAATTATTGTCAGACATGTCCCTGCTCTCCTCTCGCAATCACGGGAATCCGTTCAAGATTTAATAGACGTCCCGCTGATAACGTTTCTGTTGCTGCATAAGGGTAAGGTATTCCGTGGCCTCTTCCGGGCTTAAACCGCCTTCCTGCTCCAGAATGGTGCCAAGCGCGGCATGCACGTCATGAGCCATCTTCTTCTCATCTCCGCATACATAGACGCAGGCTCCCTCTTGCAGCCACTGATATAGCTCTTTGCTGTTCTCCAGCATGCGGTGCTGCACATATACCTTCTCCTCGGTATCTCGGGAAAAGGCGACGTCCATCCGGGTCAGCACTCCTTCCTTCAGCCAGCGCTGCCACTCGATCTGGTACAGGAAGTCCGTTGCGAAATGCTGATCCCCATAAAACAGCCATGATTTCCCGGAGGCGCCGGTCTCCTCGCGTTCCCCAAGGAATGCCCGGAACGGAGCAACGCCCGTACCCGGTCCGATCATAATAATCGGTGTATCCGGATCCGCCGGCAGCTTGAAGTTCGGGTTATGCTGAATATACACCGGCAGCAAATCGCCGGCTTCCAGCCGCTCGGCTAATTGAACCGAGCAAACGCCGTAACGGTTCCGTCCATGCGCCTCATAACGGACGGATCGGACCGTAATATGAACCTCGTCCGGATATGCCTTCGGACTGCTCGAAATCGAGTACAGGCGTGCCGGAATTTTGCGCAGCACCCCTACAAAATCACGCGCAGGCACTTCCCGCAGTCCGTAGTCCTGAACCAGATCCAGCAGGTCGCGTTCTTGAATGTAATTTCGCAGCTCCTGTTCGTGGCCTGGCTCGAGCAGGCCCTTCAGCCCTTCATGGCCCGTCAGCTTCGCCACTTGTTCAATCAAAGGCTTAGTCAGCACGGTAATCTCATAATGACGCAGCAGGGCATCGCGAAGCTTGCGCACCTCGCCGTTCTTGTTAACCACAACCTCTTCGTCCGCATTCCATCCCATGGCCGAAATCAGCTCATCCACCAGCACCGGATGATTTTCCGGGTAGATCCCCAGGCTGTCCCCCGGTTCATATTGGAGGCTGGAGCCTTCCAGGGATATTTCGATATGGCGGGTCTCCCGCTGCGAACCCCGGCCGTTCAAGTTCAGGTTCTCCAGCACTTCAGCTTGAAACGGATTGCTTCTCGAATATTCCGATTCCGTACTCTCGCTCAGAGCTAGCGCAGCAGCTTCACCGGAAGCAGCCGCAAGCCCGCTGGACTGATTCAGGGATTGAAGAACTTGAGCCATCCACTCGGATGCCGGTTCATCAAAATCTACGTCGCAGTCCACTCTCGGCGCCAGCCGTTGTCCGCCCAATTCTTCGAGCCGCTTGTCAAAATCCTTTCCGGTCTGACAGAAAAACTCATACGAGGTATCTCCCAGCGCCAACACGGAATACTGCAAACCGTCCAATTGCGGCGCCCGCTTGCTGTGGAGGAATTCGTAGAAAGGTATCGCATTATCCGGCGGTTCTCCCTCTCCGTGCGTACTCACGAGAATGAGGAGATGCTGCAGCTTCTTTAGATTGTTCGGTTTGAAGTCGCTCATGGATGACAGCGTGACCTTCATCCCGCTCTCCTCGAGCTTCTTGGTGAGCTTCTTCGCCAATCCATGACAGTTGCCGGTCTGAGAGCCAAATAGTACGGTGATTTCCTTCGGCGCAGAAGCCGCGCTGACCGAGACCGTCGCTTGCGCTGCAGCAGCAGGAATAGCCAGTGCTGCTGCCGTACTTTGGAGAGCTGTAATATAGCCGCTGAGCCAGGTTCTCTGCGCTTCCGTCAATGTCGGCAGCAAACGGTTCAACAGATCAACCTGCTCCTGGTTGAAAGGGCTGTTCGTTACTTGAAGTTCCAACAATATCCACCTCGCAAAAGCATCCGATTTTAATTCCTACTAATACGATACAATTAATTTTATTACTCCTCTGAACCTATCATAGCTAAGGGGAACGGTCAATTCGAATGTTCTTATAGCAGTTATCAGATCTGCTGATAAATCAATAAGTTCGGGATATAAAGGCCTCGATGCTCACCATTTGAAGGAGTTGGTGGTCATTACTGGGAACGGTTCATCATGACGCAATGTTTACATTAGGTGGTGTCTGTTTGGAGCAGTGCTTCCTTGGAGCGGTTATTACATGGACCGGTTGGTACATCGACCTGTATTCGCATTGTGCTGTGTTTGCCTATGTTTGCACGGGACATTGTCCACATGGAGTGTGGCTTGTGAGGAGCAGCCCTAGCCCGAAGAATATACGGATGGGGGAATGGTAAAGATACCTAAGGATAAGGAGGGAAATGCATGGAGTCAAGCAAGGAACATTGTAATTTTGCCCCACTGAAGCATAAGCTTGAAGAGCATCTCATCGAGATCGAGCAGCAGATCCGTCAAATCATTGAGAAGCTGGATCAGGATCAAACCTGCCTGCTCAATGATTTGGATCATGTCAGATCCAAATTTCTGGAGGCCGAAGCCCTCTCCTCCACCTATTATTTGAACTGTTTTCTCTATCCTTTTACGAAAAAATATAAAGAGATCGCGACCTCGATCTATCACTTAAGCCAGAAGAAGATGGGTGCGCTGATCGTAATTCAACGAGAGGATTTGCTGGAGTCTTTTATCACTCCGGGAATATCGTTGTCTGCCGAAATCACAAGCCCGCTGCTCGAGTCCATCTTCATTCAAGGCAGCCCTCTTCACGACGGGGCCGTTCTTGTTCGGCAGGATATGATTATCTCGGCTGCCAATGTATTGCCGCTAACTGGCCGAACCTACGGGGAACGGAAGCTGGGAACCCGACATCGGGCGGCTATCGGTTTAACCGAACTGTGTGATGCGCTCGTCCTGGTCGTATCGGAGGAAACCGGCAAAACATCTTTTTGCATGCAGGGGACATTATATCCGCTGTCAATTCCAACCCCCTAGCCGCGAACTTAGCAATTAAAAAAATCGTCAGGGAACTCGATGCGATCATTGCGGGAATCGGGCATAGGAACAAGTGCCCTGCCCGTGCAGCATTGGAAGGGAGTGCCCTGCTCATCATTCAGCATGCGTGAGTAGAGTGCATCCAGATAAGAGAGTACATACGCATTCGAACGGACAAGTTTTGATAAATGCAAAGAAACCGCTCCTTTTGAGAGGAAGGGCAGCGAAGAGCAGCCAACTCTCAGAAGAGCGGTTATTAGTGTTTAACTATTGATCATAGGAGCAGTTGTTATCTCAAGACGTACATACTACCGGATCCAAGCACGACAAACGTAAGATGCCGGGATCTCCACTCGTACCAATACAGTCAGTAGCTCTTAAGCAATGGTGTCAGACCTCTTAAGCAAATGTATATGTCCAGAAGCGCTCGGTTCCAAAACGCTGTTCGATTTCCTTTGTCTTCAGCTGCTTCTTGCCAAGCAGCTCCGCCGCCTGGAACTGCGAGCGATGAGCCTGAATCGAGTTCATCTTCTGCACAATAAACATGGATACATCATGAACAACGTCCGGCTTGCCGAGCTCCTCTTCGCAATTCCTTGAGAAGGCCAGACAGTGTACAGCCGGTCTCTCCTCCGCCGGCATCCGCTCAATGGTACGCGTGACTGCAGCGCCGGTTGCATCGTGGTCAGGGTGTACGCTGTAACCGGGATAGAACGTGAAGACAAGGGAAGGCTTAATTTCCTCAAGCAAAGATGCAATAACGCCATCCAGTTTATCTTGATCCTCGAATTCAATCGTTTTATCGTGGAAGCCCATCAGCCTCAAATCCTGGATGCCGATGGCCTTGCAGGATTCCTCCAGCTCGGCTTTGCGAATGCTCGGCAGTGTAATGCGGTTGGCAAACGGCGGAATGCCCATATTGCGGCCCATCTCGCCGAGTGTCAGACATGCATAGGTGACATGCGCGCCTTCTACGATATATTTAGCCAGCGTCCCGGATAAGCCGAACGCTTCATCATCCGGATGCGGCAGGATAACCAGTATGTTTTGCCCCATTCTCCTCAGCTCCTCTCTGTATTTAAAAAGGTTCCCGACTAAGCTGCAGTGCGACAACCAGCTTCCCTTGACTGTCATGGCCTGCCATGATCAGCCGATCCGTATCGGATTGCTCGAAATGCGTCAGTCCTTCGGTGTAAACCCAGCCATGGCTCATCTTTAATCCGACCCGGTAAGGGCCGTTCCCCGATATAGAGCCGTGCTCGTATCGGATGACTGCGTTCGTGATGAAATTGGCGGCAGGATGCTTCGAGCTATCATAATGAGCCGCATATGCCCCTGTCGTCATTTCAAGATGAATATATAAATCCTGATTCTTCATTGTATCGATCATTTGCTGAACTTCAGCCGGATTTATGAGTTCCATAGTTCCCTCCTGTATTCAATAGATCGTCTCAAATCTCTCAAGCGTATGGTCCATTCTACCATATTCTGCGCGGGTGGCGAAACAAGCTGTACTACAGACAACAGCTGCCTCTCTTAGGCTCTGGCATATTGGCTTCCCGCTCAAAGAATACTGACGCCCTCATTTAAGTATCGTGATTCGCGGCCCGATTGTCAACGAACGACCGTGTAGGGTTAATGCTCACAATGGCGAGGCAGCCCATACGATCCGGGAGAATAGACAAAGGGTACGTAAATTGCAATGAACAACAATCATTCCCGAAAGCTTACCGGACGGCCAGAGGCACCTTCTTTAAGAAATGGTCCATTAGCAGCGGCAGCGAGATCAGGATCGGAGGATCATCCAATCTGGGAACGTGGAGAGTTACTTCTAATGGAGGAACCTTAGTATAAGGTGTCACGACGATCGGCTCCCTGGAACGGGTGCGGAGCGTTGTAGACTGGGTAAGAAGAACATCTACGGCTTGCATGCCCCATTGAACGGAGGTTGCCATCAAGTAATACGTTCCGGGTTTAACATCCGTGAATCTGAAGGGACCCAGCGATGGAAGGAGCGTGCCATAGAGTGGAAGGCCTTCGGGTATCGGCTTCGCAAATAATCCGATCAGAATGACGCCTTGGAACGGGGCCTGGGCATGAACCGTGCCTTCAATCGTCGCATTGGGATTCAATACCGGCATGGATTGCCGCCAGTCGCTTAATCGTTGAAGCGCTAACAAACGCTCGTCCACTTCGTCCCTGGAATTGCGGAAAGTAGAAGGAGAGACTCCCACCCTTTCGGTAAATCGGGTCGTAAAGGTGCCGAGACTTTGCTGTCCAATCTCGAGCGCGATATCGCGGATGCTCAGATGTGTATGCAGCAGCAAATCCTTCGCCTTCTCCAGACGCAGCGAGGACACGTAATACAAGGGCGGAAGCCCGATGCGTTCCTTGAAGATCCGGGAGAAGTGATATGGACTGTATCCGATATAGCTGGCTAATAATGACAACGGCAACGGCTCATAGATGTTCTTATGTATGTATGCGATCACTTCATCGATCTCGGCATAACGCTCATTCATGGACAGCTGCACCTTCCCTATTGATAAAAGGTATGGATATACAAAATGGTTCATTCAACCACCTGACAGAACGATTGTTCGCATCAGCTGAATGATACCATATTCATGCATAAAATGGAAGAACTCAGCTTCATATTTCATGCTGTTAGGAAGTATGGACAGCAACGCACAAAACGATCATTTATGAAGAACGGATGTCCGGATTCATCATCACTGCCATTACGACAAAAAAGCCGCGCACAAGGCGCGGCTTTCACTCACTCTAATCCAAATTCGGAATATGGATTTCCACTTCTTTTTTGGTCTGGGAGGAACGCAGTATCCCGTCCAGAATCGCCTGGTTGCGCAGAACCTGCTCGCCAGGGATCGGCGCGGGACCACCTTCGCGGACCGCACGCACGAAATCCTTAATTTTCTCCTCGAACACGTTAATCTGGTGGTTGATCAGCGGAATCGGGCTCTCCGTGTGATGCCCCTGGATGTCATGGAATACCGAGATCGAGCCTACTCTTCCGTCCCATACACCGCTCCATGGCCCCGTACCGGCCGGCGTTATCTTCATCCCCGCATCCGTTCCCAGGAACATCGTGGCGCCCAGCGTATCCATATGCATCGCCCAGGATGTCTTGAAATTCAGAACAAGATCCCCTTCAAAGCGCACCATCGCAACCCCGAAATCCTCGACGTCAAACGATCCGGCCTCCGCATGGTATTTCGGATTCGTACCGAAATGGTTGGATGTATACGCCGAAACGGTCAACGGCTTCGGATATCCCATCGCATTCAATGCCATATCCAAAGAGTAGCAGCCGATATCGGCCATGGCTCCGGCACCCGCAATTTCCTGGCGGATAAACGTTCCGCCCGGCATGCCGCGCCGGCGTCCGCCGCCCGTCTCCACGTAGTAGACCTTGCCAAGCTCCCCGTTCTGGATCAGGTCCCGGATGATTCCCATATTCGGGTCATACCGCGGCTGGAAGCCGACGTTGAGCATTTTGCCCGTCCGCTTCGAGGTCTGCACCATCTCAATGGCTTCATCCAGCGTAACGGACATCGGCTTCTCCAGCATGACATGTTTGCCAGCGGTAAGGGCGTCGATCGTTGTGCGGTAATGCGCAACGTTCGGTGTGCAGATGCTTACGCCGTCCAGCTCCAGATCCAGAAGTCTGCGGTGATCATCGAACCCGATCGCGCCTTGCAGCCCCCAGCGCTCGATGAACTGATCGGCTCTGCCCGGCAGAATGTCCGCCACAGCCACAATCTGGACATCTTCAATTTGTTTATAATATTTGGCATGCTCTCCGGCGATACCGCCGCTTCCGATGATGCCGATTCGAATGGTTTTCCCCATGTCTGATGTTCCCCCTACGATTTCACTTTCATCGTTCTGTAAGTTGAAGGCGTGAAGCCATAACGTTTGCGGAAGACCGTATGCAGATAGCTTCCGCTGGAGAATCCTTCATGCAGCGCAATCTTGTCGATCGACCAATCCGTGTCGAGCAGCCGCCGGCACACGGATTCAAGCCTTACATCCTCAAGGATTTCGCTGAAGGAACGCCCATCCGCCTGATCCTTGAATATCCGCTGCAGCTGCCTTGAACTGATGTGCAGCTTCTCCGCAACATCATCCAGCACGACCTCGCCCGCCGAATTGGCATAGATATATTCCATCGCCAGCTGATAGCGGTACGCCTTCATGTCTCTTGACGGCAGCTCCGCCTCCGTCGGTTTCGACGCATAGGCCCTTACCGTCCGGATCAGAATCTGAATAATGCAGTGCTTGATGGTCGTATAAAGCCCCGGGTATTTCTCCTGGGAGGCTTGATAGGCCTCCAGAAAATACGGCATGGCCCGATGGATATCCATCGTCGGCTTTAACGGCAGCTCCTTCAGTTTCTCCATGCAGTCTTCCGCTTCGGCGATCTCCCAAGGATCCGCAGCCGGCAGCGACCGATTCTCCTTTTGCAATTCCTGCTCATCCACTTGTGTAATGTCCACGTGAAGACAGAGCTCATCCATCGGCTCCGCCGGATCCGCTTCCTGATAATGCAGCACGTTTGGCCCTGTAAGATAGAACATGCCTTCACGGAGTGAATAGGGCGTTTCTTCCATGATCACGGTTCCTTTACCGCGCGGAATGAAATGGAATTCAAATTCGGCGTGCTTGTGGAAGGATACGATCTTTCCCGGCGGGAACGTCGTCAGATGAAAACGCAGAACCCGGATTTCATACCGGCCCCAGTAAATTTTCAAATCCAGCCGCTCCAAGGCATCCTGTCGTTCCTTCATGCTTTCATATGGAAAATGGGTGCTCATTGCAGGAAATTCACCTTACCCTTGCGCTTATGCCTGCAGTTCATCCAATCGGACGGCACGGCGTTCCTTCGCAGAGCGGTTGGAAGCCTCCATCAGCCTGGTCAGTTCCACAGCGTATTCGATGTTCTCGTCGGCATTCGTGCCTTCGTTAATATGTGTCACCCACTGTTCAAATGCACTTTCGCGGTTCGCCGGTACAGGAAGCTCTACCCAGCTTTCGCTGTACTCCTTCTTCTTCGAGGAACGAATAAGCAATTTGCTGTCCGGAGTGCCGTACAAAATCGTGCCATCCGTACCGTGAATTTCAATGGCGAACGGCGAGTAATTGTTCACGAACCCGGCCTCTACGATGCCTACGGCACCCGATTCGGTCGACAGTGTGGCCACCGCATTATCCTCGACCTCTTTGCCGGTAATGTAACCGTAATTCGCCTGCACATCGACCGGCGCTTCGCCAAGGAACAGCCGCGTCAAATACATCGGATGGCATCCCAGATCAATCAGCGCGCCGCCATGACATTCCGACAGACTGAAGAAGTGCTCCGGCAGCCAGCCTGCGGTCGCGCCGTTATGCGACAAACGCACCCGAACCAGCGTCACCTTGCCGAGCAAGCCCTCCTCCAGAATGTTCCGGATCGCAAGCGTATACCCATCATTCAATCTTGGCAGCGATACGGTCAGCTTCACGCCATGCTGCTTCACAGCCTCTAGAATTTCATTCACCTCGTGAAGCGTAGACGCAATCACCTTTTCCGTAAAAATATGCTTGCCGGCCTTTGCCGCCTTCACCATCACGTCACGGTGCATCGATGTCGGCGCATCCACAATAACGCCATCGATATCTTCGCGTGCCAGCATTTCATCCAATGAATCATAGAACGGTACGCCCTGCTGGTCTGCCGCTTTGCGGCCGCGCTCCGGATTTTCGTCCCATACCGCAGCAATTTCCGTGCCCGGATGCTCCTGGGCTTGTTTCGTATAGTCCCACGCGTGAACATGCCAATAACTGATTTTCCCGATTCTGATCATGATCGTCACCCCAGTATTAAATATTAAGACATCATGCACTAAATCTATCACAGGAATATCCGGATTTACAGTGTAATATTACGACAAGCAAGTTAGATATCACGACATGAACGAATGAAAAAAAGCTCCGTCTCAGACGGAGCCATCCGGTAATTTCCTTATATGGCTAATCGTTCGCGCAGGGATGTAATGTGAGCCGTATGATGCTTCCCGTGCCACGCATACATACCGGTTGCATAATCCAAGCTCATGGTTTTTTGGGATTCGGGATGGTAGAAGGTTCGAGCGAAATCGGTCGGATCCATGGCGTTTAATACAGCCGCCCACCGGGCATGCAAACTTTCGATTAGAGATAGGGATACTTTAACATTAACGATGGTCGAGTCCTGCATCATCGCCCACTTCTGCTCGTCGTAAGGCTTAATCGTCGGATTGTCCTCCGTCAGCGCCAGCTTAAACCGGATGTAACTATTCATATGGCTATCCGCGAGATGGTGCACCACCTGCCTGATGGACCAGCCCCCTTCGCGATATGGAAGGTCGAGCTGATCATCGCTTAAACCATGTACGGCGGCCGAGAGCAACGAAGGCAGCTTCTCGATATCGCGTATCCAATCCTTCCGTTTCTCTGCAGCAGCGGTTCCTTCCCAAGCAAATGTGCCGATTGGATATCTCAAGTCCATGATCTTCTCACTCCTGTTCAACATCTAAGTATGGATGCTATGATTTCTCGTCGAGCCGAGGGCGCCCAATTGTGCTGCTCGATCATTCGTACAAAGATTGCTGCGTCTCACACGTATAGGCCGGATTGGTACGATATTTCGTACAAACCGGATTGAAGCCTACCATAATTACATATTCGTTCATGAAGTATCAATCTCCTCCTCTTCAAAAAAATGGAGTAATTCGAAATTAAAAAACGCTGCGTTTGAATTCTATACGAAAATTCCTGCATTCTATCCCCGCTCTAGTACAAATTACCGCCATATCCGTTTCCTCAAATCCGGCGATGTGAACTTTTTATGTATCTCGTCTGATTTTCATGCGTAAAGCCCCTGGTTCCGGGAACCAGAGGCTCTTCTTAACTTTCCTGAATTACATGGAGCGTAGAATATCGTCGATTTCCTTCATTTGCGATTCAGACAGCGGCCCTTTTCCAATCGCGCCTGCCAAATCCACCACCTGGCTTACCGTCTTGAATCCCGGAATCGGTATGGCCGCCGGGCTGCGCGCCAAGATCCAGGCAAGCGCACCTTGGACCAAAGTACGGCCGCCGCTCGTTAAGATTTCCCTTACGGCCTCCAGCTTGGATAGGAACGATGGAACCGCCTTGCCTTCATGGAAATAAGTCACCCAAGCATGACCGCTTCCCCTTACATCGGAGATCGGAAGCTTGGAGTCAGCCGTAAACTTTCCGCTTAACAGCCCCATGGCCAGCGGCGAGTTGTTGATGCTCGCAAGCCCGTAGCGTTCACATACCGAGATCATCTCCGGGTCGTCCCTCAGTACGTTCAATGGATGCTGGATCGCTGCGGCCAAGGATCGTTGAGCGAATTCCTCGGCACGCGCGGCATCCCAGGTACTCCAACCGTAGCTGCGGATCATGCCCTCTTTCTGCAGCCCATTCAACGTATCGATGACTGATTCCATTTCCTCTGCGCTCAAAGAGCCGACGTGGATCTGGTAAAGATCAATATAATCGGTCCCGAGCCGTCTCAGCGACCTTTGGCACGCCTCCCGAACGTATCCGGGGGAAACGTCATGCAAACCATACACTTCCTTGGTCGCCTCGTTATTCGTGAAACCGAATTTCGTGGCGAGGACGACCTCCTGACGCCTTCCCTTCACGGCACGTCCCAGCACTTCCTCACTATGTCCCGTGCCGTAAGCGTCTGCTGTATCAAAGAAGGTTACCCCTCTCTCCATCGCCGCGTGAATAGCCTTTATCGATTCTTGATCATCGACCTGCCCCCATCCATCCGGAAGACCATCCAGCGTAAAATGTCCCCCGATCGCCCAGCAGCCTAAACCGAGCGGGCTCACGGGAATGCCCGATCTCCCTAAAGTGTGATTCATGCACATTTTCCTCCCTTTTCGGATTGGTATGGCTTCATTATAATAAGGAAAATGGTTGATCATTAGGTCCAATTCCATAGTATTTTGAGGAACCAATAAGGAGTTGAAGAACAATGTACGGCATCTATATCGACCGAAGCTCCTCCCTTCCCGTTACGCGGCAGCTGTGTAATCAGCTTCGTGAAAGGATCGAATCCGGCCAGCTCGCCGCCGGAACGAAACTGCTCCCGACCCGGGTGCTGGCCAAGGATTGGGGCATTGCCCGAAATGTCGTCATCGAGGTGTATGAGCAGCTGACCGCCGAAGGCTATTTGGACTGCCGTGTCGGATCAGGGACCTATGTCGCCGATGGAATTATCCCGAGTGCGGCTGCAACGGTGCATCCCGTCCCGGCGAAGATGAACCCCTCCATAATATCGCCGGAGCCTCTTGATCGGACACTCATCGATTTTGCAACCGGCATCCCCGATCTAAATCGGTTTCCCGGTAAGATCTGGGCCAAATATTTAAAAGAGGCTGCGGAATCAAGTCCTCATGAATATAATTACGGCGATGTGAAAGGAAGCCTGTCCCTACGCCTAGCCCTGCGTGACTACTTATTCCGTTCCAAAGGCATCAGTTGCTCTGCGGATCAGTTGATTATCGTGTCCGGCGCCTCCGAAGGATTCCTTCTTTTGGCGAAGGCCTTATCCGCCCAGTTTGATTCCATTTACCTTGAGGACCCAACCATCGATATTGCAAGAGACATATTTCGCATGATGAATTATTCCCTCGTCCCGGTTCAAGTGGATTCCAACGGCATGCAGGTTGATGCGATACGAACGTTCCTGCCTGGACATTTACTGCTGCTGACACCGTCACATCAATTCCCTTCCGGCAGTCTGATGCCGATTCAGCGGAGGCATCAAGCCATTCGCATGGCGGAGGAGGCGGATGCCTATGTGATCGAGGACGACTATGACAGCGAATTTCGTCTCAAAGGCATTCCGGTTCCGCCCTTGCAGATACTCTCACCTTCCCGGGTGATCTACGTCGGCACCTTCAGTAAGACCTTGTCACCGAGCCTTCGCATCGGATTTCTGATCGCGCCCCCGAAATTATTGGATGCCATCACCTTGGCAAAGGACAGGCTCAATCTGCATACCCCTGCCGTGATTCAGACAGCGCTGGCTGCTTTCATCCGGGACGGACAGCTGGAACGACACATCCATACCATGAAAAAACTCTACAAAAAGCGGCGAAACCTGCTGACAGAGCGGCTCGTACAAGCATTCGGAGACCAGATCTCCATCACAGGGGATGAAGCCGGCATGCATCTCCAGGTCCTGTTTCATACGCAAAAGCATGCCGATTTGCCATGGAACGACACGAGCGCTTACGGATTCCGGGTAGAACGTTCGGAAGACTACAGGATTGGGGATGGAAGCAGCGAGAGCGGCATTGTCCTGGGATACGGCAACCTGACTTCGGACCAGATTACGGAAGGAGTAAGCCGAATGCACAGATTTGTCTCAGCTTTTGGGGAGTCTATGTAAATTTATAATTCCCGTATCTATCATTTGAACGCAATACAAGAATCTCCCCGCTCAAAAAAACGGTTCGCTTGCTTATTAAGCAAACGAGCCGTTTCTCCATCCATTTTCCGGACATCCATCATACACTCTTTTATTCGAGCTGCTGAGCCGCTTCTATCCGTTTAAAGTTTCTCAGCGTTCGCAGCGCGTCCGTTTGCTCGTGTGACAGCAGCTTCATGACGGCTCCAACTCCTCATAAAACGTGATTCTATTGCCGAAGGGATCGGTTACGCACACCTCTTTGCTATTCCAAGGTGCCGTCTCAACGGCAGGTCGGGCATAAGGATAGTTCTTCGAATGGAGCTCTGCATGATATTGCTCGATCTCCGTCATTTTAATGCGAACAGCAGACCCGGGCGTACAGTCCCCATGATGCTCGGTCAAGTGAATGGAAACCTCCCCCTTGGTTACCTGCATGTACAGCGGAGCCCCCTCTTCAAATCGATGCTCCCAATCAACCTGAAAGCCAAGATAATGAACATAAAATTCCCTCGCCTTGTCCACATCAAATATTCGAAATATTGGAATAGTGCCCAGCATGGGATGGCCCCTCCTAATTCTTATTCGTTATGGTTTCGTTCAACTTGAAATTGGGAGACCCTGTAATCCTGTTCCGATATCATTTCAATTTTCATAACGGCCCCCTTAAATTTCCGTTCATCTTATACATGGAAAAAACCCAGCTCAAGAAGATCCTTCTTTCAGCTGGGTTCATTTTTCATGATGTTATCTTCCATTATACAACGGGGAAGGCCACAATGGAATCCTTGGCATGATCATCCGCAACCTCTCGAAGAAAACCGGATGAAGTAAACGTCACCTATTCCCCAATCTTGCGGACCTGCTTCATTTTCTTCCCTTCGGCAAGCTTTTGCGCTCGAGCGCGCTTTACCCGGCTCCATACCAGCAGAATCAACAACGAACAGCCAAGACAGATGAAGATGACCTTCAAATAATGTTCGACCAGGTTCAATATAATCTGCCACTGCTCCCCGAAGATAAATCCGATACTGAAAAAGCCGATGACCCACGACGCAATGCCCAAGTATCCATATAAACAGACGGTCCGGTAAGGAACACGGATCATCCCGATAAAGTACCCGATAAATTGCCTGACGCCGGGAATGAAAAAGCTAATGATCAATAGCTTATTGCCGTATTTATCATAATAGGCCTGCGTCTTCTCTACCAGGGACGGCTTCAGAAACAACCACTTTCCGTATCGCTCGATGAGCGGCATGCCCAGCTTATAGCCCAGCACATACGTAATCGTTAGACCGATGGCGGCGCCGCTGAAGGCAAACAGGAGTGCCGGGGCAAAGCTGATGACTTCCTTATACACCAGGAAGCCGGTATATGTCAGCGTGCTGTTCCCGGGAGGAATCGGAAGCGCAATAAAGTCAAGGGGCAGTCCGATCAGAAGCACCATATATCCATATTGTTCAAATAATCGTTCAACGATTTCGAATAAATTCATCGGTCTGCTCCTTCATCTTTTAGCGGAAGCTGTCCACGTAGTGCCCTTCATAATCTTGCATGTATGCATCCCTGGATAACAATCCATAAGCACGGGAATCGAGCTCATGCAGCCAGTTACGCTGTGCGGAACGGCTTTGCAGCAGGGTCATTAATGCTGATAACACGGAAAGCGCCGAATCTTTATGACTGTATCGCGCAGCACAACGTTTCATCTCTGTCAGAATGGACGGATGTTGCAGCATGCGGATGAGCCGGTCTTTAAGCTCTCCCTCATCCGCCTGCTGGGCTACCCCGATCCCGACCAAATAATCCGCATTATCCTGCTCCTGACCCGGAACCGGCTTGAAGAGCAGCATCGGCAGTTCCATCGTTAATGCTTCGGAGATCGTGAGTCCGCCCGGCTTCGTGATCATAAGGTCGGCAACGGCCATCAATTCGTGCATTCGATTTACATATCCCATCACCCTAACCTGCGGATGATCGGCGAAGTCTTCCTGCAGCGATTGATACAGCTTGTCATTGCGTCCGCATACAACGATAAACCTGACATGCTCGGGGTAAGCCCGTGATTGAAGCAGCTTCACGATCTCGCCGTCGATCATTCCTTCGCCGCCTCCCATCATGAGGACGACTTGGTCAGACGCGCTCAGCCGGTAGCTCTCGCGAACCCGGTCACGATTCACCGGCTGCGTGTACAGCGGATGGACCGGTATGCCCGTGACCGATATTTTCTCGCCGGCTATTCCTTTCCGCTGCAAGGCCTCCTTGACCTTGCCCGATCCCACCATATAGTGATCGGTATGCTCATGAATCCAATAGCTGTGATCCGTATGATCCGTAATCACCGTGACGACAGGTACATCCGTGAGTCCCATCGATTTCAGCAGCGACATGCCTGCAGCCGCAGGCGGGAACGTGCTGATCACCACGGACGGTTTCTGATCTTCTAGCAAACTGCTCAGCTTTTGCAGACTGAATGAGCTCAAACGCTTTAGGAGCTGGATGAGCGTGTTCTCCTCCCTCGTCTTTTGAAACAAATAACCGTACAACGAAGGAAAGTGCTTTACCCACTGAATAAAAAAGTATTGGCCTGCCACATGCAAACGTGGATGCGTCAGCTCCATGTAATCAATGACTTTAACGCTCAGATGCGGGGAGTTTCTCTTGGCTGACTCCACAATGGCCCTGGCTGCCTGGTTATGTCCTTCGCCCAGGCTGCCGGTTAGTATTAATATTTGGTGCTCATTCATGGATTTCATCGATACGACTCCTTATCAGACGTTAAGATATTCCTGCAGCATTCATGAGGTACACGACCAGCCAGCCGGTCCCGAATCCGATTGCGCCGCCGGCCAAGCAATCCGTCGGGTAATGATAGCCCCAATAGATTCTGGATAACCCGACCAGTACGCCTAGAAACAGCAACAAACAGGTGTACATCGGGGACACGAGAAATAATACCGGCGTGATCACCGCAAAGATCGCTGAGGTATGACCCGATGGAAACGAATAGTCCTTAAGCGGGAAGTTCCCAACCTTGACTTGCTCCAAAGCCCGGAACGGCCGGTTTCTCCGCACTCCTTTTTTGATCAATACCACTATAATGTGGCTGATGAGCAGTGCGATCGCGCTTTGGTACGCCGATACATCCCACGCCTCGTGGGCAAACCAGGCGATCAGCAATGCGCTCGCTATCGTCGAAATGGCACCCCCCAGATGTGTAATCCCGCCGAACAACCGGTCAAATATCCGGCTGCTGATCGATTGGTTGCACCATACGAACAATTGATAATCCCACCGTTGAACGCGTTCCAGCATATTAGTTCCCACCTGCCGATACTTGATCTTGATCCGCTGCTTCTGTTCCTGTTGGAGTATGCAGCTGCTCCGCTTGCTTCTTCTTTCGTTTCTTCACCGTATGGATCGTAAACCATATCCCCCCGATGAGTGCACCGGCAAACAGCAGAATGATGGTCAGCACATGATCAACCATATGCTCGGCGGCTCTGCCGTATATATAGAACAATACGCCGACCGTGTAAAATTTGAACGCCCGCCCGATCGCCGCATAGCTGAGGAGCTTCCACAGCGGGTAGTTCATGCAGCCGGATAAAATGGTAAAAATTTTGAAGGGGATGGGCGTGAATGCACCGACCAGAATAGCAGCCTCTCCGTGTTTCTGAAACAAGCCTGTTGCCGAATCATACCATTTCTTCTTGAGCATCTTGCTGAGAACCAGATGTCCGGAAGCTTTGCCGATGCCATAACCGATCGGCGTTCCGAGAATACATCCGATAAACCCGATCGTTGCCAGCCAGATCGCTCGCTCCGGGGTTAGTACGCTTAAAGATAATTGCGAAAACAACGCAGGGATCGGAAAAATAATGGCATCAATCATCGCATGAATAAATAAGCCGATATCGCCTAAGTTACGTAAAAACTCCATTCAATACGTGCTCCTCTGCTTGGTTACTTATATTACTGCCGGGTCATCAATCATCCGGGTAATCCGTGACATTCCGAAAGATCGAGGCAATACATCCTGTTCCCGCCTATCTCCTGCTCAAGTTAATGAAAGGATACCATGAACGAGTGGCGATATCTTCCGTCTCCAGACGATAATCATCCTAGACTTAGGTCTAGCTATTAGTAGCTGCTATTATATTAACGAGGATTCATGTAGATTAGTTGGCTTCATTCCACAATACGTAAAAAATAAAGCCCAGCCCTTACAAGGACCGAGCTGTTACAAGCTAACTCTTCAGCTGGCATATTGCGCCCACTTCCGCGATGGATCGGACGACATAATCGGCGGCAGAAAGATCCTGATTACCGGAATTTGGATTGACATAACCGATACATTGCATGCCGGCCGCTTTGGCGGCAGCAATACCATGCCGTGCGTCTTCGAGCACCATGCAGGAAGCAGGCTCCACGCCAAGCAATTCGGCTGCCTTCAGATATACATCCGGTGCAGGCTTGCCCCTCTCGACCTCCTCCCCGCTTACGATACAGTTAAAGGCGTCCAGCAGACCGAACTTGTCAAGCACCGCTTTGATAAATACAGGTGGCGAAGAGGAGGCGATCCCGACGGGAATGCCGCTGGCCTTCAAATCCGCGAGTAGCTCGCGAATTCCATCAATCGGCTCCATTTCGCGGGCCGTCAGTATTTTGATTTTATTGGATAATTGATAATCGATGATTTCGGATACCGTCCGCTGCAGGTGGTATTCTTCCCGGATCAGCTTCCACATTTCGGGATTGGTCATCCCCACATATTTCTCAAGCTGCTCCTGCGTGATCGAAGCCCCAAAATCCTTCATAACCTGAATGTCCACTTCGAAATGAAGCGGCTCGCTGTCAATAATGACACCATCCATATCAAAAATAAAAGCCTGAATCATACATGTTCCTCCTTAATGGTCTAAACCCGGAATCCGAGAACAGTTCATGGGGATCCCTAAGGTTTTATTCGAATCTTCATCGTTCGCTTTAACGCAGCCCTTGACAAGGTTATTTATAACTCCCGCTCATCGAATTTCATGGGCTGGATCTCGGACTCATGTAGAAAAGCTCCTCCGGCGTTTGCGGAATGCCGCATATCAACTCGAGATCAAGGTCATTCAGCGGCCTGTATGTATACAAATTCGAACACTCCCTTACGGTCGGAAGGCTAAGCGGCCACCTGCACACTCATCCCCCCATCATTGGTACCGATAGCATGGCAGACCAACGCCGACTTGAAATAAAGACCCGTCTTAGACAGCTTATCTAAGACCGGGTCTTCAGGTTAGCTTCTCCCATGATTATACAACCGATCGGCCGATTGAGTAACCCCTGGGTCACGAAGCTTCAACTTACTTCTACACTCTGCTTGCGAAATACCTAGCATCGCGGGTAGAGCACTTCATTCAACATGCTTCGCCCGGTACCAATAAGCGTATAATTCCCGGTAATGCAGCCGGTCATATAGCCGATTAGCCGGAAGATTCGTTTGGACGACTTGAAGATAACTGCTGGTCGCCCCCTTTACTCTTGCCCATTGAAGAATATGTAATAAGATTTGCGTGCCATAGTCCCGCTTTCTATACGCAGGCGCGGTTGCAATATCAAATATCCCCACAACGTTCTCCTCCAGCGCGCCGATTCCGCAAGCCGCCGGCCTGCCTTGATCATATAAGGTAAAGAAGCCGTAAGGGATAGAAGAGCGGCTGAACAGCTGCTGTTTAATCTCCCGGTTTCTTGCCGAGAGCCCCGTAATCCCAGTCAGGTCATCCATCCATTCGCTGCTCAACTGTTCATAGACGGTCACGTCCTGATATGTCGGAGCGGGCGCATGGTCCAGACTATCCAGCACTTTGAGACTCGTGGGGTCAAGAACGGAGTAGCCTTGCTCCTCTAGAATCGAATCGAGCTCAGGCGGATTGAACGGCGTTATTTTAAACACAACGTCGAGACCTTCTCTTGCGTATACGCGTTCGCAATATTGAATCTGCTCATGCAGATCAACTGACGGCTCCGAGTAGAGCGCGCTGACCGAGTTGGAACGCTTCGTGAAACCGGACGCTAACCGGAGCAGCCACCCGTTACGGACGATCGTTTGGAATGCCGGCCAGGCATTTAACGTCATTTCCTCAATCCGCTTATCATCCATTGTTACCACCCCTAACCTAGTCGGATAGGAGTTATAATACACTCATATGGATTTTTATACAATCAATAATGGAATGCTCGTCCATTCCTTCCATGAAAAAAGAACCTGAACAAACGACCTGCCCAGGTTCTTTCTCCGCGAATCAATTTAGTCGCACTCACACCGGATTCGGTACAAAATCTCCACCTCGGCAGCGCTTCAAATAATGAAGTGCGTGAACCTGTCCGGTCATCTCAAGCTCCCCGTTATATACCGGATCGTGCCAGCCTTCGATATCGATCGTGCCCTGATAATTGCCCTGCCGCAAAATCGTAATGATATTGGTCCAGTCGGTGTCGCCGAATCCCGGGGTTCGGTGCCATACATAAGGCTTGGGCCCGTGAATGCCATATTCCCTCACGATATCCCAAGCAATCGTCGCATCCTTGCCGTGGACGTTGAATACTTTATCCACCCATTTCCGCAGCTGCGGAATCGGATCGATCAGAGACACCATCTGATGGCAGGGCTCCCACTGCAGGCCGATATGTTCCGAAGGGATGGCGTTGAACATCATCTCCCACGCCGTCGGGTTATGGGCAATATTCCAATCCCCCGTCTCCCATGTCCCGCCCATGTCGCAGTTCTCGAACGCAATGCGGACGCCCCGATCCGCCGCTCTTTTGGACAGCTCGCCGAACACCTTTGCATATTGCGGAATCGAGGCGTCGATGGGTTCGCCCGTCAATCGTCCGGTAAAACCGGAAACGATATCGGTACCGAACAGATGGGCATGATCGATCAGACGCTCCCAGCTCGCCAAGGTATCGGCATTACCGCCTTCTCCGGTCAGCGGATTGCCGAAGATCCCGAGCGTCGACACGATAAAACCGTGTTCAGCTTGCAGCTCACGAACCCGCTTGGCCGTCTCCACAAGATCGGTAGCGCCTGTCGTCTGCCAGAAGGTAAGGCCGAACGATTCAAAGCCGTGGTGCGCGATCTGAGGGATGACCCGAACAGCGTCCCCGCCGCCAACCAGCGTTCCGATGCGCAATAAATTCGTCATGTTGATTTACCACTCCCATTTGACGTAGTATGCGTTTGCAAGTCCAGTATATCTGGATTTCCCTGCCTTTACTCGTCCTATCTTGTGCTTTGTTAGCTGAATATTGCGGGAGTTTCTTGACTCGACTCGCCAGCATGGTCATCGGATTCCATGGCATAGCGAATGTCCTGTAGAAAACCATCCATTTACCGATCCGCTACCGTCTCTTTGCTATAGAACGTATAGGAACGTCCATTCTCGCCCACAAACGCTACGGGCTCGAAGCCGGGAGCCTCCAGCCGGCAAGGGCCGGAAGCTGCGCAAGTGACGACGGCTTCCGTAACCTTGCCCTCTGCCCAAACGAAGTCGACGGTATAACCTCCCCTTGCCCTCAGCCCCTTGACGCTGCCCTCGCTCCAGCAATCGGGTACAGCCGGCAGCAGCCGGATTGCCCCGTCGTGGCTTTGCAGCAGCATCTCGGCGATGCCTGCCGTCCCGCCAAAATTGCCGTCGATTTGAAATGGCGGATGATCATCGAATAGATTCGTCAGCGTGGAGTGCTCCAGGAGCGCTCTCACATTGTCGTGAGCTTTAGCTCCGTCTTGCAGACGTGCCCAGAAGTTAATGATCCATGCCCGGCTCCAGCCGGTGTGCCCCCCGCCGCTGGCAAGCCTGCGTTCCAATGTTGTCTTGGCGGCCTCAGCCAAATCCGGCGTTCGCTCCAAGCTAAAGCCATCGCCCGGGTAAAGGGCAAATAGATGGGAGATGTGGCGGTGCCCCGGCTCCACCTCCTCGTAATCCTCCATCCACTCCTGAATTTGGCCGTATTTGCCGATTTGAGGTTTGGGCAGACGCTTCAGCACGTCCCCGAGTTCCTCGCGGAACGCCTCGTCCCTACCCATGATTTCCGAACTCCGGATGCAGGCATCAAACAGCGCTTCGATGATCTGAAAATCCATCGCGGCTCCGACGCAGAGCACCCCCGTCTCGCCGTTTGGCAGCTTATACCGGTTCTCCGGGGAGACGGAAGGACATGTGACCAGCCGCCCTTCGCCGTCCTCGATCAAATAGTCGAGCAGGAACAACGCCGCTTCCTTCATCGTCTCGTATGCCTGCGCCAGAAAATATCGGTCCTGACCGAACCGGTAATGCTCCCACAGATGCAAACACAGCCAGGCGGCACCCATCGGCCAGAATGAAGCCGGAAGATATGTATCCTGCGGCGCCGTATCCGCCCAAATATCCGTATTGTGATGCGCGGTGAAGCCGCGGCAGCCGTACATGACTTGTGCTGTCACCCGACCGGGCTCGCGCATCCGTTCGATCAGCTCGAACAACGGCTCATGGCATTCGGCCAGGTTGCAATTTTCCGCATGCCAATAATTCATCTGTGCATTGATATTAATCGTGAATTTACTATCCCACGGCGGGGAGAAGCTGTCGTTCCAGATGCCCTGAAGATTCGCGGGCAAAGAGCCCGGCCGGCTGGAGGCAATGAGCAGGTACCGGCCGAAATGAAAATAAGTCGCGATCAGGCCGTGGTCCTCTTCTCCTTGTTGAAACTGCTTCAACCGTTCGTCGGTCGACAGGACGGTTTTGTCCGGATTCTCGGGCAGCTTCAGCTCGACCCGATCGTACAGCTCGCGGTAATCGGCGACATGCCGGGCTAGCAGTTCGGCATACGGAACCCGGCTCAGACTCTCCAGCCGCCGTTTGGCATCAAGCTCGGGATCCGGATGCCGGAACGTTGTTCCGGCTGCGACCAGCAGCGTCACCGAGCTTGCGCCATCCACCAGCAAATACTCCCCAAGGGTGCGGCATACGCCGCCCTCAGAGACCGCTTTCAATACTGCGGTAAAGGAGCTGCCTCCTTCGCCGCCGCAGTCCCCGCGCATGACCAGCCCGCTTTCCTTCCATTTGACCGTCTTCTCCAGGTATCTCCAGTTTCGGCGGTTGAACCGGGCTTTGAACGAGACGGCCCCCTGTTTGTCGGCGGATATCCGGATCATGATCGCCTGATCCGGATAACTGGCGAACAGCTCGCGCGTATACCTGATCTCGCCGATCCGATAGCTGACCCGGGATATGCCGTTCTCCAAGTCGAGCTCCCGTACATATTCGTCGGCAGGCTGATCATGATGGCCGAACGACAACAGCAGATCGCCAAGCGGCATATAGTGTCGCTGCGCTTCGGGCAGCCCCGCCATCGTCATCGCTGCCAGCTCCTCCGCCTCCCGCAGTCTTCCCGCCATAATCAGCTTGCGGATCTCGGGCAAATGAGGCAGCGCGTCTTCGTTATTGCGGTCGCGCGGGCCGCCATACCATACGGAATCCTCGTTGAGCTGCAGCTTTTCCTCCGCCGTGCCGCCGAAAATCATCGCGCCCAGACGGCCGTTTCCGATCGGCAGCGCCTCGTTCCATTCGGCCGCCGGTTTCCTATACCACAAGCGATGCTTCTGTTCCTTGCTAATCCAGCTTGTCATGTTTCTCCTCCAATCCGCTTTATAGATTGCACAATTTCAGCTCCATCACCATGCCGAAAGACAAATCGTCAAAGTTTGCACCGGTATATCGGGCGTAATCCATCCGTTTAATCGTTACAGTCGATTCTCCAATCATGCGGATAGGATTCCATGCCCCCACAAGCCACCTGCATTCCACCTCATTGTAACGATCCGATCGAAGAATAAAAATTGCCGAATCTCGCATATTTGTACCTTATTTTGATATCACGGCCCCGAAGACTTCGTGGAGGGGCTGTCGAGCCTCGCATGGCAGCTGATGAGCGCCCGGACAGGCTTGACTTAGCGAAGCTTCATGTTTTTTCGTACCCCCGGATGCATGATGGAACAAGAGCCCCGCTTCCTGCGCGCTAGGCTCCTGCCCCCATGAATCCGAGCTTACCGCGCCGCAGTCTACTTCGATATCGTCGATGAGTCGTAGGCGGCCTGCATGATTTCAAGATAACGCTGCATGTTCAAGCCCTCCAGTCCTTTCACGTAATCCTCCCAATCTTTATCCAGACTCTTGGCGCCGGTAATGAACAGCAAAGCGTTCTGGTCGACATAGTCTTTGATGTTGGTCTGCATCATGCTGGCTTCATCAGCGACCAACGGATCAACCCACAGCGCCCAGTGGGGGAATATTTCCTTCGGCTCCTTGCCTTCCATCAGTAACGTTGCCTCGTACAGGCGGCGTTCGTAACCATCGTTCGCGTAAATATCCGTCCCCTGAACCTCGGCATCGCGGTATGCCCGGTGATGGTTATATTGGGTTAGTGCCCCCCAGCTGTCATTGCGGGGCTGCTCCCCGGATTCAAGCGGGATCGATTTATAGAGCGGCTCCACTTTGTCGTTCAGCGCGATTTCTCCATCCTGCGGCTTGCGCCAGCTCTTGCCCTCTTCACCGAGATAGGAGAGCATTGCCCCTTCTTGCGTATAGAAATAATCCAGCATTTTAATGGCGGCGATCTGCGTCTCTTTGCTCGCTTTATTCGTCAGAACGAAGGATGCGCCCGGATCGATCGGATAGTTGAACGTTGCATAATTGGCGTGCGGTCCTTGCAGAGGCGGAAGCGGGTTGTAGTCCTTGCTGTAGGGTGCATCTTCTCCTGTGGTTAAGAACAGCGCGGGATGCATGCCTGCTCCGGCACCCAAAAGCTGTGCGTCGGCGTTATCCCCGATTTTTTTGTACGCGCCTGCATTTTGCGTAAACGCCCCCGGGTCAATGAGTCCGCCGTCATACAGCGATTTGATGTAGGCCAGCGCTTCCCGCCATTCCGGTTTGTTCGCCGCGGTGTCGACCTTGCCCTCCTTCATGATGAGATACGTTCTGTCGTCGTTGTAAATAAAGCCGTTCATGAGATACGGAATCACGTGAACGCCGAAATTTTCGACGGATCCGCTGAGCGGCACTTCGTCCGCCTTGCCGTTTCCGTTCGGATCCTGCGTCTTGAAGGCTTCAAGGACCGCTTTGAATTCTTCCGGCGTCGTCGGCTGCGCAAGTCCGAGCTGATCAAGCCACTTCGTATTGATCCACATTTTATTCGGGTATGAGCAGTGGAAGCATTCGTTTAAGCCGGTCAATCCGTAAATCTTGCCGTCAGGAGCCGTGTTCATGGCTTTATAATATTCGTTGTTCTCCAGCACTTCCTTAATGTGGGGAGCATGCTCTTCGATCAGGTCGTTAAGCGGAATGATCACCCCCTGCTGCCCGAACTTCAGCAAGTCCGTCTGCGAGAAACGGTCCACCCAAGGAATAAGCATATACAAATCCGGATAGTCGCCGGAAGCAAGCGAAATTTGGCGTTTTTCGGCCGCACCATCGAACGGAACGGTTGTCCAGTTGAACTTGATGCCGAATTGCTCTTCCATTTTTTTCGTAAACTTATTGGTCTTCAGATCCACATCCGAGCTTTGATGGGCAAATACGTTGATCGTAACCTTCTCACCGGAATCCTGTAAGCCGCCTTCTGTCCCTTCGCTTCCTTCGTTGTCGTTTCCGCCGGAGCATCCGGCAAGCACCAAACCAAGCATCAGTATGAGTACAAGCAGACGGGTTCCTGTTTTTCTCAAATCAATCTCCTCCTCACGAATTGGTCAAGCAACACAATGAGAGCAGCCCGGGATCAGCCCTTCACGGAGCCAATCAGCATGCCCTGCACAAAATAACGCTGTACGAACGGATAGATCACCAGCACCGGGAGGCTTGCCACCACAATGAGCGAGTATTTCATCAGCTCGGCCATTTGCTGCTGCTTCACCATCTCCCCGGCGTCCATATTGCCCGTTCCGCTGCCCAAGATGAGAATGCTGCGGAGAATGAGCTGAAGCGGATAGAGCGATTGCGATTTCAAGTAAATCAGGGCATCGAAATAAGCGTTCCACTGCCCCACCGCATACATAAGCGAGAGCACGGCGATGATCGGTTTGGCTAGCGGAAGAACGACGCTGAAAATGTAGCGGATGTCGCTGCACCCGTCGATATCCGCCGCCTCGGAGAGCTCATCTGGGATCGAGGTCTGAAAGAAGGTTCTGGCGATAATGACCTGCCACACCCACACGGCATTCGGAATAAGCAGCGCCCAGCGCGTATCGATCATGCCCATCGATTTGACGACCAGATAGGTCGGGATCAATCCGCCGGAGAACAGCATGGTGAAAGTAATGAATACCATAAGCGGCGTGCGGCCGAAAAACGACTTCTTCGACAGCGGGTATGCAACCATGATCGTCAGGGATACGCTGATGAACGTGCCTGCAACGGTATAAAACAGCGAATTGGCATAGCCTGTCAGCACCTGGCCGTTTCGGAACACCGCCTCGTACCCTGCAAAGGATACGTCGACCGGCCACAGCCATACCTTGCCTGCAGAGACGGCGCTCGGACTGCTCAGTGATGAGCTTACGATGTAAATAAGCGGATACAGGACGGCAATTAGAACCAAGGTCAGCAAGATATAGGTCACGGTCAGAAAGATGCGGTCTCCCAGCGACTCCTTGATCCTCACGCTCCGGCGGCTTCCGGAACTGGACCGCAATGCGTTCATGTCACTCACTCCTTTTTTCATATCTACCAAAGGCTTGTATTGGAAGCCCGCTTGGCAATGGCGTTGACGACAAGGAGCAGCACCAGATTGATCAAAGAATTGAACAATCCGACCGCCGTGGCGAAGCTGTAGTTCGCGTTCAGCAATCCGATTTTGTACACATACGTGGAAATGATCTCGGACGTGGACAGGTTCAGCGGATTCTGCAGCAAGTACATTTTTTCGAAGCCGAGCGCCATGATGTTGCCTACGCTGAGAATCAGAATGATGACCGCTGCCGGCAAGATCCCAGGAAGATCGACATTCAGGATCTTCTGGAACCGATTGGCGCCGTCCACCTTGGCCGCTTCATATAAGGACGGGTCCACGCCAGCCAGAGCAGCAAGATAAATGACGGCGGAGTAGCCCATGGTTTGCCATACGTCGGACAGCACGTAGATCGTGCGGAACATGCCCGGCTCTCCAAGATAATTGACCGCTTCAAAACCAAGCGCGCCGGCAATGGTATTCACGATCCCAAGACGCGGGGACAAGAACAGCATGATGATGGACACCATGACCACTGTGGAGATGAAATATGGCGCATAGGTGACCATCTGTACGGTTTTTTTGAACCTTGCGCTCTTCACCTCGTTCAAAGCCAACGCCAGCAGAATCGGAATCGGAAACCCGACGATCAATTGATAGAACGAAATGTACAGCGTATTTTTGATCAGCGTCGCGAACGCCGGGTTGCGAAAAAACATCTCGAAGTACTGCGTGCCGACCCATGGGCTGCCCCATATCCCTTTCACCACGTTATAATTTTTGAAGGCAAGCACGGCGTTTGCCATAGGCAAGTACTTGAAGATGATGAAATACAAGACCGGCGGAATGACCAGCAGATACAGCTGCCAATGTCTTCTGAAGCTTCGGGAGGCAAATCTCCCGATTTCCGAGCGTGTATTGCTCGGGGCTCTGACCGTTTTGAACTTGGAAAATAGCGTACTCAGTTCCATCCCTCCTTCAATGGGCAGCTGCCAATGAAGCCAGAACTTATTTGGCAGCGCTTTCTTGTGCGTAATCATAAAATTGCACGCTCCGCGCCGTAAAGGCACACTTTCTCCCTGGCCGTACAATTTCGGAAACGGATGCTTTCCAAGCCTTGATGCTCCGCGTTTTTTTCATATGGCGAATACGATAAAAAAAGTCTGTCAAAACGTTCATCCATGCATTAAGCAGATGCAGACCAACCCTATCGTTAAAGATGACGAATCCGCCGTTTCCTTAATCGGCCATTTGCCGAAATGTGCTCGGCGACACGCCGCGAACCCGCTTGAAGGCCCTCCTGAACGAATGCGCGCTGTTATACCCTACCTGCGCGGCGATCTCGTCAATCGTCAAAAGGTTCTGCTGCAGCAGCTCGCCCGCCTTGCCGATCCTCACCAGTTCAACGTAATCCGAAGGATTCGTTCCCGTATGCTCCTTGAACATTTGGGATATATATTTCTCGGGCTTCCCAATATGCTCCGCGATACGATAAAGCGTCAGCTCGGCGTCGGAATAACGCTCGTGGATGTAGCGGATAATCTCACCCACGGTCTCGGCATGCATGTCGCATTTTTTCTTCCGGACATCCATGCAGATCTCTTGAATGAGCTGCCCGAATCGCTCCCTGAGCTGATCGATCCCGTCCGTCGTCGCAACTGCAGCGATCTGCTCTTTGATATGGTCGGTGAGCGACTCGTCGTGGAATATTCTTTGTTCGGCCAGCTTCAGAAAGGTTCCCTTGAGCTCCATCACGAGCTGCTGCGTCATATCGTACGACAGCTCCCTCTCTTCGAAGTTCCGGCTGAACAGCTGGTCAAGAAGGCGGCTTGTTTCCTCGAGCTCACCCGCCTTGAGTGTATTGAGCATACGCTGTTCGGATTCAATCGGATAATAGTACAGCTCCGTTGCCTTCATCGCATCCTCAAACCGGGTGATGCCGACTGCCCCGGTGTGAACGGCATATTCCAGCGCTTGCTGCGCTTCGTTGAAAGAGTCGGCCACGCCGTTCCACGCTTCGAACGCCGAACCCAGCCCGATCGTGATCGACAATCGATGCTGCCGATATACGGCATCGACCAGTTCAAGCAAACCGGCATCCAGGCGGCGAGTAAAGACGTCCAGCGCCTCTTCGGCAATCGGATGCACGAAAGCGATCTGGTCCGAACCCCAGTCCGTAACCAGCACATCGGGTTCCAGCCGGCTCAAAGCCTGCCGGACGATCAACCGGGCAACGCTGAGTTCCTGGATGATTTCTTCGCTGTCGGCACTGCCATATCCGGCGACTTTCAGAATGCCTGCGCGTCCTTGCTCGCCGCGGAGCGGGACTCCCGTCTGACTAGAGACCGCCTCGAGCTCCCGCAGCGTATAGAAGTCGCCGGTCAGCAGCCGTTTGATAAACGCATCCCTAAGCAGCGGGAGCTGATCGTTCAGTGAGGACTCCAGCAATTTGTTGTTAGCGATCAGAGCCGCGATATTGCCGGCCAGGAAATCGTACTCGTTGCCGATCTTCTCCCGGGAAATGTGGTTTTGCTCGCGAAACACGGACAGGAGCGACTGGACCTTTGCACTGTGCCGGTAAGCGAGGACAAGTCCAATCAGCAAGCCAATGAACAGCGCAGTCAGCGTAAACGTCGTCGTGACCCGCTGGATTCTATCGGCCTTCGTCATCAGCGCCTGCTCCGGTATTCCGGCCATATAGGTCCAGCCGTTCAGATCGGACCGGATGGAGATCAACAGCCGTCCGTCTCCCGTGGGGCTGACCTCGCCGTTCTCATCGGAAGAAGCTGCGGTGAAGCGCTTGGCCTCCTCTTCTCCGATGCCCCTGGACAAGATCAAGCTGCCTTCCCGGTCCGCAACCAACGCCCAGCCCCCGTATTGGTCCACGATATTTTGCAGCAGGCTGCCCATATGATCTTCATCGATCAGTACGCCGATCATCGCCTGCGGATTGTTAAAGCTGTTAAGCGGAATCGATTGCAGAAACGTGACGGCAGGCGTCTCGACAAACACCGTGTCGCGGATTTCCCGCCTATATTTCTTAAGCGGCATCATCTCGTTTAGATGCGGTTTTTTCAATACGGCCTCCTCCCACTCCTCGAACGTCAACCCTTCAAGCCGATTCGCCTCGTAATAATGCTCGGGCCGGTAATAGACGGTATTCGGCGTAATAATGGCGTTATAATTACGTATGTAGATGAAGAAATCGGAGAGGTAATCATTCGTGCTGCTGTACATGGACAGGCTGCGCTGCATACGTCCCAAGCCGTAAACGTTGTTGCTGTCGAGCGGCTTGGGATCAGCGATCAGACGATATAGATCCTGATTGATCGCAAGCTGCTTCGTGAAGGCTTCCACCTCCACCAGATGACGCTCGATGATCTCTTTTCCCAGATTCAAGGAACTCAGGCTGTTTTCGATTGAGCTTGCTTTCGCCACTTCAATCGAAGTCCTGTACGATGCATAGCCTGCAATTTGGGGGATCAAGAGCACAATCAAGTAGGAAATAAGAAATCTGCGGAATACCGGGGAGAACTTGGACCATAAACGCTGCATACGTACCCTCCTCAATAGTAAGCGTTTTCAAAGTAAAGCAATACGATGATACACTTGACTGTTCGCAAGAAAAAGGTACAATTCCTTCCTCGGGGTACAATTGCTTACCAAGGCTATAGGCTGGGAGCGAAGTGACGCCAACTCCTTACAAGGCAATAGAATAACACCGGAGCCATCGCCTAGGGAATAGGAGGAGCCCAGAACTTGCTTTGCTCCCTCTCATGCATCCAGCCGCGCTTACGGCTGAAATTGCGGATTAATTCCTGCCCAGAACAAAGAGCTGCCCTTCCAAGTCGCCTGCATGACCTGGAGACAGCTCTTTGTTAAAACTGCTGCTTATTATTGATACCAACACCTTGGACGATAAATTACCGCCTGAGTTCGCTTACAAAGGTCGTAACGCTCTGCGCGGGAAGATGGGCCCAGAAGTTGCTCCCCGTTACGTTGAGAGTCGTACCGGGTTGTAGATTGCTGCTGCCGCTTGTGATCCACCTTGATACCTGCGAAACCGATCCGTTTTGCAGTACAAAGTTCTGATTGACCCCGGCGCTGCTCCGGTTAATCGCAACGATAACGATTTTGTTGTCACCTTTATAGGCTGATACGTAAACGTTGGATTCAGGATTTTTCGTGGCATCCACCCTGACATAGCCGGGGCGGACGAATTTGGAGAAATGAGCCATATTGTAGCCGCGTTTGCTGATCGTGCCGTCCTCCTTCATCGGACCGTAAGATCTGCGGATATACCACCACACGTAGGCTTGAAAATCTCCCTCTACCAGCGCATTGTGGATATGGTAAGACACATCAAGGGCTTCGGGCCAGCGATCCGCCGAGTTGTTGTCGCTGTTCGGGTAATATACCTCCGTCATCCAGAGATCTTTGCCCGCTCCTTTTTGTTTGAATAACGGATAAGCGAAATTGCTAATCGGGGTCCCGTACAGATGAGCGCCGAGAATATCCATATTGGCAAGCGCCTGGGGATCGTTCAAAATCGGATCCGACATATTTTTCAGATACTGGAACGATTCCGGCGCGATGACTCTCGTGTTGATCGATCCGGCATTTTCTTTCATAAACCGAAGCATTTCCTGCGGTGTCCACCACGTCCAGTCATGTGCATAATCGGGCTCGTTTTGAACGGATATCGCATACAGATCGACGCCATTGTTTCTCATGTACGTTACGAAATCGTTAAGATGCTGGGCATACGCGGCATATTTGTCGTAACGAAGCCGCTTTGCCGTCGTATCGCCGTTATGGTTGAAGGTCTCAACCATATCGGCCGGAGGATTCCATGGGGAAGCAAATACGATGGCTCCAAGGGCAATGGCCCGTTTGGCCGTCTCCACCTCACGGTACCATTGATTTCGGTCTTCATGCACGTAGATTCTTAAGATCGAAAAACCTAACTGGTTCATTCCGTTTCCGAAAGCGGTATCCCTCTGCGCCGCCGTCAAATCGCCGATCCATGCCGGGTGGTTGATGCCTCCGAAGCCGCGAATCACTTGCTTCTCCGAGGAGACATTGATGACGGCATCACTGGCTGCGGCAGTATTGCCAGGTGCAGCCAGAATGGACAAAGCGATGGCAAGAGACAAACATACGCATAAGTATTTCTTAAACCGTAAATTCATGAGAAAGCTCCTCTCGAATTTTTTGGCTCCTCAAACCAAGGTCACGTGTTGAATCCATATTCAGCCTGTCAATTCCATTCCATTCCTTGCTCCGCTAACAATCGCTTTATCGCTTTGGATGCCGCAACGAAAAGCCCCGGATTCGTGAATCCCTCGAATGTTCCGGCGGCCCGCAGATGCGGCTCCAACGACATAAACCCTGAAAATCGCCTGCGGCTGAGCTCATGAATGAGCTCGCGGAGCTCGCCGTCGCCATCGCCTGCAGGTACGACGGTCCCCTTCCCCATGATGGCGTCTTTCACATGAATATACGACGTATAATCGCCTACCAGTGGATAGGCCTCATTGACGGGCTTCACGCCGCACTGCACGAAATTCGCCGGATCAAAGGCTGCCCGCAAATGGAAGGATGAAACCGTTTGAAGCAGATCCAAACATCGCTCGCCGGTGTCTCCATAAATATGGCTTTCATTCTCATGAAGCAGAACCACGCCTTCGCGTTCAGCCAATTGAGCGAGTCGTTGCATGCGCCGTATCACTTCAGGCCGATGCTTCTCGTAGTCCCCGTCCGGAATGTAAAAGGAGAACACGCGTACAAAAGGCGCCTGGAAAAACTTGGCTAGACGTACGGCGCGCCGAGCGTCCTCGAGATGGGTTTCAAAGTCGTCGGTGATTTGGATTTTCCCGATCGGCGAGCCGATCGAGGAGACTCCGACCCTCCGCTCCGCTAATCGTTCTTTCACGGTCAACGCTTCCTCTTCCGTCAACTGCAGCACATTTTTGCCCCAAACGCCTCGAAGCTCAAGATAACGGATGCTTTCGGATTCCAGGACATCCAGCTGAACATCCAAATCCGGGGATATCTCGTCTGAAAATCCGGTTAACGTAATCATTGGACCCTTCCCTTTCTTAACGGATGATTTCACATGATCAAGCGGCGATACATTGGGAAAAGACCATCCAACCACAGGTTGTAAATGTTCATGTGGACATTACAATTTGTTTAAAAAGGAGGCGATATCCGCATGGAGCTTGAATATCACCCACATCTCGTACCGAATATTTTTCTGTTCGTGGACCGCAGATGTTATCCGGATTGGAGAATCCAGAAGGCCCGGATCGGGTTTCACGATTTGACGTTCGTCGTTGATGGCCGGGCAAACTACTACATTGACGGCAACAAATTTGCAGTTGAGGCGGGCGATCTGGTGTACGTTCCGGGGGGAAGCGTACGGGAAGCCCATACGTTCAAGGAATCTCCCATGCATGCGTATCCGTTCAATTTCTTCTGGGCCGAGCCGCACAATCATATCCGGCTTCCGTTTGGCGTCGTTACGAAGAAATTGATCACCAAGGAGATTCTTGCCTACATCCGGGAGTTCAACCACGTGTGGATGAATAAACAACCGTTTTATATGATCCATGCCCGTGCATTGTTCGAACTCATTCTCCACCGGCTGCTTCACGGCATGCATCGCCAAACGATCATGCATATGGACCCGCGAATCAAGAAGCTGACCGCCATCATCGAAGAACACTATGCGGAAGACTTGTCGTTTAACGACTTCGCCGAGCAGTTCAACCTCCATCCCGTTTATTTAGGGAAACTATTCAAAAAGAATACCGGTTCGACCTACAAGGAATACCTGCAGCGGATACGCGTGAATAACGCTGAGCACATGCTGATGGCCGGCGGCGTTACCGTGACGGAAGCCGCCGAATCCTGCGGCTTTCAAGATCTTTCCTATTTCAGCAAAGTGTTCAAGGAAGCGAAAGGCTATCCACCGTCTGCCGTTAAGAAGCATTGACTTGGAATCGCTTCCATTTGTAACAGCGTACCTGACTCATCCCTTCAAAATGACGGGAGGACTGGCTGTGATTCCATTTTGAGACCACGTTTACTTTTTCCAAACCGCATCAATCGCTGCCTGGAACGGCCCTTTATATTTCTCGACGACCGTCGATACCGGGATGCCTTCCATGATTTCCCCTATAAATTCGTAATAAGGCATCGATGGGTATCCGCTCTCGGTATCGATCACTTTAATGCTCTCACCGGCCAGCTTGGCATTCTGAATATCGTCCTCGTTGCTGAATAAAGTCTCCAGTGTAGATTGTTTCGGATAGTCGTAGATCGAGTCGATATCGTTGATTTTTTCATAAATATAAACCAGACGTTCGGGATGCTCCACGGCGCTTGGAATCGTCAGGTAATTCGGGATCGTATTATGCGAATGATAGCTTGATGCGCTTGGCCCTTTCGGAAATGGGAGAAATCCGATATCGTAATCCGGCATGTCCTGCTTGAAGTTTTCCATTTCATAATCGCTGCCTGCAACCATCAATGTGTTGCCTTGGCGGAAAAATTGGCCCGGCTCGGTCCAGTCTCCCCCTTCCGTTGGTCTCCCAACCGACTCGGTTGCGAGGCGCGACAAGAAGTTCAGCACTTCCAAGGTTTTGGGATCCTCAAGACCTTGCTTATCGAGAATGACCAGATTCGCTTCGTTCGAGGCCATTGCGGGAACCAGCAAGGAAGCGGATGCAAGCCCCCAAATATCCAATTTGCCGTCGTTATTGGAATCTTTGTTCGCTTCTTTCGCGACCTGAATGAACGTATCCCAGTTCCAGTTGTCCTCGTTGACGTATTCCTGCAATGGCTTCATGCCCAATTGATTCATTAACGTGCGGTTATAGAAAATGCCGGATGACGCGCCGTTGATGCCCGTCCTGAACCCGTAGCCCCTTCCTTCGTATTGGGAGTACTCGTTCGTGTACTGCTGGATGAATACCTTCTCGTTCTTCGTGTATTCATCCACCGGCGCGAACAGACCTTGATTGACCAGCGTCGGAATCATCCATGGCCTCGCTACCCGGATGATGTCGCCGATCGGTTCTCCCGCCACCAGCGAGGCTGTCACCTTATCCTGGTACTCGCCGAAATCCACGATCACGTATTCCATTTTAAAATTATGTTTTTTCATCAGCTCTTCCAAGTTACGTTTCCGTTTAATGTTGTCAGGATTGTCTTCTTGAATCGATTCATCATACCAGGACACCCATTTGATGGTTCGGCCGCCCATATCAAATTCCATTTCCGGCGTGCCGGTTAATTCTTCCTCGCTGCTTGATTCGTTTGTCGGCTGCTCGTTTGTCGCTTCCGCAGGCGCGTTGACGGCCTCTTCCGCTTGGCCGGGCTCGACTGTCTTCGCGTCGCCGCCCGAGCCGCTGCTGCATGCCGTCATGATCACCAGAATCAGGCTGCAGAACAGCAGACTGATCTTACGCATCCACATGCGTTAATTCCCCCCCTTAATTTTTGGTTGCATGAATATGCAGCGCTTTCATTTTGATGCTCACCAAGATCATATAACTGCTTGCGAAAACGAACCATAGAGAAACTAAACACGATTTGTAATTACTAAAAGTGTTGATGCTCTGGCCAACGCAAACGGCCGGAAAGTGGAAAGCGCATGAGCGTCGGCTAAACGGTGTGCCCAATCTGAATCCATCATGGATGGCCAAAGGATTAACCTCGGGTTCACGTCGTCAAAATTGCAAAAGAAGCGCTGCGTACCCACACACGGGAACACGGCGCTTCTTTTGTTCTTCACGTTCTCGTCAATTCGCACAAACCCAGAAAGTTGTTGTACCGTCAACCTTCCACCATTGCTTCCACCAGCACATCCAGGTATACGGACGCAAGCGCTGGGTTCAAGTCTTTCTCTTCCGTCAAGCCCAGCATCGGTTCACCGTCAACGTCGAAATGCACGCGACGGAGACCCGAGCAGCGGGGCTCTCCGATGCCTGGACGAGCGTGATATACGCTCCAGATCGTTCCGTCGTCGTCCTTCACATAAGAATTGTGTCCTGGCCCGTATTCGCCCGGCACGCTTCTGGAGGTTAGCAGCGGGTAATTTCCCTTCGTCCATTGGTTCGGGTCAAGCAAATCAGCATCAGAATTGACGCTGAGCATGCCGACGCAATACGTGGCATCGACCAGAGCACCGGATATCGTCACGAAGATTTTCCGGTCTGTCATGAGTGCAAAGGGTCCTTCCTCCACGAACGTTTGATTGTTCGCCCAGCCGTAATCGGGCTTGGACAGCAGGACAGGCTCCGATATCAGTCTCCACGGTTCCCTCGGATCCGCCTCGGCGATATAGATCCACGAGCCCAGGTCATGCGGTATCAATTCCCTTTGAGCCCAGAGCGCATATAAACGGCCTTTCCGCTCTAATACGGTCATGTCCAGCGTTATGCCGGCTTGAAACAGCGGGCTTCCGTCATGCCTGACGACCCGGATCGGCGTCTCCCAATCCGCAGCCATACTCGGATTGCCGCCCTTCTTTAACCGCATAACATGCGACTGAATGTCTTTGAAATCGCCGCTGCTGCCGGCAAGAAAAATATACAGCTCCCCTCCGATGCCATGAAGTTCGGGTGCCCACAAAAATCGCTTCAGATGATCATGCATGCCTGTATCCAAAATTATGGTTTCTTCTGCCGAGACCAGACCGATGATGGAATCCGACTCCCGGATCGAAATCGTATGGTTGCCGTCAGCATCATTGGTCGCGACAAAAAAATACCTTCCGTCCCACTGCGCAATGCAAGGGTCGGCACGGTTCGTTGCTATCGGAAATGTAAAGCGATCCTGCCGAATGCTTCCGGAAATGCGATAAGTTCCGGGCCGGCTCCAATCGATTTCGGACGCATCCCAATCAATCGGCTTAATCGCGGTTGTGCCATCACTGTATATCGCCGTCACTTTAACGGCTTGTAACTGTTCTTTGGACGTAACGGCCACACGCTCCGGCAGTTCATTACGCACATGAACCGGTACCGTTAGCTTATGAATCAGCCTCTGTGCCACACCTCGCGATACACGTATCGCATTGCGGGGCAATGCTCCTTCAATGTCGACGCGTTTCGGGCTCAGTGTGAAGGCTTTGCAAGGCTTAGGGTTGGCGGCGGCGTCCGGGCATGTCAGGTCCGTCATTTCCCTTTGATAATACCTGCCGTCCTCTTCACGCCAACGAAGAATATACCTTCGGGAAGCATATTCATAATCGCACATGATATCTTGTACATGAAGCCCGTTCGTTAGGTTCAGCAGGCCGAGCTCCCGATACTGCAGCAAGTCCGGGGAAGTGAACAACAGCACCGAGCCCTTGCTCTGCTGATCGGGAGAACCGTCCGCTTCCGTCCGAATGGCCAGTACGCCAAAGCTTCCGTCAGCCATGTGAAACAGGTACGGATTTTTCAAACTCTTGGCGGACAGCGTGCCGTTTGAGAGCTCGGCGGCTTTAGCGAACAGCACCCCCGAGTTATGATTAAGCTCCCGATAAATCATCCCGTCATCGGTGTAAGCGAGATGCATGCTGTATGCAAGCTTCGGGGAATAGATTTCAGGTTCAAGCGGTTCTCTCGTATAGCAGAGAACGCTGTGAATATCATTTTCCATATGCTGCTTCTTCCCTCCTAACGGAGATAGTATTTCAAGCCTTCTCCTACGATGAACATCCAGATTACCTGAAACATTTCATTGCAATGCACTGGCTGCCCTAATGTTGGCAGTGTTATACCACCGCGGAAGGGTCGCTCTTGCGGGACATGCCGCGCTGGGCGGAGATCAGATTATAGTAGATCCCCTGCTTTTTCATCAATTCTCGATGCGTGCCGATTTCGGCGATCCGCCCCTTATCAAGGACGATAAGCCGGTCGGCATTTCGCAGCGTGGAGAGACGATGCGCGATAGCGATCGTCGTGCGATTTTTCGTCACCCGTCTCAGTGCCTCCTGGATGGCCGCTTCCGTCTCGATATCAAGCGAAGCCGTCGCCTCGTCCAGAATGAGGATTCGCGGATCGTTCAGCACGGCCCTCGCGATGGCGATCCGCTGACGCTCGCCTCCCGACAGGTTGTTCCCGTTTTCATCCAGCCTTGTGTCGTAACCGTCAGGCAAGCTGATGATAAAATCGTGCGCGTTGGCGATTTTGGCCGCCTCGATAATCTCTTCCAGCTTCGCGCCAGGCTTCGAGTATTGAATATTCTCGGCGATCGTCCCGCTGAACAGGAACGTCTCCTGCAGCACGACGCCGATTTGCGAGCGCAAATCCTCCTGCCGGATCTTCCGGATATCGATGCCGTCAATCCGAATCTCCCCTTCGTTTACATCATAGAAACGGGAAATCAGATTGATCGTCGTCGATTTGCCCGATCCGGAATGGCCGACGAGTCCGATCATCTCCCCCGGCTTCACGGTGAGGTTGATCTCCTTCAGAACAGGCTCATACGACCGATAGCCAAAAAAAACGTCGCGGAACTCGATCGAGCCCCGAATCCGGTGGCCCACCGCGTTGTTTGCATCCATGACTTCCGGCTGCTCGTCGATTACCGAGAATACGCGATGCATCGAAATGACCGCATTCGCGATCCAGCGCGGCATGAACATCAGCCAGGAAATCGGCCCGAAAATCATGGCGGCATAAGCGCTGAACTGGATCAGCTCGCCTACGTTCATCTCCCGGCCGATAATCATGTAGCAGCCGATCAGAAGTACGAGATATTGGCCGATCTGAATCAAATAATTCGAGATCGGCGATAAAATGCTGTACAACTTCTCGCTTTTCAACGCAGCAGCAGCGAATTCGCCGTTATATGTCCGGAATCTGCGAATCTCCCGCTCTTCCTGGCCGAAGGCCTTCACGACCCGAATGCCGCTGAGGACATCGTGAAGAAACGAGTTTGCCTTGTCGGAGATGCGCCACTGCTTGTGAAACAGCCTGTTTAGGACATGCCTCCAAATATAGTAGTGCAAATAACCAACGAATGGAGCCGGAAGCAGCACGATCAGCGCCAGCCGCCAATCGGCCGAAAAAAGCAGCGTCGCTGAAGCGATCAGGATGAGCAGTTGGTGGATGGCCGTCGTGCACATTTCCTGAATCAAGTGGCGGATGCGGTCCGTATCGGCCGTCACTCTGTTCATCAGGTCTCCCGCTCGCTGGGACGTCAAAAATCCGAGCGACATGCTCTGAATCCGATCGAACACCGTTTTGCGCAAGTCGGCCGCAATGCCCGTACTGACGCTGGCCATGATCCGGTTTCTGGCAATGCCGAGCAGCTCCCCGAAAGCCAGGGTGAACAGCATCCCAAGGAGTGCAAGCCAGAATACCCTTAGGCTGGCCTCATGTCCGGAAGGGGGGAGCAACGCCGCGTTGACCAGCAGCTTCTGGAAGTATGGCCCGGCCATCGCCAGCGCCGAGGCAGCGATAAGGACGCCTAGTCCAAGCATCAAGCTTCGCCAGTGCCTTTTGGATATAAGAAGCAGTCGTTTGAATGCAGCTGCCTTGCTCATGCATCTGGGACACACCCGCGTACCCGGGACGAGCGCGCTTCCGCATTCCGCGCAAACCGGATCCCCTTCGTCACGATAAATCCGGACGGGACGATTGGCGGCCATATCGTTCAGGATTTGGGCGATATAGCCGTACCTGGACGCATGCTGCATCGTCACCCTGACGATGATTCGTTTCGTCCCGTTCTCCGTAGCTTCAAGCACCGCATTGCCAACGAACGGCACCAGACAATAATCGCAGGCGTCCGCGATGTTCCCGTGATCCCGCACTTGGCCGTCCTGCACATGCGCCCACCTGCCGCTGCCGATCGCCAGGTATCCCTCCACCCGCCGCCCATCCAGCGACAGGTCGGCAGGGACGCAATAGTCGATCTCCTCTCCGATGACTTGCCGTGCTGCCGCGAAATTCTGCTCCGAAAGCGTGAAGTTTAAATTCATCGATATTCCTCCGTTGCCGCCGTCTACAATCTCGTTTCGATCATGCGGTATTCCTTGTCGCTAAGCTGATCCACGTGCGGGATGACGAACCGGTTACCGTCGACATCGATGATCAGCAGGCGGTTCTCCGCTGCAAACTTGACGCTGCCGCTGCCGTTCCGCACCGTGAACCGGCACCGTCCGGCAGTCGTTTCAACTTCCCAATAGGAATAGCCGAACTCCTCGCTTACGGCAATCACCTTGGTAATTTCCGGCGTAAAATAACGGATCTTCAGCTGCCTTTCAATGATAGAAGCCGTGCTTTGCGGAAAATCTTCAAGATAGCGGATCAAACCGATCTCCTTGTTGTCCGCCGTTCGAATCGACAAGAAAGAGCGCTGGTTCGTATGCGGGAAGGAGCAATGAACGTAAACCGGCGAGTGCACCTCGCCTTTGGTCCAGACGGACAGCAGATGGCCCGTCGTCTCCGCAAATTCCGAATTGCTCGGTGTCAAATAACGGATGCCCGCGGCATCCGCCAGCTCCATTCCCTGGTGCTCTTCCATCCTCATGCGATGATTTCCCCTTTCATTTTAAGCGCTTCATCATGTTTGCGAACGAGCTCCCGGTAGACGCCCTCATTCGCCATCAGCTGGTCATGCGTGCCCGCTTCAACGACGGTGCCCTTGTCCATCACGACCAGATAATCGGCTTGCCTTAGCGTGGACAGCCGGTGGGCGATCGCGATCGTGGTCCGTCCTTTGACGAGCGAATCAAGCGCCTTCTGGATTTGCAGCTCCGTCTCGGTATCGAGCGAAGCGGTTGCCTCGTCGAGAATGAGCACCTTCGGGTTGTGCAGCACGGCCCGCGCGATCGACAGCCGCTGCTTCTCCCCGCCGGACAAGCTGTAGCCGCCGGAGCCGATCTCCGTATCGTATCCGTCCGGCAGCTTTTGAATGAAATCGTGCGCGTTCGCGATTTTGGCCGCATGCAGAATGTCTTCCATCCGGCAATCGGGATCGGCGTACGCGATATTTTCTGCGATGCTGCCAGTAAAAATATAGATATCCTGAGAGACGATGCCGATATGACGACGCAGTGAAGCAATCGAAAGCTCCTTGACATTGACGCCGTCGATCCGGATCTCTCCCTCGGTTACGTCGTACAATCGTGACACGAGATTGACCAGCGTCGACTTCCCCGCTCCTGAATGGCCGACGACGCCGATCATTTGCCCGGGTCTCGCGCGCAGGGACACCTGCTTCAAAATCGGTTTGTTCGGCTCATAGCCGAACGAAACGTTGTCGATCTCGATGTCGCCTTTCATTGTCACTAATGAAACGGCTCCGGGACGCTCTGCTACGCTAGGTACGGCGTCCTGGATCTCGAAGATACGCTGCGCAGCCGCCATGCAATTGGACCACCAGCCGATAATATTATTCATGAACTGAATCGGCCCGTACAGCATCATCATATAGTTGACGAACGTAAGCACGGAGCCAAAAGACATCCGGCCTTGCATCACGTACCAGCCGCCGAACGCCCAGATCAATATTCCGCCCGCCTGCGTTAGAAAATTGAGAATCGGAAACACGGTTCCGCTCCATTTATTAAAGCGCTGCTCGGCCCCGGAGAATGCATCGTTTGCCTGCTGAAAGCGGCTGATCTCCATCTGTTCTTTACCGAATGCCTTGACGACCCGCGAGCCGCGAACCGAATCGCTGATGATCGAATTCAGAGCGCTTACCTTGCGGTGCCTCCGCCATGACAAACGCCATAGCTTCGGGAACGCAGTCCGGACAAGCCAGAAGACCAGCGGCATCGGCAGCAGGCAGATCAGCGTAAGCCGCCAATCCATCCATAGGAGCACGGCAATGATGCCGATGATGTTCATCGCATTCACGATGAAGTAAGAAAGCCCGTCAACAAAAAAATATTGCAATTCCTGTGCATCGTTGTTCACGCGGGTCATAAGATGGCCGGTCTGCCTCCGCATAAAAAAATCGAGCGACAACCGCTGCAACGAGGTAAATACCGCCGCTTTCAAATCGAAGGCAACCTTTGCCGCCAGCTTTGCGATGATGGTGCCGAACAAGATGCCGAACAACAGCGACAGCGTTCGGAATGCGAGGATGATCACGATGACCAGACCGATCCGCCCCGCAAAAGCGCCATTGCCGGCAAGCGCCTGGTCAAACAGCACGGTGCCCTGGAAATAAGGAATGACAAGACCGGTCGCCGAGTTCAGCAGCATAAACAACACGATAAAAAAGATGGACAGCCTATACTTGCCCGCAAATGACAGCAAACGTGCGAATACCGCATGCCTCTTCATGCATTTCGGACAGAATGGCCTGCCTTCTTCGGGGTACATCAATCCGCATGTCGGGCATGAGGCCCCGCCCGATTTTCCGTCAATTTCGAAGGCTTCAAACGGCTCGTTGTTCTTCAATTTATCGAAGGCTTGCGCAAACCGGACGGCCTGATTCATATGGCCGCTTGTGAATACACCGATCACTCGCTCCTCCTTCTCCTTGGCAACGACCATGCCGGAAGCGACCAGATTAACGATGGTCACGGCTTCGAGCCGTTCGAGGGGAATGCGTTCCCAAGCCCAATCGCCGGAACCCTCTTGCTCCGGCTTGCCGGCAGCTTTGCGCCGGCCGGCTGCATAACCCGAAAACGTCTTCTCCTTCGTAACGCCGCTGCCGCGAAAGATGTGGAGGTGTTTTCGGGACAATACGAGATAGCTTTCTGAAAAACCGCCGTCCGGCAGCCGGTCACACTCCATCCCGTGCAGGAGATCAGCAGCTTTTATACCGTTTTGGTCCAAAATGGACACAATGTCCTTCGGCAATAACGTCATGATTTTACCCTTTCGTTTTTGGCTGAAAGTAAAAAGCCCGGCCAACATGGCGCAAGGCTTCCTTCAACATCAGTTATCTTTAAAAAGAAGCTGGGAAAAATGATACAAATCGTTCTTCCATACGGGCCAATCGTGTCCTCCGCTTTCCTCATACCAAACGTGAGGAACCCGATGCTCCGACAAATACGCGTGCGTCCGGTCGCTTATCTGCTTCAGATTGTCCTCGTCGCCGCATGACAGCCACAGCAATTTGAGCCGTGCCGACGTTTCTTCCGGATTCGGGACGAGCTGCTCCGGAGATTTCGTATTCGGAGCCGGGGAAAAAGCGCCAATCCATGCGAAGCGGTCAAGATGCTTCAAGCCGATATTCAGGGATTGCCCCCCGCCCATGGACAGCCCCGCAATCGCACGGTTTTCCCGGCCTGTCGATACCGAGTATCGCGACTCGATAAAGGGAATCAGATCGCTTAGCAGATCGATTTCGAACGTCTCGAACGCTTTTATTTTGTCCGGAGCAAACAGGTCCCCTTCCGCCCGATCATTCGGCATCGCACGGCCATTTGGAAACACGACGACCATGGGCGCGAGTTTCCCGTCCGCATATAGATTATCTAGAATCGTCTGCGGATCGCCATGACGGTGCCATTCCGATTCATCACCTCCGATGCCATGCAGCAAATAAAGAACGTTGTACACGTTGTCTTCCGCATATCCCGGAGGCGTGTAAATCATCGCCTTTCGATCATTGCCTACCGTTTCGGATGCATATTCCACCGTTTCGATTTTCCCCCTGGCGATCTCCCGCGGAACGTCGTATCCAGCCGGTGCCGTCTCCTTCATCTTCCTCTCCCCTTCATCTTTTTGATTGAGCGCCGCTTGATGTCCAATCAAGCTTACCCTCGGAACGTGAAGCGATTTAATGCAATCTTATGGGACGTAACCGAAGCCCAGAATCGTAAATCGCTTATCCTCGTGGCCTTCCGCCATCTGGATCTCTACCGCATGTTCTCCTGACTTCGACTCATTGTACAAAATCACAGCGCTGCAGTGCGTCCAATTGACTTCATGCGGATCGGCGGTCTTCTTCAGCTTCCCGTCTACCCATATCTTCGCGGTCCCGAATGCCCGGCTTCCCGAATCTTTATAAACAAGGATAAGACGCTTGCTCCGGATAGTCATCTTAAAGCTGTGCTCGCCGGAATCGGCCGTGTGCATCCAGTTGTGCGGAAATTGCGGCGTCCCGTATGCATGATCGTCCAGCTCCGCCATTTGAAGATCCGTGTCGGTGTCCGAAAAACCGCCGGGATCAATGCGGGCGATGAGATCGCCATTCCTGCGATCGAGCAGCTGCGTTCCGGAGAAGTCATTTCCGATCAGCGGAGGCTGTTCACCCGTCAGGTCCTCCTCGTCGAGGGAGGAACGATCGGTTACTTCGAATAACCAGTCCAAACAATCGGCCATCACCCGATGGCCAGCATTGGTTGGATGATAAATGTCGTAGAAAAACTGTCTTTTCTTAATCACGTTCCCTTGCTCCTTGGTCCATCGGAACTGCTCCGTGACCGCATCCTTCACGCTGACCATCGGAAGATTGTAATGCCAACCGACCGGGGCCAGACGGTCTTGAAGATTCCAGTCGTTCACGAATACGCTGAACAGCAAAATCACCGCGGGTTTGTGATCGGCGCAAAGAGCCTTGAGCACCAGGCTCTCGTAACAATTTCCTTTCGTTTCGTCGCCGGCGTCGTTGACGGCAAACTCAACGATCACGATATCCGGCCGTACCTCCCCTTCTCGAAGCACATCCCGGTCATAGCGGACGATGCCGAGCTCAGACGGCGTGCCGCCTACGCCAGCTTTGACAAGACGAATCGGGCTGTCGCCGGCGGGTGCAAACCTTCGCTTGAACAGGTCATAGGATTGGTATGCGTAGCATTGGGAATGGATGGGGACAGCGCCGGCCCCTTGGGTAATGGAACCGCCGATGTAGGCGATGGTTACGGGCTCGCCCCGCTTCGCTTTTTCGATTGCCGCCTTTAATCGTTTGTTATGACCCGGGTTTATGAGCGATTTCTTAATCATGTCTTGATATGCTTGTGATTCCACATCGACCGGGGGGTCGACTTCAGCCTCTGGGACTTGGTAACCGTCACGCAGATAGAATACGATGCTGACCGTTGCCAACACGCCCCCTCGCTCAAACTCGAAGACGAATTTGCCTGGAACATCGTCATCCGGATATCGATCTTCGTCCTCATTCAGAGCCAGGAGCGTTTCCGTGCCGTTGGCTGGACAGGTTATACTCTGCCGGGATCCCGCTCCGTATGGTGGATTCGCATTTCCCCATTTCCAAAATGTGAACAGAACGCTCGATACGTCCCGTTCATGCGCATGAACGGATATTCCGATACAGTCCACCAGCCGGCGAAGACCCCTGCTGCTCTTTAGCAGCTCAAGAATGCCTTCATCCGTCACCCCCCCGGTAAATCGGGCTTTATCGACGAGTTGACTCCCGTCCAAGTATATCTCTTGCGTGTACTTCCCATCGGGACGAGTCGTCGCTTCGATGATCGTCTCATACAGGATGTACAGTCCGCGGCGTTTGACTGCAGGATCCTGCGGCGCCACTGGACCTTCCGTTTCATTTCCCGCTGGCGTGAAATGGCCTGCCATCGTTCATCATCCTCCACACCTTGCCGCTCTCCACCTGTACAGCAGCGTCAATTTACGCTGATCAACTGCCATTGCTGATGCAAATCCCCTCGATAAGGATTCTGCTGGAGCTTCGCTCCGTCCGCGGACGAACCACCCGCCACTTCGACGGCTTTATTGCTGTTCGCGTTAAGGATGCTCCAGTATCCGTTGCTTAGCTTGATCAGGCGGAATCGCTGAGCTTGATTCCCATAATCCTGCATGAGCTGTATTGCTTCCCCGTTGTTTGTGGAACCGTTTCTAACATCCATCACCTTGCCGTCGCTCGAACTGACGCTGCGAAGCCGGTATACATTGTTGTATGCTCCCATATCGTCCGCAACCCATCGCTGCGCCGTGGCGTTATTGTCCGGCCATTGCTGCAGCTGCAGCGAATTGCTGTTTTGTCCGCCCGGGACGTCGATCACCTTCCCTGAGGCACGGTTCACGATTTTATAGGTTTCTCCCGATAAAATACCGTTCCATATGCCGTTCCATGGATGAAGCTGCGCACGTTCGTAATACCATTCGAAGATGAAGCGGGCCATGCCGTCCCGTGCCGGATCGCCGTCGAAGAGCAGCCCTGCCGTCGGATCGGCAAACGTGCTTCTTGCCCCCGGCTGCAGAAGAAAACCGTTCATGTGGACCGCGATGCTGACGTTCCCGGCTGCCGAAAATATGGCCTTGGTGTTTTTGCCGAAGCCTTCATTCGAGCCGTTGAACAGCTCCCAGTACTCCGAGTCTCCCGGCAGCCGTTTGAACCAGGTCGTTTCCGTAATATTGATCGGATAGTTGTCCGCGCAGGGCTTAATGTTGGTATCCCATTGCTGCTGGAGTATCGAGCCGTTATCCTTTGCTCCGTAGCCCGGGTACCAATGCACGGCATATCCGATATTGTTCAGCGGATCGGTTAGCGGACGCGTGGCGCATAACTGATAATATTGATCCCATCCAAGGCCTGCGGCCCATATCACGTTATCTGCCCCTTGACTGCGGATCGTGGAAATGATGGAATTTTGAAAATTGCGCAGCGAGTCCCAAAACGCCGGAAATTCGGAATCGGACGGGTGTCCTCCCCAGCGACCGTTCGCATAAGACAGCACCGGTTCATTGATGATCTCGAACATGACGTTGTCCGCGCTTTTGATCGCAGGCTGTGCCGCAAGATATCCCCAGATTTGATTAAATTTCTCGAGATTAGCTTGCGTCGTTGCCTGATTATCTTGGAGCGTGAAGTCGAGGCCTAGCGTAACGTAGATTCCCTTGGTCTTTGCATACTGGATATAAGGCACCACGACGTTCTGCGTAAAGGACTGGAGACCGGCAAAATTATACGTTCCGGCCGCCACGTCGCCCATGTCTTCACGGTCGATAAAGAGCCTTACCTGGTTCATATACCAGCCGTGACTGTTGCCGTACTTCGGAGAGGTATCGGAAAATGTGTCGGTAATATCCTTTAAATACGCCAAAATGGCAGCATGGCGATTCCCACCGCTCCGGTTCAGGTAGTAATCGCTTCCTTGATACGTCCAGTACGAGCCCCCGGGCTGGTGCCACCCGCTGAGGACAACGGGCTGCCCCTCGCTGTTTACCAGCTGATTGCCGCTGACGCGAAGCTTGGACATCGGCATGCCCGACCATGCGTCAGCCGCGCCATTATGGAGCTCCAGCATTGCCGGCAGCAGGAGCAGCACGGCCAATAGCAGCTTAAACGTCCATCCTGTTTTTTTCATACATCGATCAACTCCTCTTCACTTCGGTTACGCGCTCTAACGCTCGGCTTTTTCGTAACGAAAATAATCGAAGTCGGCATGGCCGCCGGTTTGCCTGGTCGCATAATAATAAAGCCCGATGCGATAACCCATAAAGTGATCCAAGGTATACCGCATGTTCAGCTCACCGCCGATCGGCATCCATTCGGCCCCATCGACAGAATAATGAAAGGAGGCCACATCTTTGCTGTTCTCAAAATCAAAATCAATTCTCAAATGCACTTCCCTGCCGCGATACCGAACCGTTTCCAGCACCTTCTCCCTGCCGCTCCCATCGTTCACGCTCATCGCTATGAACTTGTCGCCGTTCTCCGCGACCTTGACGCCGACGGTGCCGAAATGGCTTTGCAGGGCAACAAGCCCTGCATGATCGCCGGGCTTCATATGCTCCGTGTCCAATAAAATAGTCCCCGTGCATGCCGGCCCTTCCGTGCGCTGCGTCAGCGTATTCCGGGCCTGTAGCACGCCCGCCGGTGCCAGGCTTCCTGTTGTCAGCCTTAGGTAACCGGGACGTTCGGTCACGGACCATAACCGATGATCCGGGTTGTGGTTCCATTGCCAATTCAGAGCCAGCTTATTCGATTCGTATTCGAAATCATCGCTGATCACGAGCGGCTTCACAACGGCTTGCGGCAAGTCGACCTCAAACCGTTCCGGCACCTTGCCTTCGATGCCGAACACGGGCCAATCCTCCTCCCAGGCTACCGGGACCAGGCAAGGGATTCTGCCGACGGCATCATGATCCTGGAACAGCATCGCGTACCACTTGCCATCCGGCGTATCAAACATCCCGCCTTGGGCGATTCCCTTGTTATGGTAGCCGAGATCATCATCCAATACGATTCTTCGTTCATAAGGGCCGAGCAGTTCCCGTGACCGGTAACAGATTTGTCTGCGCCGGCCGCTGCCGAAACCTGCCTTCGGCCATTCGATGAACAACAAATAATAGTAACCGTTGATGCGGTAGGCATGGCAGCCTTCGCAGCGCAATCCGATGCCCTCCGTTTCCGTTTCAAAGAGCCGCTGATGAATTCCGTCCGACTTAAGGGCCGCTGCATCGGCAGTCAGCTCGGTAATGTAAATATCCCCGTTGCCGTAGATCACGAACACCCGGTCATCATCAAAAAGCAGGCCCGGATCATGCCGTAGTCCATCGATGACGGAACGCTGCCACGGCCCCTGAACGATATTATCTGTGCGGTACACGTAAAATTTCCTGGTATCGTTGCTGGAGAAGCAAACATAGAATGTCCCCCGGTGATGGCGCAGGCTTGCCGCCCAAGAGCCTTGCCCGTAGATATTCTTGCCGCCTTCCAAACGATGGGCCTCGTTGTCTTCGAACGTATCGTATACGTAACTAACGACTTCCCAATGCATCAGATCCTCGGACCTCATGATCGGGCAGCCCGGCATCGAATGCATGCTCGTACTGACCATATAATAGGCGTTCCCTACACGGATGGCATCCACATCCGGCACGTCCGCCCAAATGATCGGATTCGTGACATGCGTCTTGTTCATCTGATGGATTCCCCTTTCAAACTATGGCGACAACCGAAATACGACTTACGAACGTATCTCTTGGAATGTTCTTTCGGGATTGGCTTCCTTCAACAGGTTCCAATAGGATTCCTTCGGAAGATGGTTCTCGTCGAAGACGAACGGCCAATTTTTGCGGCCCCTTACCGGAAATTGATCCAGCCAGGTATAATCGTCCGCCGCTCCCCAGAAGGTCACGGAAGTGACGCTGCCGCTGTACTCTTTAAGCAGACGGAACAATTGACCGTAACGCACCGCCTGGCGCTCAAGCATTTCTTCCGTCGGCGCCGCCAGATTGGTCCGCTTATCCTCATGCGCGAATACGGATACGTCAAGCTCCGTGATATGCAGCATCATGCCAAGGCTTGCATATCTTTCGATTGCCCTGCGGATATCGTCAAGCGATGGAAAATCCAAATTCCAGTGGGCCTGAAGCCCGACGCCGTGAATCGGCACATCCTGCTCCTTTAACGATTTAAGGAGCGTGTAAATCTTCTCCCGCTTCTCGGGCACCGATTCGTTGTAATCGTTATAAAACAGCAGCGCTTGCGGGTCTGCTTCGTGCGCATATTCGAAAGCCTTGGCGATAAAATCCTCCCCGATCGACGCAAGCCACGGGGAGGAACGAAGCAGATCGCTTCCACTGTCGGCAATGGCTTCGTTTACGACATCCCAAGCATAGATATCTCCGCGATAACGGCCGACGACCTCATCGATGTGCGATTTCATACGAGCGAGCAGCAGCTCGCGGCCGGCTGTCCGGCCGGAACTGTCTTGAAACACCCATTCCGGCGTCTGATTATGCCATACGAGGGTATGTCCTCTCACCGACATTCCGTTCGATTTGGCAAACGATATGATCTGGTCGGCTTGCTCAAATGTATACACCTCTTCCGATGGGTGCAATCGCTCGAACTTCATTTCATTTTCTGCCGTAACGCTGTTGAAGTGGTGTGCCAACAATTCCTTTTGGGTCACCATCGTAATTGGATTCACGGCAGCGCCGATCTTGAAACTATTGCCGTAAGCTTCATGGAGCTTGGGCAGCCTTTTCATGCTTCTTCTCATCACTCTGCTTTCTCCTTATCAACGTTTTTTTAGTGAGCGGCAGTAAGGTATGCGCATTCATTCTCGTTAGCCCGGCAATCCGAAAACTTCGGTCTACAACTCAGATCTTGCCGCCTTAACAACAGCCCAAAACGCCGGTTTGGGCTGATGCTGTCGGTCGAACAGCAAAGGCGCATTGGTTCGTGCGACCGGAAAACCATGAAGCCAGGTATGGTCGTCGGCGATGCCCCAAAAAACGACGCCGCTGAGGATGTCCTTGTTTTGACGGAATGCCTTGAACAACTCGCCATACCGATCGGCTTGCAGGTTCAGGATTTCATGCGGAACTTGGCCGTAATCACTGCGGTCATTCCACGCATAAATGCTCATATCGAGCTCGGTGACAAGATTGTCGAGGCCCAGCTCCGCGAATTTTCGCATCGAGGTGATGATGGAATCCACCGATGGGCCATAAATGTCAATATGCGTCTGATGTCCGACCCCGTCGATCGGAACACCTTGCTCCAGCAAATCTTTCACCAGCTGAAACAAAAGGTCCCTTTTCAGAGGGTTATCCGTGCCGTAATCGTTAATATATAGCTTTGCTTCGGGTCCTCCGGCTTCCCGAGCCGCTCGGAATGCCGTTGCGATGTAATCGGTACCGGCTATTTTATACCATTCGCTCGCGCGCATTCCGTCCGGATCCCCCGGTTCAATGACTTCATTCACTACGTCCCAAGACGTAATGTCGTCCTTATATCGGCCGACGATCGTCCTTACGTGGGTATCCAGGCGTTCAAGCAGCAATTTTTTGTTCGCTTCCTGTCGCTTGGGATCTGTCTCATCCACCATCGGCTTGCCTTCCGCATCTTGGAAAAACCATGCCCCGACTTGGGTATGCCAGACCAGCGTATGGAAACGGACCTGCATGTTGTTCTCCTTGGCAAATTCCACGATCCGGTCGGCATTTGTCCATATAAATTGGCCTTCCGACGGCTGGATCGCATCCGGCTTCATGACGTTCTCCGCCACCAGCCAGCGGACATGCTTCTTCAGCAATTCCGATGAAGGACCGCTCGTCTGGTTCGGTTCGATCGCGGCGCCGATCGGAAAATCCTCCTCAAAAAGTTCATGCAGCGAGGGAATATCTTGCGCTAAGGACTGTTGTGTCTTCGACTCAGTTGACGCCGTTTGATTAGTGCCGGCAGGGGGTTCGGCATTCGGTTTTCCGTTCGACGCATCGGAATCCCCTGTTAGCTCCGCTGCTCCTTCCCCCGGTTTTCCTGGGGCCTGACTTTCGGCGGGGGGCTTGTCACGGCTGCCCATTTGGGGCAGGATTAACAGGACAACGACGGACGCTGCTACCGCAGCTGCCACTGCCGTGGCCGCCCATCGGCCGCGTTTAGGCATTCGAAGCAAAGCATGACCTCCTTTCCACTTCGAGCAAGTGATAGGGATCCCGCTATGGGACCCGGCCCGAATAAATCATAACTCCATATTAGCGCTTACATTTTATTGAAACAACCTGCCAAATTTGGGATCGTTCACCCGTCCAATCTCGGGTTGCCAATGTTTCTTCCGCGTACACAGGCCCCTTATATTTATGTAAGAAGTAAATATCGGTTAGAAATATAAAAATCGGCACATTGTGATTCGGGTTTCCGTTCCCCATAATGTTATCAAACCGTATGAAAGCGTTATTACAACGAAGTTGGGGGGAAGCTTTTGTGCACGATGTTCTGTTTGTTGATCTGGAATCCCATGATGAAGCAACACCGGGAATCCGGCCGGATTGGAATGCGTTGAGATGCTCGCGGCTCCGCTGCGTCAGGTCCTCCTCGTCCGCCATGCAATTCATTGCTTTGGAGCCTTACACCTTGGTGATTATCCATGCGCTCGGTTCAGATTCCGAAGGTATGGAGTTATGCGCAAACATCCGGTGCGTAAGCCAGGTTCCCATCATTGTTACCGGAGGCAGCACGGATTTTTATTGGACCCGGAAAGCCTTGCAGCTGCAAGTTCATGATTATCTGCCTGCACCGTTCACGGTCGAAGAGCTCAACACTTGCTTGCGGATGATCTCGCCGGCAACCCATTCCGGTGACGGGCATCCGGAAAATAGATTGTCCCATGTCCATGCGGAAAAGGAGGATCAGGTCATTCAAGAGGTCAAGGAATACTTGAAGGATTCGATGTACCAAAACATCACCTTAAAAGAAATTGCCGAGCGGATGCATTTCAACTATTCCTACTTGGTGCAGAAGTTCAAGTTCCACGAGAAAATGACGTTTAACGAATATCTGCTGCAGCAGCGAATGGAGAAAGCGAAATTCTTGCTGACGCATACCGACATGAAGATATACGAAATCGCTGACGCGGTGGGATACAACGATATGGATTGGTTCTATAAAAAATTCAAGACTTATGCCGGCGTAAGCGCTAACATGTATAGAAAATTGCATGGATCCCGTACGGTTCCCGTTGCCTCTGGCCAGCACTAACTTGTACGTACATTTTTACCTGAAGCACCTAAAAAGGCGCTGCTTGACACGCGAGCGCCTTTTTAGCTTGCCATCGTCACGTTATGAATGGACGGGATGTATATATGCAATCACAACTCAAATTGCCATGCTTCGAAATCAAATAACTTCTGATCCTGCTTTCCGGTAAATACGAAGTAAAGATGATGGATGCCGGATGCGCCTGAAACTTCAATGGATATTTCCTGACGCTGCTTCGCACCGGATGCTGGCGGTACGTTCACTGTGCCGATCCGTTCTCCTTCCGGATGATCCAGCCGAAGCTCCAGGCTTCCTCCTCCTTCCACTCCCGAGACCCAAGCCGTAAACGCGGATGCTCCTTTTCCGAAATCAACATTGGTCACTGCGATCCAATCCCGGTCGTGGATGTCCGTGACCGCCAATATCGGGCTGTCCTGCGAGTCTTCAGCAGCAGTAGACGGATTGACTTGAATTCCGGCATTCCATGCCATCGTTACTGCCTCCGTTCGCTGGAAGGGATTGTGCGGCTGGACCCCCTTCACGCCTTCCATGTCAGCGTCTATCTCCCGGATGCTACCGTCCGTCTCGAAATAAACGCGGTTCAGATGGGTTGAGCGATAGCCTTTCGGAACTCCCATGGATTTTGACAACGTTTGGGCGTGATAGGCAATATACCAGTTCTGTTGGAACTGAAAGATGGCGTGATGATTATTCCCTCCGACCCCGAAGAAATGCCCGGGATTTTTCAAAATGGTCCCTTGATACGTCCATGGGCCCATCGGATGCTCACTGACCATATAGGCGATTTCGCCGGGAGGCGGACTGTTCTCCGGCCGCGTTCCTTCCGAGAAATTGGAGCAGTACGTATAGTAATACTTTCCGTCAAATTTGTTAATTCCTGAATCCTCGAACATATAAGGAGCCGGAATCGTGACGGCTTCGCCAAGCACGCTGATCATATCGTCGCCAAGCTGCATGACGCGAGCCGTATTCGGCATTTCGGCTTCGCCTTCCGGAATGCCGCCGCCAAAGTAGATATAAGCTTTCCCGTCGTCGTCAACGAGCACGGCGGGGTCAAACAGCCACGTGACACCTTCCACGCCCGGCGTGTTTCTGGTGATCAGCGGCTTTCCGATCGGATCCGTCCACGGGCCAACAGGGCTGTCGCTCGTCAGCACGCCGATGCCGCTGGCATTGTTGGCAAAATACAAGAAGAAGCGGTCCTCGCCGTCAATCACCTTGTGCGCGGCTGCAGGCGCCCACGATTGCGTTGCCCATGTGGCAGCGCCGGTCGGTCCTGCGACCTGGATTGCTCCGTGATCGGTCCAGTTGACCAGGTCCGAGGAAGAGATGACGGACAGCTTGTTGATCGTGCTGTAGCTGTTGTCCTTGACATCCCCGTCACCGTCATACTCCAATGCGTCGTACGTGTTATATAAATAAACACGTCCGTCAACTGCCAGCGCATAGGGATCCGCGCCGAATTTATGGGAGACGACCGGATTCCCGTTCGGCGGAATCTTGCCGATTGCGGCCGCAGCCTCCCCGCGGGTGCTGTCCGCATCCCGGCTCGCAACATTGCCGCTGCTTCCCTGGCCCATCATTTCAGTTCCTGTTTTGCCGGCTTTGATTTCATCACTCATCTTGTCACTCAGCTCCTGGTTAAACATTTTTGAATCGTCTTGGCCACGACTCGCTAGGTTTGCAAAAACAACGATTATGCAAACGAAAGCTAATACGGTAGATATGACCAGTAACGGCTTTCCGGGCTTCATCCCTGAACACGCCCTCCTTCATCGTTACTTGGTGACCTGTCATTCCGATCTGGTCAATCCCAATGCGGGTCGACATGAACGGAATTGTTCGTAAAAAGTGTACCTTTTGGTAAGCAAGACAACAACCGGACATTCCATCTGAAAACACCGGGCAAATGATAGGTCGCCTGCCTATTTTACAAGATGGTCCCGGTATTCCTGCGGCGTTAAACCCGTCGCCTTTTTGAAGAAGCGGGTGAAGGAATGGGCGGCATCGTATCCGACTAGAGGCGCCACGTCCCTTACCTTCAAATCCCCTTCCTTAAGCAGCTCCTTTGCTCTCCGTATTCGGCACTTTTCGATATATTCCGAGAGATTGATTCCCCGTTCCTGCTTGAATAAACGCGAGAGATAGGAGGGATTAAAAAAATAGCGTTCGGCTAGATGCACAAGGGTGATGTCCTGATCCAGATGCTCCTCGATATACTGGCATACCCGATCAATGACATGCGCCGTTTTGCCTCGTTCATCCATGCGCTTGAAATCGAATATATCTTCGGCCGTTCGCCTCAAATACCGAAAAGCTTCCTTCATGGAATCATGACCTTCCAAGTCCAGCAGCTTCCCCCGTTCACCGGTGGGGTCTTGAAGCCCAAGCCGGGTCAGCTTCGCATACAGCACGAGAGCGATAGAATAATAGGCTTGTGCAGCATGCTGATGATGATCGTCTCCGTTCAGCACGAATTCCGACAATTGCTCCAATTCACTCATGAATTCGCTCTCCCTTCCGGCCTCCAAATGGGCTTCCAAGACGCCTGCCTTATGGCTCGTCTCCACTCCTTCCTTGCAGTGAGACGCCTGGGAAGAGTTGACTTGATCCTTCAGGATCATCGGAATGCCGTCGCCCATCTTTAACTGCTGGAGTCTCCGCAGCCTTTCATATTGAGGGGTTACATCCTCCCACCGGCAGGGGAAGCCGCTTATGGTGAACGATACGGCAAGTCCCAGAGAATCCAGGCAGGCTTCCTGGATCAGTTCAAGCGTCCCTTCCAAATAAAGAACAAGACGATCACCGGATGGATTTTCGGACCGCGGCTGAAGCATCCATAATAAATCCCCATGTTTGTCCAGGACTCCGATGCTTCGGACATGCTCATCCATAAAAGAATTCCAAATCAGCCTTACCGAGCGATGGCTGTTTTTCTTTTCTGCATACGCTTTACCTGCTGAATATGCTACGCGGCCAAGAGCCAGCAGCACAGGGAGCTTCGGATCCAATCCGATGTTCAAGGTCCGGAAATCGCTCAGCATGGCTTCCTTGTCCTGTCCAAGCAGGCTGCTGTCCGCGACGAATTGCCGGAAGTATTCTCCCTGCTCCATCCATTCCAGCGCTTCAATCTGCACGCGGGACTGCATGAGCCATTCAGTCATGCGATTGCCGCTCTCGATTTCATGAATGACTTCCTTCACGATCTCCATGACCTTATCGAAGCCTTCCGTCTTCAACAAATAGCGGACATTGGGCATCTGAATCGCTTGATAGGCGTAATCGAAATCGCTGTAACCGGTCAGAAAGATTATTCTGCACCTTGGCCAGAGAGCCCGGATGCTCTCCGTCAATTCCAATCCGCTCATGCCCGGCATGCGTATGTCCGTCAGGACGATGTCGATTCTCGTGCGCGACATCCAATTAAGCGCTTCCTTGCCGGAGTATGCCCGGCAAACGTCAAGCTTCTCGGGCATCCACTGATGAAATACTTCGTACAAACTGTTCGTAATAATCTCTTCATCGTCGACGACCAGCAGTCTATACATGTTCATTCCCCTCCGTCAGCCTGATTCGAATTTGGACCCGCAGTCCATTCAATAGACTCCTTGAAAGGACCAATCCGCTGCTTTCCCCGTACGTCAGGGCAATTCGCCGATGGATGTTGATAAGCCCCGTCACTTCAGAGGATTCGGCGGATTCGGCTGTGCGTTCAAGCCGCTTATTTAGCATGTCGATATCGTTATCCGTCAGCCCGTTCCCGTTCTCTTCAATCACGATGGAAGCTTCTTGGTCATCCAGATGAAACGACACACGCAGCAAGCCTTCATCCTGCATCTTTTCGAGGCTGTGCTCATAGGCATTTTCGATAATGGGCTGAATAATCAATCGCGGCACCTTGATGGCCTCCATTTCCTTCGGCAGCTCGCCGAATTCTACGCGAATGCGCCTTGAAAATCTGAGCTTTTGAATCTCGGTATAAATGCGGGAATGCCTCGTCTCTTCCAGCAATGGAACGTTGTCCGCATCATTGCGGGTAATGAATCGAAAGTATTCTCCCAGCATGTTCGTGAACAACTCGATTTGCGTGACATCTCCCGTTTTGGCCAGGGAGCTCAGAATGAAGAAGCTGTTATATAAAAAGTGGGGATTGATTTGGGATTGGAGCTGTTTCAGCTCTGCCCTTTGCATCATGAGCTTGTGCCTGAAATCCTGGTCAATCAGATGCTGCAGCTTGATGAGCATCTGATTGAATCGATCGTACAAATAGCCGAACTCGTCCCTTTGTCCGTGCTTGATCCGGATATTAAACATGCCATCCTCCATTTTTCTGAAGCTCTGGACAAGCAGAAGCAGCGGTTTATGAACCAATTTGTACGTCGAAACTGCGTAGATGGCAATCGCCAAGAGGGTCGTGCCTGCAAACAGCCATGCCCAGACATAAAATTTACTTAACGGCCGTTTCACCGCCTCAGTGGGCAAGTACGTGAACACGGATAGGTCCAGCTTGTCGGAATACGCCTTGTCGATCAAATACCTGCCTGTGCCGATATTCAGAATTTGACGATTCGCATGTTGGATGGCCTGCACGGCCTCTTTCATTAAACGATCCGCCTCCTCATGGCTGGCCAGGGCAAAGCCGGACGGCTCGGAGACGATAAAAGCCCCGCTTTCCGGATATACGCTGATTTGCATCAGGGATTCCCTGAGTTTGCTCTCATCCAGTTCGATCTGAACGATCAGAAGCGGCTCTTCCCCTTTTCTAGCTCCGTATTTGGCCGCCACAAGATGGAAAGTATCGTCGATCTGCAGCAGTCTTTGATTGCCGTTCGCCTCTCCTGCAAACAGATGGTTGTACCGTCTCGAGTCGAATGCATTCATCGCGGTCATGGCTGAAATCGTTTTATCCATGCTGCGGATATGAATGAATACGTCTTTTATGTAGACACTGCTGTTTTTGATGGAGACCAGCCGCGGCAGCAAATAATGCAGGCTTGCTTTTCTTTCGACCGTGCTCATCATATCCCATGTCAGCACCATTTTGTTCAGTTCCTCATCCTGCAAAATATCGTATTGCTGGATTTCCAGCCATTCGATCTCCCGGTTCAACCCGTCCAGGTAAGCCGAAAGCTGCGCCTGCGAATTTTTGGATACTTCCTGGCTAGCGTATTGGTAACTCCAGTTATACAGATAAACACCGAGAATGATAAGCGGAAAAATGACGAAGAGATAGGTAGCGACCAGTCGAATAAAAATGGTATTACGAATGGAATTCACGGGTAACTTAAGCAATTAAACTCCTCCGATGTGTGTGAATATGCGTGTTAATCGGCCGCCTGCCGGCCTTTAAAGCCAACCGTGCGGGTGCGGCACATTTTTATGGACGGCTTTTTTTGTCCTCATGCCACTGATTCACTTCAGCCGTAATGTCAGCACCGCCAAGCCGATCCCATTCCTCCACGAACCGGTCGAATTGTTCTACGGATTCGCCGAGGATGATATTGACAAAATAATCATGCTGAAGATTGTCCAGAATCGTTTGTTTTTCAATCATCGTTTCAGTCGGCGCGCCGGCAAAAGCATCGAACAACAACTGATGGTTATCCTCGTATTGGTCGAGAATACTCATCGCACCGGAAGCCCCGTAGATCTTCTCCCAACCCCAGCCGGATTCGCCGTCTTCTTTCTTATCCAAATATCGATCGATTCGCCCTTGTATGAATCCGGGCTCGCCCTGTAACTGAGACGTCGTGCCCTGACGACGCGCTTCGGTGATTTGCCGGTAAGCCTTGAGGTTCTTATCAGCCGGGAAAGGAGTCACGGGAGACAGTCCCCACACAGGCATGACATTGTTGTAGTAAGTTTCGTACTCTGCCGTTTCGCCCCAATTTTTTTCAAGATGCAGATTGAACATCTTCAGAATTGCTTCCGGGTAAGCAAAATCCTTTCTTACGGCGTAAAAAGAACTTGTGGTAAATTTAAGCGGAACCTTTGGCGCTATGCCCGAGTCAGTAACAATGGGAAAAGCTTGCCACTCCGCATCCGGATCGCCGCTGCGGCTGGACTGAAGCAAGAATGCTCCCCATTGCTCGCCATAGACCATGCCGACCTTCCCATCGGCAACAAGCTGTTTGGCTTTGCTTCCGTTTTTAAATATGAATTCACTGTCGATTTCATGATGGCGATACATATCCTGAAGCGCCTTGAGCGCCTGTTTCACTTCAGGCTGAATGCCTCCGTATACGAGCTTGCCGCTCTCGTCTTCAAGCCATATGTTCGGGTAAGCTCCATAACCGGCCATGAATCCGGTTAAGCCCATGACGGGGTCCCACAAATATTGGGTAGCCGCTATCCCATAGGTGTCTTGTTGGCCATTTCCGTCAGGATCCCCCTCTGTAAACGCTTTCGAAATTGCAAGAACGTCATCCATCGTTTTCGGTGGCAACAGCTCCAATCGGTCCAGCCAATCCGTTCGAATCCACAGAAACATCGCCTTTTCAATGGAGGAATCGGTCTCCGGGATGCCCATCAGCTTGCCGTCGATCATGCCGGATTCCAAGGTACCGCTCCCTTCTTGGCGGTGAACTTGCTGTGTCAACGGTGAAGCATATTCCTTGTAAACCTGCGTCAGATCTTGAATCAAACCGGCGTGGCTCAGCTGCCTGAGCTGCTGGGCATTGACCTTGACGATATCCGGAATGTCCCCTGAAGCCAGCATAATATCCAGCTTTTTGTGATATTGTTCGCTTCTCACAGCCCATTTGTATTTGATTTGAATGCCCAGAACTTGTTCGTACAACTGACTCCAACGATTGTCCTCCAGCGTTTCATCAGGCAATGCCTTCAGAATATCTTCCAAGCCGTCGCCGATTTCTCTCACAAACGTGACTTCGATCGGCGGATGATAAGCGCGTAATGACTTATCGCTGTATACGCCCTCCCCGCGTGTTTCCGGCCCTCGATTGTGGTCGATACCGCTGCTTTGGTGACATGACGCCAGTGTTGAACCAAACAGTAAAGCGCTTAGCATGACTTTGGAGAAGTTCTTTACGATGATCAGCAACAGAAAACACCCTTTCCTATCGATTAATTGTATTATTATACTTTAAAGGCCCCGGCCCACAATAAACATTTTTTTACTTCCTATCCCGTTATTTACGTGTTGCTCGTATGCAAACAAAAACCGCCAACCCCTAGATTCGGGGTGGCGGTCTTCAACTTGAAATGTTAACCTACGATACCCGTACGCTCGATACTTTCCACGAAATAGCGCTGAACGAACAAATAGATGACGATCAAGGGAAGGATCGCCAGCAAAATGCCGGTATCCTGCACCATGCTCAAATAAAATGGGTCCGCCTTCGACGGATCGCCGCCCAGCATAATGGACAGGTTGTACGGCAGCGACGACAGCTGGGTGGACATGACTTTGCTTGAAGTCAGATACGTCGTCGTGTAGAAGCTGTCGTTCCACTGCCAGACGAAGGAGAACAACGTCGTGGTAATGATGGCAGGAATCGCGTTCGGCATCATGATGCGGGTAAAGGTGGTTCCGACGCCCGCGCCGTCAATATAAGCCGCCTCCTCCACTTCCTTCGGAATGCCGCGGAAGAATTGCCGGAAAATAAAAATGTACAAACCGGCTTTAAGCGAATTGGCGGTCAGCGAAGTCAGAATGAACGGCCAATAACTGTTCAACAGATTGACGGACTTGCCGGTGATGAGCGGAATCAGGCCCATCAGCGTAAAATCCTTCAGATTCAAATAAATCGGGATGAGAATCGTGGTAGGAGGCACGAGAATCGTCAGGACGACACAGGCGAACAAAAGCTGGCTGCCTTTGAACTTCAAACGGGCAAAGCCGTAACCCGCCAGCGCGCAAGAAGCGGCCGTCAAGACCGTCGTCGTCGCCGACAGCGCAAACGTGTTGAACAGCGTTTCCCAGTAATCCATGATGCGGATCGCATCAAGGAAATTGCTCATTGTGAAATTTTCCGGAATCCATACGACGACCGGTGAATAAAGATCGGCCTTGTCTTTGATGGCCGTCGAGATTTTTTGCAGAATCGGATACAGAATGACAAAGGACAGGCCAGCGATCAATGTTAAACGTATGAAAGACCAGAGCCATCGTTTCCAGCTTTCGAGCGATAGCCACCGAGAAACCGACATTGCATTCACCTTCTTCTATTCATGGTAAAAGACCTTCCTGGATACAAAGTACGTGCTGATCAACAGGATGATGGAGATGGCCAGGAAGTAAATCCAGGCCATCGCTGAGCTAAGGCCGAAATCGAATTGGACGAAGCCCGTGGTCTTGATTAAGTCTGTCAGCTCATTTCGGGAGAACGAGTCGATAATCGTATAGATCATGTTGACCAGAATCAGCGGGCTGACCATCGGAAACGTGATTTTCCAGAAGGCTTCATAACCCGTAGCTCCTTCCATCTTGGACGCTTCGTACAGCTGGGGGGATATCGTCTGTATGCCTGCCAGGAAAATAAGGATCTGCACGCCGGATTGGCTTACGATCTCATAAATACGATCCACGGCTCCCGTTAAATAGTTTACGATCGTCTCGCTTACGCCGGCCTGAAGCATTAATCGCTCAAGTTCAAAGCTTCCCAATGCGTTAATCAGCCCCCTGGAACCGGCATTCTGATCATTGATCGCCTGAACGAGACTGCTGCTTTCCAGGGTCAGAATGACCCCGGAAGCAAGAATGACGGGCAGGAAGAATATCGATCGGGCAAAGGAACGGCCAAGGAACTTCTGATTCAGGACGACGGCCAGAAAGAGACTGAAGATAACGATCAGGGGCACGTTCACCGCCATGTTCACGATCGCCTCGGTCAGCATTCGGTTAAAGCTGGTGTTGACCGTAAAGGCAGTCACGTAATTTTTCATCCCCATAAACGTTATGCCGATTCCTTCGGAATTTGCCGTTACGGTGCTAAAACTGTAAATCAGGGAAGTCAGCAAAGGGATCAGGAAGAAAAAGATAAAACCGAGCAGCCAAGGCGTCACATAAGCAACGCCCCATAATGCCTTCTGTTTCCCATAGCTTCGCTGCTTTCGCCCAAATCGCTGGGTTATGGATTTCATGGCGCTTCACCACCCGTCACATAGCTTTCGGCTTCAATGGTTACGCCGTCTATCGTCACCGGCGCACGATTGTAATTCACGATGACGTAAACGCCGCTCTCGTATGTCGTCTTGAACACGCCGTCAGCCAATTCGTCATGCCCGACGATCCGCTCATGGCGAACCTTTTTCAGAAATGCATTGACTTCCTCATAGATGCGGGCGGCCTCGTCGATCCATAACGCGTAATTGGCAGAGAACAGTTCGTTATGCTCCGTGTCCTTTATTTTGTGATTAGGTTCATAGAACCATTGAAAATACACGCCAGCACCGTACTCCAAACACTTCAAAATATAAGGTTTGGCGTCGGTATACGCCGACAGGTTGTAAGGCGCACCCGTGTAATCGATATGCCCGCGGACAACCATTTGATAGAACGGAATTTCCGCGTCTTCGATTTTAAAGCTGCTGCTAGACATGGGCGCATGGGTGATATCGGTTAAGAAAGGCAGCGCATAAGCGTTTCCTCCGTCAGCCATGACCTGAGGATTGGCATCTGAAACCTTGTTCAGCGCATCCAGAGACAACTGCTCGGACTCCGTACGGTCAATTTGACGATGCTTGCGAAAATCGCTGTCCAGCTCGGCGGCAAGATCACTCAGCGAAACGCCAATTGCGCCGTATTTTCCATAATCCTTTAAGAAAGCTTCCGTGTAGCTACCTATGAACCGCGGCGATATGACATAGGCAGGCGAACCGGTCCGATCCCCCCGGTTCAGCGCCGGATTGAAGGAATAGATCTCTGCGGGGATGCCTCGCAGCGTTCTGGACGCCTCCTTCGCCTCGTTGAACCCGGAACCGGACAACGCGGTAAGGATAGCGACATCCGGATACAGCTTTACCCCATTCTCGTTCGCATAGGAGAGCAGACGCCGAAGTCCCTTCTCTCCCCCTACCTGTTGATCAACGGAGACGCTGCCTGGAACCTCATGAGCCAGCCCATTGTTGAACCAGCCGCTATATTTCAATTTGATGTCATGGATGCCTCGCTTGCCCATCTCTGTCAGAATACTTTGCGCTTGTTCGAACGTTGTGAGCGGCTCCAGCGCCCGATACGGAATTCCTGCAAAATGCTTTTTCTTATAAATGCTTCCTACGAGCTGAAGGTAGAACGGCATATTCTCCTCATTCCTCTCGGCAATTGCCGGGAGGCCTCCCTGTTGCTCCAAGTAATTCCTGTAATAGGCGGCGAGTCCCGGATAGGAAGCCGACTGCTTGCCCACGAACGCATACCGGACCGAAAAATCGCTTCGCATCGGATTCTCCTGGAACTTCGGGAGCGAGCGCTGCTGGCCGTTCGCATCCAGGCTTAAGTCGCCTTTGTTGATTACCGTGAACGTAGGGTAGACGTAATTATAGCTGTTAAGCCTGCCGCTGACGTCGGCATTGATCGTCGCGGCCGGAGCCCCTTCCTCGATGATGCCGATAAATGCCCCGCCTTCACGGATGATGCCGAACACCGGCAGCCTGACGTCCTGGCTGCTGTCCGCCGTTTCGATTCCGCTCATCGTTCGGTCCATTCCGTACACGCTCTGCTGGTAGGAAGGGTACCGCGTCTTGCCGTTATTAAAATGGATCAGCGCTCCCGATCCGTCCGGAACGAGGATTGAGCCCTTATCCTCCGCCCCCCCTGCACCGAAGAAGCTCAGGAACGAGATCGTGTTCACCGGATATTCAGCGGGGAAATCAATGCTGGAAACCGGAAGCTTGGCGATCAGACTGTCGCCGTCCAGCGTATATTCGATCGAGGCGTGAAATACCCGCGGTTCAGGCTTGGTCTGATCCAAATGGTTCTCCTCGATGTCCACCAGCAAATCGTCCTCGGTATATCCGGCATCCTCAAAGGCTTTAAGCGCACGCTCCAGCTGCAGACCTTTGAGAGCGCCGTCGGACCGGACATACACCCCTTGCTCGGCATCTTCCGTGTACGCGATTTTCAGCGTTCGCTGGCCGGCGCTGTCCAGCTTGCTTAACAGGTTCTGTTCAAAGCGGGACTTGCTGATCTTCTTGGGCATGTCGTCAATCGTTTTTTTGTCCGTGCCGAACCGGTAGTTAACGCGAACGCCGTTTGGGATTTCCTCCATGCCGATTTGCTTGTAAGCCGCGCTGTCGGCGTGCGAATTGACCGAATTTATCTGTCCGAAGCTGTTATAAAAGTCAAGCTTCAACTGAGAGGACAACAAGCTTTTGTTCACGCCCGCGGCCAGCGGATCCGACTGATGGCCGGGGGGATTGCTGTGCCAAATTTCGCCGCTTGCCTTATGCACGACGGCGATCGCCCCCGTCTGATCGTCCGCCAGCAGCTGGAGCTGATCGTTCTCGGCAATGCCTTTCATGCCTTTGACGCTCGGGTTGACGAACGATGACTTAAGGGCTGCTCCCGGCGTGAAGCTGTTGGCGGGCCCGTTGCCTTCATCGCCAGCTGCCTTTTCCGGTCCTTTATCCGTACAACCGGCCATAATCAGCGCTGTCAGCACACTGGCAGCAAGCAGCATGTATTTAGCGAAATTGCCCATCCTTCCTCCTCCTTAAGTTCTCATGACCAATTCTTGATAGATGACGGAAATAAAGGCCACGATCTGTTGGACCAAGCTGAAAAACAGCAAACTGATAAAAGCCATAAACCCCATGGCGACCAGGGTCAGCATCATAATTCCGATCGTTTTGGACGGGGAAAACTGATGCACCGTCATATTGCCGACAAACAGCAGATAAACGAACCAGAGAACCGCAACGGAGTTTGAAAAATAATAGAATGCGGTCTCTTGCAGCGACACGAGATTGCTGAGCCAGATCCATGGAAACTGTATGATCACGAGCGGCAGGAGCGCGAAGCAGGTCGACGTAAAAATTTCGACGAATTTGCCCTCGCCGTCCATCAAGGTCGTAAGCGACCAGTTAGCCACGCACCAGAACAAGATCGGCACGATCACATATACGATTTCCATGACGCTGTTCATGCTCTCGGGATTGTACACATGGACTAGAAAACCGCTGTACTGGCTCCCCAAAATGTTCGTAACGGCAACCAGAAACAATACGCAAAACGAGATGATCAACGTGAATTTTCGATTGCGATCGTATTTCAGGTCCCAATAGCCCTCAAAGGGATGAACCATGAGATTTAGGGGAAACCGAATCCATTCCCTGCTCATGCGGAAGCCCCCTTTCTTCGTTCCTTCACTTTCCGAAGCCTGGATGCGGCAAATATCCCGATTCCGGCCAAGAACAGCATGGTCATGATCAACGGAAAATGTTCCCTCATGACCGCTTTGCGGTATAGCAGGAATGCTTTCGAATAGTTTTTCTGATCCAAGCTGCGTTTGAAATGCATCATGGCACCCTTATAATCGCCTTGACGAAGCAAGGCTTTGCCGATCCCCGCATAGGCGAAATCCAGATTGGCATTCATGGCGATCGTTCGATTAAACAACGCAAAAGCGGTCTCTTCCTCGCCACGATAATAGCTTTTGACGGCTTCATTCAGCGTTCGACCGTATTCGGTCGTTCGGAAGACGGTAATTTCGCCAAGCGCTTTATCCAATACAAGAAAATCCTCGCCGATTCGGTCGATGGCGGCCGGCGTATGAAATTGGCCCATTTGGTTCCCCAGCCCGCCGAACACGTACATCAGATGTCCGTCCCCGTTGTAAGTGAACACCCGTCCCCGCTTGCCATCGAGAATGGAGTAAATCTCGCTGTCGGTAACATCGATGTCGATCAGCTTAGAAGGACCTTCGCTGCTGAGGTAAAGAATGTCGCCCTGCGGGTCGGAATACCCCGTTCTTCTTAAAATATCGCTGCCTTGCGCATTAAGCTTCTTAATGTTATTTCCCCACTGGTCCCCGTTCGTGGCATAGATGAACCCTTCCGAGTCAATATCCAGATTCGTAAACTCCGTAGGCGTAAACATGACCATCTGACTGCGCTGCGCCTTGGTCGAGATTTGCTTCCAGAAATATTCGATCGGATCGATATAAACGCGATTCGCGCCGATGAAGGTAGTAAACGCCCCTTCGGCATCGAATTCCATGAACCCGTCAAACACGCCGGCAGCCATGACGTAAATTCGCTGCGCATGGTCCATGACGACCCGGACGGGTTCGAATTTAAAGGAATCCTGCAGTAGCTCCGACTCCGGCGAATCGATGATCTTGATCAGTTGAAACTCCGAATCCAAGTGAACCACCCGTTTGTTTCCTGTGTCCGCTACGAGCACCTCACCGTCATCAGTCACGAAGATTCCTTGCGGTTGTAGGAATGTATCCGGCTCGCCCTCTCTTGTGAAGGAATCCACGGTGGTTACCAGCTTTAAATCATGGTCCAGCACAACGATCCGATTGTTGCCGGAATCCAGCACGTATACGCGATTGTCGGCGGTGACGTGAAGATCGCTCGGCTCTTGGAAAGCTCCCGTCCCCAGATCCGAGCCGCTTATCAATTCAGTCGCTACATAAGCGGCCGGCGCTGCCGCAGCATCGCCCCAATAGGAATAAATATAGGAGTCCGAGGCGCTCTCGGCGCTTACGTTCCCCGCTCCTGCCCCAACCCCCAATAAGCAGCAGATCATGATGAGGAGAGGCGTTTTCAGTTTGCGCAAGCTGTTCATCAATCTGACATGCCTCCTTTCTAGTCCTTCATCCCTGAAGTGGCCATCGTCTGCATGACACTGCTCTGGGAGATGATAAAGAGCGTAATGGGAACGATCATCAGGAGCAGTGCAACGGCCGCGCCGACGCCGGCTCTTGCGATTCCGCCCTCCGTGATCTGTCCGAGCGCGAAGTGTAACGTCTTCAGATGCTCGCTGTAAATGAAGCTGCCCCCATCGCTGCCCCAAAGCGCCGGAAATTGTAAAATCATCAGCGTCAGCCAGGCAGGCTTCACGTTCGGCATCACAATGGACCAGTAAATCCGATATTCGCTGGCCCCGTCGATTTTGGCTGCCTCAAGCAGGGCATCGGGAATCTGCTCCATGAATTGCTTCATCAGAAACAGCCCGAGCGGAAATGCCAAGGAAGGCACGATGATGGAGGCATGCGTATTGATCCAACCCAGCCAAGACATGACCATATAGTTGGGAATCGCCGTAACATGGGGCGAAAACATCAAGGCGAGCACCACAATGGAAAACAGCGCCCTTGAGCCGGGAAACCGGTATTTGGCCAGCGGATAGGCTGCTGCAGACGCCAGCAGGATATGTCCGGCCGTGCCAATGATGGTGATCAACAGCGTGTTTGCGAAATAACGCGATAAGGGCACCCACGAATTCCCCATTAACACCATCAAATCCAGGAAATTATCCATCGTCGGATTGTTCACGAAGAACCGCGGAGGGAATATGAACAATTCGTCCAGCGGCTTGAATGCGTTGTTCACCGCGTAAATCAAGGGCAATGCCATGAAGGCTCCGAACAAGGCGAGCAGCGCAAACAGCAAAATGCTAACGGGCAAAGAACGGTTCAGCGTTCTCGGCAGCCGGAAATATCGAATCATTTTCGCAGCCAACGTTACTCACCTATCTTTCTCAACATTTTTTGCGTTAATTTGTTGGTCCCGACCATCAGCAAGAACAGGAACGTCGCAATGGCCGATGCGTAGCCGAGTTCGAAGCGGATCGTGCCGAAGTCCATCAGATGGGTAACAATGGTGTGCGCCGCATAGTTAACGCTCGGAAACCCGGCGAGCGCGATCGAGATATCCGCGACCGCGAATGCGGTTGTGATCTGCATCACGGCCCCGAACATCAGCTGCGGCCTCATGGACGGCAGCGTAATATACCAGAGCTCCTGCCAGCGATTCTTGATGCCGTCCATCGCCCCCGCTTCGATCAGCGACTTGTCGATCGTTTGCAGGCCGGCGATAAACGCCAAAAAGCTGGTGCCCAGGCTCAGCCAAAGCTGCACGATAATCACGATCCATAGAATATAGTTTTCATTCAGGAGCCATTGAATCGGTTCCAGGATAAAGCCGGCCTTCATCAGAAACCCGTTTAAATACCCATAGCTGTCACCGGAGAAGATGATGAGCCAAATGAAGTAAACGTTGCCCGATATCGAAGGCGCATAAAAGACCAACGTCATGAACGCCCGCACTTTGGGCGACAATTCATTAATGATCCATGCGAATACAAAACAGGCGATATAACTGACGGGACCGGTAATGACGGCGAACATCAGCGTATTCTTCAAGGCGATCATAAAGATATCATCATTCAGAAACAGCCTCGAATAATTTTGCCAACCGACGAACCTCGGAAATTCCAGCATGTTGAAATAGAAGAAACTTAGGGCAAAGGAAAAAACCACTGGAATGACCGTAAACAGAAAGAAAATAATCATATACGGACTCATCAGCAAATAATAGTGCTTGCTGCGCTTCAACTCTTTTATGAAAGAGACCCAACGGCTGTTCTTCTGCACATTCGCTTTGGGGCTCTTTACGGTTTGAATTACTGGTTCTCCTTGCATTGACTACCGCACCTCCCCTGTTAATATGGCAAATTGAACTCCTTCCGCTTGATCTCGATTTCATCGTTAATGTACAAAATATAATCGGATAAGGCTTCGCGCGGATTTTCGCTGGCATTTACCACTTTCCTGAAAGCATTGTCCAAATGCCGGCCCGTGAAATATCCTCCGGGCACCTGCGGAATGCCTCGTACCCACCGCCATTGGTTATCCAAATTCCGATAATCCTTCACCGGCCATGGCAGCTCCTCCAGCGCTTCGATGTTGGCCGTCGGATAGCGGGCAGCCTCTCCCATCAAGCCTTCCATCTCTCGGCCATACGCAATTTGCGTCTCCTTGTCGGTCCACCACTTCAGAAATTCCCAAGCGGCCGCTTTGCTCTTCGAATTTTGAAGCAGCATGACGGCGGTCGTATGGCTGGCAACCTCGTGGTTCACGGTGCCGTCCTCGCGTTCAGTCCCCGGCACAATCGTGAAATCCCACAGCCCCTTAATCTCGGGGGCCATGACCGTCAGCATGTTGTACGTCGTGTAATCCGCAATCCCGATCGGCATTTCCCCGGTCCGGAAACGGTTCGGGAAATCCGCTTGCAGCGGGAACTTGTAGCTGGTATAGAACTGCGTCCACTTCTTGAATGCCTCCATGGAGATATCCGAGTCGAGTGCACTCTTCGTATCGTTATCGCGGTAAAACTGCCCGCCGTTCTGGTACAGCAGCATGGCGAACGTCGCATTCGGGACCAGGCTTGCGTTGGTGGCTTCCAGCGGCAAATAAAATTGCATGTTGTGCTTCTGAAGCACGGAAATCATGTCATAGATTTCTTGCCAGGTCGCGGGCGGCTTCAAGCCGAGTTCCTCCAAAACATCCTTGCGATAGAACAACATCGGGAAGGTCTGCTGTTCAGGCAAGGCGTACACCCCGCCGTTATATTTGTACGGCTCCAGCCCGCTGTCGCGGAATCGGGTGACCACCTCTTCGAAATCATCGAATTTCGTTAAATCGGCTGCAGCCCCCCTCATCGCGTAGTTGACCGGCACGTCCTCGCCGATTTGCATGGCGACATCCGGACCTTCACCGGCAAGCGTGGCTGGCAGAAGGATGTTTCCCGGAACAAGCCGGAGATGCACCGGAATACCCGACTCAGGCGTAAACGTGTCGTCGATCAATGCTTTCAGTACTTGCGCCTGATCGCGTCCGGTCGTTATCCACACGGTAATGGCATCCTCTTCATCGCCGGCGTTCCCGATGGTGTCATAATCTTCCGTATACGAAGCTGCGTAAGCGCCTAACTCATGGCCCGCGACCTCGAAAAACGACGCGTCCGGTTTGGGCAGCTTGCGATCCGGCGAATGAACGATCAGATAATCAAGCGAGATGGGCTGCTCTTTTATCTGCAGCATCCAGGTTCCGAGACCGCCCACATTCACCTTATACGTGTCCAAGCGCTTGGCGACGGTTTCGGGATTTTCGGCGAGCTCGTTCAGCTGGTGCACCATTGAATGCAGAACGGCCACCTTGTCGCTTCGCTCGCCTGTCGCTTCTTCCAGGTAATCGGCCACGCTTTGAATGATTTCGGCCTGCTCGGTGAACACCTCCACCATATCCGGAATCCGCTTCTCCAATTGATAATCCCGGAACGGATCCGGCGTATTGGAGGTGATCATTAGTATTTTGCGGTACATTTCGTTCAGTTCCAGCACGCTGGATTCAATCGTCTGCAAGAGCGGCGCGATCTCGCCGAGAGACACCATCATTCGGATCCGATGCGTCCCTTTGGTGAAATGGAATAAATAAGGTTCTTCTTCGCCCAGCACATTCATTTGCCAATCGCGGTCATAATGAAAGCGGATTCGTTTCATTTCCTCAAAGGGAAACTCCCCGTCGATCATAAGGCTTCGTGTGGCAAATACGCCCCGGAGCTGGTCCTGCTTCTGCTTCAAGGCGATTTGGTACAAACCGTCTTCTTCCACCTCGAACTCCCATTCGATCCATTGCCCCGGCAGCTTCCAGTTAACGCCTCCGATGGTGTTGATTCTGATTTTGGAAACGTCGTACGGCTCAACGGTCGGGCTGGATCTGTCGGATGTAGGATACAAGGTCGGCGACGATTTCCGCTTGGCATCCTCCGCCTGAATCAGAATGTACTGATCCCGGGTCGGCTCCAAGCCCCCGGACTCATATTCATTCGCCAGCTCCTCGTATGTTTTCAAGGCATGATCCTGGTACAGCTCGATATAATCAATCGCCATCGGCTCCCGCAAGGACGTTAGCGTAAGCTTCTGCTTGCCCTTGTCAAAATAAAAGGAATACGGCTCATCATAGTAGCCGTACCGATCGGAGAGCGGCGCAAGCTGCCAGGAAGGCTGCTCGATCTGCCTTGGCCGCAGATCGTTTCCGCGGTTATCCTGCCTGATTTCCTCGTCCCGGTTTCCCCATACTCTGTCGAATAGCACGATATCCGCTCCCTTGAAGGGCACCTTGTCATTGATAGAGAATTGCCTTTCGATCGCCGAGCTCTTCCCTTCAATCGGATAATATCGGATCCGGACATGGTATAAGCCCGGTTCTTCCACGTTCACGTCCCATGAGATGGAGCCAACCTCTGGCGTGATCACGGATTTCCCTTCGGAGCCGTGTAATTTCTCCGCGATCTCGAATCCCTCCCCGGAGGTTGATACAAAGGACTCGCCTTCGATGCGGACGATGCGGTCCGGGCGGCTCGCCGATGCATGAGCGTCTAAATACTGGCTGTACCCGTCCTGCCCCTCCGTTTCTATGACCGCTTCAAAGTCGGAGATCGCTTGAACGAAGCCTTGGTTTGTCGATTTCGAAGGGTAGAAGGCCCATAGAGACAAAAAAAATAGGACGATGACAAGTATGGCGCTACCGAAACGCTTCTTCCTGGTGTTCAATTTCTCTCCCTCCCATACGGTTAATCCATCCAATGACAGTCCCTGCCGCAGCAATGCGCTGCGCAGGGACGATCGGTTCTTCGGCTAATGTTCAAGGTTACTTACCATATACTTCGTCGATAGCCGCTTGGAACGTTGACTTGTATTTCTCAACAACGGTGGAAACGGATATTCCTTCATTCAGCTCGCCGACGAAATCGTAGTACTTCAAATTCGGGAATGTATGGTGGTCAAGAATCATCATGTTTGGCGCCACCATTTTGGCGTTATTCAAGTCGTCTTCGCTCGAGAATAGCGTTTCGTACGAGGCTTGGTCCGGATAGTCGTATACGGAATCAATGTCGTTGATTTTCTCCCAGATATAAAGCAGCTGTTCCGGATTTTCGACCGCTTTCGGAATGGTAAGCGCCTGGAAGAGTGCTTCGGCAGAGTGGTACTCCGTTGCGTTCGGCCCTTTCGGAAAAGGTACGAAACCGATGTCGTAATCCGGCATATCCGTCTGCATGCCGCTCAACTCATGGAGGGCACCGGCGTACATTAATGTATTGCCTTGACGGAAAAATTGGCCTGGCTCCGTCCAATCGCCGCCCTCGGTCGGTCTTGCTATTTTCTCGGTAGCAATTCGGGATATGAAATTAAGTGCATCCAGTGTTGCAGGATCATCGAGATTTTGCTTATCTTCTTTGGTCAGACCCGTATTGTTGGAATACAATGCATGATCCATAAGCGAGGAGTTTGCTAGCCCCCAAGTGTCCAGCTTGCCATCGTTGTTCGTATCTTTGTTGGCTTCTTTAGCCACTTGTATGAATGTTTCCCAATTCCAGTTATCTTCGTTCACGTACTCTTGAAGCGGCTTTAATCCAAGCTGGTTCATAAGTGTACGATTGTAAAAGATGCCTTGAACCAGATTTGCTTGATTTTCGGTGAATCCGTATCCCCTGCCTTCATACGTGTAGTATTCGTTTGTAACCTTTTGGTTAAAGGCAACGGGATTTTTGGTGTATTCGTCAATCGGCCAGAGCAGATCCTGTTTAACCAAAGTAGGCACCGTATAGGTTTTTCCAAGGCGAACGATATCGCCGATCGGCTCACCAGCGAGCAGGGAAGCGGTAACTTTCTCTTGGTACTCGCCGTAGTCGATGGCCACGTACTCCACTTTAAAATTATGCTTTTTCATCAGGTCTTCAAGGTTCTTCTTGCGCTGAATATTGTCCGGGGTATCCTCCGGAATCGTCATATCCCACCAAGAAACAACCTTAATCGTCTTACCGCCTAAATCGAAATCCATTTCCGGCGTTCTGTAAACTTCCTCTTCCTCCTCGCCGTTGTTCCCCGTCTCGCCAGGTTCCTTCGACGTCTCGTTTTCAGTGCCGCTATTCGTCTCCGATTCCACGGTTTCTTGGGTGCCGCTGCTTGGGTTACCCGAGCCACCGCTGCAGGCTGCAAGCAGCAGAACCAATCCTAATAACAGAACCATTAATTTGCGAACACGCATCTTTAATCCCCCTCAACGTTTGATGTTTGGTCCAGATTCATCCAAAGTTTAGCGCTTACATTTCCATGCAACAACCTGGGGAAATCGGGATATTCTACCCCTGAAACGCTAGAAGGCAGTCTCCTGCAACGGCTTGTCCGCCGATCTTTTTCAACCCAAGCTTTGCAAGAAGTAAAGAACGGTTAGCAATGCAAAGAAAAGCACATTGTGGAAAAGGGGCGCCGGACAACATAATGTAAACGTAACCAATTTAATGGATATTCCGCTTATCGCAATATATGGGGAGGGAGTCATCATGTCTAAGTTACTGTATATCAATCTGGGCTGCTGCTCCGATGATACGCTTCGCCTGCAGGATTGGGGCAAATGCGGGATGAACATGGAAATCTGCGATGATGATTCTGAGGTAACGCTGCATCGGATTGAGAAAAACGGCTATTCACTGGCGGTTATCAACATGAACGGCAGCCCAAAGAAAGGGCTGGAGCTGTGCGGCCGGATCCGGAGGATAAGCCGTTTGCCCATCATTGTTGTCGAGGATACCATGGAATTTGCCTTCATCCGCAAAGCGCTGCAGCTGCAGGTAAGCGATTACGTACCCAGCACGTTGCCGGCTGAAGAACTGGTGAAAAGCGTAGCTGCTGTTAACGCGAACCAACGCCGCACTGAGGATGACGTCATTCACAGGGTCAAGGAATATGTGGGGAAAAAGCTGCACGAAAATATTACGCTCAAAGACATTTCAAGCAAATTCCATTTCAACCGCTCCTATCTTGGCCAAAAGTTCAAAAACCATGAAAATATGAGCTTTAACGAATATTTGTTCATTCAGCGCATGGAAAGAGCGAAAATGCTGCTGGAGCAAACGGATCTGAAGATTTACGAAATTGCGAATGAGGTGGGCTATACCGAAATCGACTGGTTTTATAAGCGATTTAAATCCTATACCGGCGTAAGCGCGAACGAATATCGTAAGATGGTCGCCTCCTAATCTGCCTGCCCAATGCAAATAAGTCCTTGGGTTATCCAAGGACTGCTGCCTGACCATACGCCTGGTCGCTGCGCTTATTGCGCTCCATCGCGGCTTAGCCTGACGGTTCGGTATTCCTGCGGCGTCAGGCCGGTCCATTTTTTAAAAAAACGGGTAAACGATTGCGGCATTTCGTATCCGATCAAACCACCGACCTCGGCTATCTTCAGTTCTTCCCTCTTCAGAAGCTCCTTCGCTTTGCGGATCCTGAGTTCGTCCATATAATCCGATAAATTGACGCCCCTTTCCTGCTTAAACAGCCTTGATAAGTAAGATGGATTGAAATGAAATTCATCCGCCAGCCTGACAAGGGACAGATCCTCGCTGAGGTTTTGTTCAATGAATGAACAAATTTTTTCAATGACGCCGGCAGCCCTCTTCTGTTCTCCGCTTTTCCGGAGGGAAAACAAAACGTCAGCAACGCCTTTCAAATAACCGAAGGCTTCCCTCCACGAACGATAGTCTTCCAGCTTCATCAGGCCGAACGAACCGATCTCACGGATTTCCCACCGATTGATGTAAGACAGAAGCACAAGCGCAACCGTATAGCAAAGCTCCGTCATATTGGGATCTCCCCGCTCGAGTTCGTAAGCTGCCGGTTCGGTCAAGTCATCGAACAGCCCCATGAACTCCTCTCTTCTGCCGGCTTCCAAATGGACGGCCAGCGCCTCGAACTTATCGCGCAAGGATCTGTTAAGGATCATAGCGGACGGCGCGGATTCCTCGCTTGGAAACACCTTCTGAACCATCCGCGTTCCGTCACCGGTCCGATCATGCTGGTACCGTCTCATTTTATCGTACATGGCAGGCAGTCCTTCCCAGGCGAATGCCTCACCGCATAGTGTCACGGCAACCGACGCGTCAAGCGATTCCAGGCAGGATTGCTGAACCAGCTCGAACGTTCCCTCCAGAAACATGACCGTCTGTGCGAAAGCGTCCGTCCATTCCGATCCGCTCCACCGCTTGGGCTGGATGAGCCAGATCAGATCCCCGTATCGATCGATGAATCCGATGCTGCTTGTCCGCTCTGCCAGGAAAGCCTCTGCCAGAAACTTAACCGCAAGCGCCGTCTCCCGACGGTCGACATACGTGGGGGATCTCTCCGCGGACCCGCCAGACGTTACGCTGCCCAGCCCGATCAGAATCGGCATGGACGCATCCAAGGGAATTTGCAGACGCCTGAAGTCTTCCTCCAATTCCCGTTCGAAGAGCACGTCGTGGAATAACAAATTTCGAAAATAGTCCCCGTGGGCAAGCGTCTCCAGCGTATCCAGCTGCTCTTTCGACCGCCGGATCAGATCATTCGCCCGCAGCGCCTCTTCCAGTTCCTTGAGCGCTCGCTCGACGGCCGCGATCAATTTCGGGTAGCCTTCGTTTTTGAGCACGTATTGCACGTCCGGCTCTTGAATCGCTTGATAGACATAATTGAAGTCGTTATGCCCTGTCAGGAACACGATTTTGCACTGCGGCCAATTGAGACGTATCGTTTCCATCAGCTCCAGGCCGTCCATGCCTGGCATGCAGATGTCGGATAGTACGACATCGACCCGCGTCCGGTTCAACAGTTCCAGCGCCTCTTGCCCCGAATAGGCTTTGTAGATGTCCAGGTCAAGGTTCAATTTTCCGAAAATATCCGCCAGCCCATCGGTGATAATTTCTTCGTCGTCAACGATCAACATTCTATACACTTGACGGTTCACCTCCATCGCCAAGAAGTATGGTTACGGCAAGCCCCCCAAGCTCGCTACGTTCTGTCCGTAATCCGGCACCCTCCCCGAATGTGATGCGGATCCGGCGATGAATGTTCACCATCCCTGTCGTTTCGGCCTGGTCCTGTTCCTCATACAAGGACTTCCGGATCTGCTCCAGCGCCTCGTCCGTCAACCGGTCTCCGTTATCCTCCACGATGACGCGAGCCTGGCCGTCCGCCCCTTCGAATCGCACCACAATCAAACCATTCTTCGTCTTTTTTTCTAGGCTGTGCTTGAATGCGTTTTCAATGATCGGTTGAACGATCAACCGCGGCACGGGAAGCGGCCGCAGCTCATCCGGCAGCGGATCAAAGCGTACCTGAATCCTTCTCGAAAACCGTAGCTCTTGAATTTCTGCATACATTCTCGCATGATGAACTTCCTGCTCCAATGCAACCAAATCCGATGCATTCCTCGTCACAAATTCGAAATACTCCCCGAGCAGCGTCGTAAACTGTTCGATCCGTTCCGTATCTCCCGTCTTGGCCATCGTATTCAGGATAAAAAAGCTGTTGTATAAAAAGTGCGGGTTGATTTGCGATTGCAGCTGCTTCAGCTCCGCCCGCTGCGTCATGATTTTCTGCTTGTAGACTTGATCGATCAAAGAGCGCAGATTGTCCACCATCTGGTTGAACCTGCCGTATAAGTACCTGAACTCGTCCTTGGATTCATGGGCGATATGGATGCTCAGATCCCCGTGCTCGATCCTTCTGAAGCCTTTAACTAAAGCCAGCATAGGTTTGTGGATGAATTTATAGGTAGACAGCGCAAAAACGCCAAATATCCCCAGCGCGGCTGCGGCAAATCCCCATGCCCATTTATAGAACTTGCTCAGCGGCTTCTGTACGACCTTCTCGGGAATGAAACGATAGATCGACAGCGCTAGCTCCGGCGAGTGCGCCTGCACGGCATAGTACTGGTTCCCGTTTACCGTCAGCCGCGAAGGAGTGTCCTTCAGGAGCCCCGGGATTTCCCGCAGGAAAAGGGGGAGGCTGACGTTAGCCAGCTCCCCTGTCCCGTTCGCGACGGCAACCTTGGCGCTGTCCGACAGGAGCAGCGTTCCGCTGCCGGGGTACGTATTGAATTGAGCGAGCGCTTCCTGCAGCCGCTGCTCGTCCAGCTCGATCTCGACCGTGAACAGCGGCTCTGCCCCTTTGATTCCCCGCTGTTTCATGGCGCCAAGGAACAAGCCTCCGTTCCATTCAATGAGCTGAGAGCCGCTGCCAAAGACGGAACGGATTTCCCTGAAGCGTTCAGTCCTGAATTCACGCACCCCATCGCCGGCTGAAATCGTGCGGCCGATCGCCGCAATATGAACACTGACATCCTTGATATACATGCTGCTGTTCTGAACGGTATACAGCCGCTTGATCAACGAATTCATGTTCTCGGTACGGGCGATCGTCGCCATCGTCTCCCAGGTCAGGACCAGTTCATTCAGGTTATCATCCTCCAGCAGGCTGTACTGCAGCATTTTCATGCGTTCGATTTCGTTTTCCAGATCGGTCAGGTAGAATTCGGATTGCGCCGCGGCCGTCTTGGTAATGTCGGAGCTGGCCGTTTGCACGTTCCAATGGTAAAGATACACGGCAAATAACAGAATCGGCACCATAATGAGCAGAAACGTCACGATCAACCGGAGAAATATCGTATTGCGCAGCGAAAAGTCCCGTCGGAACATCAATGGCATTGCCCCCAGCATTTTTTATTCGATTATAGCCTACATTTCGTCAGGACAGCCAGACTTATGTCGGGCAACATCGACTTGCGCTGTGTCCTTAGCCCTTCACGCTTCCGAGAACGATGCCCTTTACGAAATATTTCTGCAAGAACGGGTATGCCAAAATAATCGGAAGCGAGCCGAGAAAGATCTGCGACGATTTCAATGTCCGATCCGAAATCAGCGCCAAATTCAGCATATCGTCCCTCGACATATTCGACAGGTTTTGCTGGATTACGATCGTTTGAATATAGCTTTGCAGCGGATAATTGGACGGGTCTCCCATCAACAGCAGTCCGTCGAACCAGCTGTTCCAGTGCTCAACCATGGAAAACAAAGCAAGCGTGGCAAGCGCAGGCTTGGATATTGGGACAAATATCGACCACATGGTCCGCCAGTGGCTTGCTCCGTCGATGAGCGCCGCCTCTTCAAGCTCCTTCGGAATTTCCCTGAAAAAATTAAGCAGCAGAACGACGCTGAACACGGGAACCGCGCTCGGCAAAATCAATGCCCATATCGTATCCAGCATGCCGTATTCTTTTATCGTTGAATACCAAGGAATCAGGCCGCCATTAAACAGCATCGTGATGAAAAAGATCCAAGCGTACGCGCTCCGAAGCCGAAAAGAACGTGTCTCTTTCGATAACGGGTAGGCAATCAACACGGTCAGCAGCAAATTAAGCGGAGTCCCCAAACCGATCCGGGTGAGCGACACCAGCATCGAATCCCAAAACTCGTGGCGGCTTGCCGTATACATGTAGGAAGCCAGCGTCACGTCGACAGGCCACAGCTTCACATATCCCGCCGAAGCCGCCGCGCTGGAACTAAAGGAAACCGCAATGATGTGAATCAAAGGAAGAACGCAAATCAGCGAGATCAAAATCAAGAAAATGGCATTGATCAGGGAAAACCACTCAAACCGCCTTTTTTGCCGGATACGGCCCCCTTCAGCCGAAGATGGCACCAATCGTTGCTGCATCGTTTCCCCCCCTTAAAATATCCGGTATTTCGCAAACCGATAAGCCAAAAAGTAGGAGCCCGATATCAGCGTGAGCGATATGACCGATTTAAAAAATCCGACCGCCGTCGCCACCCCGTACTGGGCATCAAGCAAACCGATCCGATAAACGAACGTATCCAGAATGTCTCCGCTTTCGTACACTTGCGGGCTGTATAAATTAAACACCTGATCGAAGCCGGCATTCAGCAGCTGTCCCAGGCTTAACACCGACAACAGGACAATTACCATGCGCATGCCCGGAATCGTGATATGCCATATTTTCCGCCAACGGTTCGCCCCGTCGATCGTTGCCGCCTCGTATAACCCCGGATCGATCCCCGTAATCGCGGCCAAGTACACGATCGTGCCGTACCCGAAGTTTTTCCACACGTCGGAAGCAATGAGCGTGAACGGAAACCATTCGTTATCGCCCAGGAAAAAGATCTTGGGGATGCCAAGCAGGCCGAGAAACCCGTTGACGATGCCTCCCGACGGGGAAAGGATATCGATCAGGATGCCGCCAAGCACGACCCAGGACAGGAAATAAGGCAAGTAAATGGCCGTTTGGACCGATCGCTTGATCACATTGTTTTTGAGTTCGTTCAACAGGACGGCGAACACGATTGGAACAATGAGCCCCAAAATGAGCTTGAAGCTCGAAATAAACAGCGTATTCCATAAAACCTGCGTAAAATTCGGCAGGCTCATCACATACTCGAAATTGTCCCATCCGACCCATTGCTGATCGCCGAAGAGGCCTTTGGCAGGGATAAACCTCTGAAACGCGATCGTGATGCCGGCCATCGGAATGTACGAAAATAAAACGATTAGAATCAATCCCGGCAATATCATCACATGGAGCGGCAGCTCTCTTCGCCATTTCGCTTTCATTCGTGAACCTCCAATTCGTAGGTAACAGGTTCGGAGGGAGTAACGACAAGGTTCTCCCTCCGGCCCGGATTATCGCTTCGCCTGTTCGTACCACTCGTTGACTTCTTGCGTGATTTGATCCCCGCCGAGCTTTTTCCAATCCTCTACGAACCGGTCGAAGGTGTCGATGGATTCGCCTAAAATAATCTTGACGAAAACCTCGTTTTGCATTTTTTCGAGCGTCGTCTTGCGCTCGACCATCGTCGGCGTCGGAGCGCCGACGAATTTTTCCTGCAGGAATTGGTCGTTTTTATCGTATTGGTCGGCGATTCCCATGGAGCCCTGTTCCCCGTATATCCGTTCCCAGCCCCATAGCGCAAAGCCGTCGGATGAGCCCGATTCGTAAGCCTCCAGTTTTTCCTGGATCGTCTTGGCCTCTCCGGTTAACTTCGAGAAGTCGCCGGCCTTGCGCGCCGCATCGATTTCCCGGAATGCATCCACGTTCTTCATGACCGGATACGGCGTGACCGGAGACAGCTGCCACACGCTTTCGGCTTCCGGCGGCGCAAAGTATTTATCGAATTCGGCGGTTTTCCCCCAGTTTTTCTCGAGATGCAGATTGAACATTTTGATGACGGCTTCCGGATGGGCCGCATCCTTCTTGACGGCGAAGAATCGGGTGGTGCTGAATTTGAGCGGCACCTTCGGTGCTTCCCCCGATTCGGATACGATCGGGAACGCTTGCCACTGCGCATTCGGATCGTTATCGCGGTTCAGCTGAAGCGGCCAAATGGAATTCCACTGCTCGCCGTACTCCATACCGATCTTGCCGGCCGAGATTTGCTCCGAAACCTTGCCTCCGTCTTTGATACCGAACTCTTGGTCGATCTGACCGTTTTTGGACATCTCTTGCAAAACCTGAAGCGCCTTTTTCACTTCCGGCTGGATGCTCCCAAAGACGAGCTTGCCGGAGTCATCCTCGATCCAAATGTTAGGGTAGGCATTATAGCCGGCCATAAATCCCTCAAGCCCCATCGCGCCCCCCCATAAATCCTTCGTAACGCCAAGTCCGTACGTATCCTGCACACCATTCCCGTCCGGATCGTTCTCCGTAAACGCTTTCGATATGGCCAGCACGTCAGCCATCGTTTTCGGCGGCGCAAGTCCCAGCTTCTCCAGCCAGTCCGTCCGGATCCAGATGTACATGGAACGCTCGATCGAGGATTCCAGTTGAGGAATTGCCATCAGTTTTCCGTCGAACGTCGCGGCGTCAAAAGCACTCGTCCCTTCTTGAAGCAGCACTTCCTTCGTCATCGGGGAAGCGTACATTTCGTAAAGTTCCGTCATATCCATGATTTGGTCCGAATCCGCCAATTGCTTGAGCTGGGTGGCGTTGACCGGAATCACGTCCGGAAGGTCGCCCGAAGCCAGCGTCACGTTAATTTTCTGCAGGTATTGGTCGGAGGTTGGACTGCCTTTGACCACCCATTTGTACTTGACTTTGATGCCAAGCTCCTGCTCATACAATTGCGTCCATCGATTGTTGTCGATCGTTTCGTCTTTAAGCACGCCCAGCACGTTATTTTCCACGACGTCGCTAAGATCCCTTACGAACGATACCTCGATTGGCGGATCATATTTGCCGAAAGGGCCGTCATTTGCTACGGTGCTTGGATCGGTCTTGGCCGTTTCGTTTGAGCTGCCGCTGCCGGACCCGCTGCCTCCGCAGGCCGAGAGCAGGAGTGACGCCATGAATAATACGGATATCGCTCTCCGCCATACTGAATTCCTTTTTTGCATTTGCATCCCCCGTTCCAATGGATTCAAGATCTGTACTTGGTTACGCTTTCATTATGGAATGGCGTGCATTCCGTTACAACGTTCATCTTTTTACTTTGCTTCTCCTTCATTTACCAACTCCACTCGGCACCTTGATAATTGTCTAGACGTATACAGTTTTCGTGAAAATCCAGCTGATCCCTGATATGTACTTCGCTAAGCATAGAAAAAAAACCAACCAGATCACCCGGTTGGCTGAAACAAAAGTAAATGGGCTCAACGCGATGAACCCGGACGCTCTATCCTTTAAACATCAGCCGGATCGCCACGATGAACAAGCAAACCGACAATATCCGCACGATGACGAGCCCCGGTATTTTGGAGGCAAGCTTGGCACCGATTTGGCCCCCGGCCAGCGCTCCGATCGCAAGCCAAATGAACGTCCCCCATAACACATGGTCGAGCACGACATGAGAGATGGTTCCCACCAGCGAGGAAAGCAAAATTGAAAACATGGACGTTGCGGTGGCGATATGCGGCGGAAAGGCCAGGAACAGGATCATCGTAGGCACCATTACCGAGCCGCCGCCGATGCCGAACAAGCTGGAGATGAAACCGACAAAAAACGCAACCCCCGAGCCGAACCACAAATTGAACGCATAGCGATGCTCAACGCCGGAGGCATCGATGAAGTTTCTTGTCACCGTCGGCCGGAGGAAGCCGCCCCGGCTCTGGGTCGGCTTGAAGTTGATCACAACCGCCATCAGCATCAGGAAGAGTCCAAGCGCTACAAAAAAAACACGGCTCCCCACAATGCTTGTCGTCCAGGCACCCAGCACAGAGCCCGGTATCATGGCTACCGAGAACGCCAGGCCGCTCCGGTAATCAATTCGTTTTTGCCTCGCGTAGGCCCATGTGCTGGAGATCGCACTGACGAACAGAACGGCCATTGATGTGCCCGATATCTGGGACACCGGCATTGTATACATGAGGGCCAGTACCGGCACAATGATAAATCCGCCTCCAAGGCCGGCAATCGCCCCGCTCACCGCGGCCAGCATTCCGACAAGCACCAGCAAAACATATTCCATATGTATTCCATCCCTTCCTACGGACGATCCGTTATCACATAGCCCTGCTCAAGAGTTGCCTCCCGGAAGCCGGCCATATGACGCTCCTGATACAGAATAGGGCGCGCGGCTCCGATGAGAATGATATTTTGAATATCTGTGCGGCGATCGGACAGACGAAATGCCTTCGTATAGGAAAACACCGTATAGAGCGTCGTGTGGATCGCACGGATATAAGGGTCCGTAGTTCCTCGTCCAATCAGGTTCATAATCATAATACCCTGATCACGCAGCCTATCTGCCGCCATCATGAAAAATTCCGCAGAAGCCAGATGCCGCGGCGTTCCTTCCTTCGTAAAGGCATCCACAATAATAACGTCCAAAGTATCCTGAGCTTCCCTCTCCAGCAGCTCGCGCCCATCGCCAATTCTCACGGATTCAGCTTCGCTGCCGAAAAAGGTGCGGGCCAGCTCCGCCACCCGCTTGTCCACCTCGGCTGCCGTTATCCGCCTGTTCGCATAATGGCGGGCGATCGTCCCGATGCCGTGCCCGATCAGGAACATGTCCTCGAAATCCGAATGATTGGCATCGATCAGGTGAATGATCGCTCTCGGGTACTCAAAGACGATCCGCTCCGGATCGTTCAGATCCAGAACGCCCTGCACAGCCTGATCGGAGAATTCAAGCACGCGGAAACGTCCCTTCACCCCGTCTAACTCCTCTGTATCGTATACTTTCAATTCATGAACCTCACTCGTATCATGGAGCAGAATACGCACCTTCTCCACCCCCTTCGCTCCATTCATTCTGACAGGATGATCCTGTATGGTGCTGCTATCTATTGTACACCCGTTCGGGGACGCTCACACACCAGATTCCAGTGGAATCGCCACAAATTTATGTGATCAATTTCACGAATAATCTTGTGCGCCATTGATTAAGCCATAATAAAAAGCCTGGTTATTCAGGCTTTACAGCAATCGGTCTTCTCCAGATCATATGATGAAGGCCTTCGCCCCAATAATCCTGCAGGAGAACATCGGGTTCTCCAAACTTCTTCTTCCAAATGCTTTGGGCCGCAGAATATCCGCTGTCCAGGCAAAATTCCCGGTATCCCCGCTCCATCATCGACAACCAAATGACGTTTAAGAGCAGGCTTCCGATTCCCCTGCCTTGATAGTCAGGGTGAACGAATACGGTACCCACCTCCATGATGTCCTGCATGTTCCATGGAGCGTGCTGCCGGATCATGGCGTTGGCCGGCCCGTATTCGATCGTACCCACGACATGGCCTTCATTCAGGGCAATTAGGAAATACCGATGTTCGCCTCCTGAATCCAGATCCCAATGCAAGTATTGAATTTTCGATTCGATTTCCTGTTCGATATCCTCCTCCATTTCCGCCAAGCCTTCCTTGGCGAACGTATCGGTTACAACGACTCGAAAAAAAAGCGCAAGCGTCTCGACATCATCGTGCCCGGGTCTCCGGATCTCAATGCCCGCCATCAGTCCCTCTCCTTATTCCCTTCATCAGCTCACGATGAATGGTAACGTTCATACCCCTCACTGTTACTCCAATTATATCCTTAAAGCGCGGACAAAGCAGCCAAAAATAAGGATTGCGGCTCTTGTTGATTTGGGCGTGCCGGCATCCCATCACGACGCCATGCATTTCGACGAACCGGGTTGTTTTAATTCATGATTGGGAATTGGCAGCTGGCTAATGGCACTAATACGTAAATGTCGATCTGCATGCGCAAATAATATATCTTCCATAAATATGAGCCCCTTGGTAGCAGCCTTTTATGCCGAATTCGGGGTGAACATATTGCGAGATGCAATCCTGGCATTTGGCCCGTTGTCCGGGCGGATCGCTTGTATACCACCAGCCGGACGGATAAGGACACAGCCCTTTGCAGTCTGTAATAACCGATTTCGGCGTGCAGATGATATAATCGGGCGGGCATGAAGCATCTGCTCCGCAGCCGCTGCAATACTGACCGTGAGGCGGGCGGCATGGACCGGCGGCAAAGGAAATGCGAACAAGCTTCTCCTCTGGCCTCAGGAGGATTCTTGCCAGCAGCTCCGCCGTTTTTTGCGCGAACCGGTTCAAGATTGGGATTCGATTGGCTTTCCGGGTCAGACGGCTGATTACCGTCTGCGCTTCTTCATCCTTATTTGCAGGCTTGCGCCACATACTTATCACCTCGTATTCAGGAAGCCTTGGTTGCCTTCACGTAGGCTTCCAGCTGTTCGCGGCTGTTGACCAGCCCCTTGTGCCTGATGACGCCGCTGCCGTCAACCGCATATGCATAAGGCGTTACTTGGACGTCCAGCTGCCGGGCCAGCTCGGGGGTAACCAGGACGGCTTCATCCGCATAGCCGATCGTCGAGACATAAGACGCCGCTTGCTCAGCGGACGAGAATAACAGAAGGACAGGCTTAACCTGGTGCTTCTTCGCAATTCGGGTAAAATCGGGAATAATATGGGCGCACTCCTTGCAGGTCGGCGATCCGAACAACAGGATGGCTGAGGTGCCGGCCAAGCGGCTCGTCGACCAGGAGCCCCCTTGCAGATCGGTGGTGATAGCTTCGGGAAGCTTGCGACCGACCGGAATGCCGGATTGATTCACCCCCCGCGCAGTTCCCATCACCATGATTCCCAGCTGCCTGAACAAGACCAGGTTAAGCAGAACCAACGGCACAACGAGGAGCCATAGAATAATATAGGATATCCAAAAAAACGTGTTCATCACGTCCTCCTTTACCTAGGTTTGATGTACGGAGCATGCGGGGCAGCGAGCTCGCGGTATATCCGGATGGCATGCACGGCATCCGGAATGCCCACGATGACAAGCAGCGATACGAGAAGCAGCATGCCCTCCAGCAGAAATCCGTTCAGCGCGACTGCTTCCGGATAGATAAACCACGACGGATGGCTCCAACCCCAGCTGAGCATTCCCATTAACCCGTTAACCGCAATGAGCGGCCATCCGAGTCGGGAATGAAATTGCGGACCGAGACAGCCGCAGTCCACCCTTCCTTTCTTCCGTATGTAATAAACCACGCCGATCCCCTGAGTAAAATACAGGACCGACAGCAAAACAAAGCTCATGGATGAGGGATATCCGTAAACCATGGTTACGGTAAGGAACTGCAGCAATACAAGCAGCGCGTGCAAACGGGGACTGCCGGGGAATCGATCCGGATCCCCGAAGAAGGCACTCCAGATGTAGCCGGTGACCGACAACAGCATGGGGAAGGTGGAGGAAATAGCGGCAAATTCATACATCGGAACGGCAACCTCCCTTCTTAAATTAGGACAGGAGAATCCATAAGATGGATCCGGTCAGCAGCACGTAAGAAACGACTAAACGCACGGCGCTGAGCAAGGTGCGCTTAAGCCATCTTTTTTCCAGCAGCATGTGGACGACGGACCGGATCAGGGGGAGACTAAATACAGTGCCCCGTACGAATCCGAAGCATATTCCCGCCAGAAGACTCAACCACCAGGCCGGCGCAAATATCGATAATAGCACATAGGCGTGGAACAGGACGCCGGCTTGAAGCGTAATAAATCCCATGCCCAAAATATGGCCCCAGAGCGCTGCAGAACGGTATCCCGCCTGCCTTATCCATTCCGACGGCACAATGAAATTTCCCGCTGGGAGAAGTCCGGATTTATTAAACAGCTCTAACAGGATGAACACGGCAAACATGATGATAATGATTGCATTATATGAGGTATTCAGCGGGGTTAGAGACAGCAAATAATTGATACCGCCGATCGCGAGTCCGGTCACCGCGCCCCCCAGCGTGCAGGAGAGCACATAAACGAGTGCATAAGAGGCTTTGTTCACTTTTGTGTTATCCAGGCTTCCAAGCACGTTCAATCCGCAGGTGGTATCGACGCTGGCAACCGCAGCACTGGCGGCAAACAGGAACAGTAACAGGGTTAACATCTTGCACACGGCCCCCTTTCACCATTACACATTACTTTCATCATTTTATGAGCCGGTCGGATTGATTATATGTATATTTTCGTCAGGATGGTTGCATGAAGCATCTTGCAAAAAGTCCAAGTCCCTTATCCTATGGAGCAAAGGAGTGAACGATGGTTCTGCGCGAGGCCGGATGACTTCACGGCCGAATGAAGCGGCCATGCACCCGGCATCATGTCAACAGGTATTTGGATGGATGAAGTGGATGCCCGATCACGGCAAAAAGGCACCGCAAATGCAGGCTGTAACTAACCTGCTGCAGTACCTTCAAACCATGGATTACAGATTAACCTTTGATCCGTTAAAATTGTAGCTATTATGCAGCCTTGTTGAAATCGGAGACATCCACTTCCAGCGGAAGCTTGGCGGCTCGGGCTCTTTGTGCGGCTTTAAAGAAGACGACCACCAGAACCGCACTGATGACTGCACCGACGATGTAGGAAGCGTTCATGGACAAACGGAAGCCGATTTGCGCGTTCAAAATATACACCGTCGTGGTGTATAGCATCATCGCACCGGGAATCAGGGCCACCCAGAAGTTTTTGCGTGCAATGTACAAATACATCGCCCCGACAAACAGGGCAATCACACCAGTCGCCTGGTTAGCCCAAGAGAAGTAACGCCACAGAATGTTAAAATCGATCTGCGTAAGCGCTATCGAAATCACAAAGAGCGGAACGGCAATGAGAAGCCGGCTTTTCATGCTAAGCTGCGGCAGCTTGATATAATCGGCGATGATCATCCGCGCGCTGCGGAATGCCGTATCGCCTGACGTAATCGGCAGAACAATAACCCCAAGCACAGCGAATGTACCGACAACCGCCCCAAGCGTCACCTTCGCGACTTCGCTTACGACAAGCCCTGTGCCGCCTGATGCGAGAAGCTCATTCAGACCGGTCGAGCCGTGGAACAAGCTCATCGCCGCAGCTGCCCATACCATGGCGATAATCCCTTCGGCGATCATCATGCCATAGAAGATTTTGCGTCCCTGCCCCTCACGCTGCGTCGTTCGCGAGATGATCGGTGTCTGAGTCGCGTGAAACCCCGACAAAGCTCCGCAAGTAATCGTCAGGAACAGCAGCGGGAAGATCGGCAGGTTGTCAGGATGCATATTGGTAAATGTCAGCTCGGGAATCGGCGCCTTCTGGATGATCAGCATCGCCCCGACGCCGACCGAGGCAATCAGCAGCAGCGCACCGAAGATCGGGTAGAAGCGGCCGATAATTTTGTCGATGGGCAGCAGCGTTGCCAAGATATAATAGCCGAAGATAGCAACTGTAATCATCCACAAGCTGATAGAGCCATTCATCAGGTTGTGAAGCAGGCTTGCCGGCGAGGTGACGAATACCGTTCCTACCAGGATCAGGAGCAGAATTGCGAAAGCGTTGACCACATGCTTCATGACTTTCCCCAAGAATTTGCCCGCGAGCTCGGGCAGATGGGCACCGCGGTTGCGAATCGAGATCATACCGGTCAGATAGTCATGCACGGCTCCGGCGAATATGCAGCCAAATACAATCCACAGAAAGGCAACCGGACCGTATAAGGCTCCCATGATCGGCCCGAAGATCGGTCCGACACCCGCGATGTTAAGCAGCTGGATCAAGGAGTTTTTGCCCGTACTCATCGGCAAGTAGTCAACGCCATCCTGATTGACGTAAGCCGGCGTGGACCGCTCCTCTTTGACGCCGAATAACTTCTCAATATATTTCCCATACGTAAAATAACCGAGTATTAACAGCAAAATCGATACGATGAAGGTAATCATATCTATCGCCTCCTCCTTTGGAATCGCTTACATCGATTATAAGGAATTTCCTGCGGGCAGGAGGCGATTTGCGATTAACATGTCGTTATTACGGATTAAGATGCACAAACCGCGGGTTGACATGCAAGGAGTATGAGCAGGTCGTCCTACAGCTCCAATGCTTCGCGAAAAGCCTTGGCGTAATTGCGGCTCACGGCCAGCAGCTCGCTGCTCCCCTTGAGCTCGAGCTGGTATGCCCCATTAAACCATGGGATGAGTCTTTTAGCATATTTAAGATGAACGATATAGCTTTTATGGATCCGAAAGAACGGGTACAGCCGTAGCTTCGCCTCCAGCTCCTTGAGCGGCGTCTTCACATGAAACTCCCGATGGACGGTAACAATCTTGGTGTACGTATCTTCTCGCGATATAAAAATAATGTCATCCGGATCGATAAAATGAATCTGTCCATCCTCCTCCAACGACAGCTTGCCGCAGGACTTCATCGGCGCTGGCGATTGCTGCTTCGGCGATAGGATCGTTTTTTCCAATCTTCGAACCGTCTCAGCCAGACGCTCCTCGTCAATGGGCTTCAGGAGATAGTCTATCGCCTCATACTGGAAGGCATCGGCCCCGAACTGCGGATACGCGGTGGCGAACACGATTTTCGGGGGCTTCTTCATCTCCAGCATGGCTTCGGCCGCCGCAAGTCCGTTCATGAGCGGCATTTCAACATCGAGAAATACCGCGTCGGGCTGCAGCTGCAACGTTTTCAGCACCGCTTCCTCTCCGGATCCCGCTTCGCCCGCAACTTCGATTGAAGGATGCTGCTTTAATAGAAATGCGAGCTCCTCGCGGCTGTATCGTTCATCATCCACAATGATGGTTCTGATTCGTTCTGTCATGATGCGCTTGATCCCTGCCTTTATTTAAACTTATCGTCAGCTGCCGAAGACGCCGGCGGTATATGAAATACAACCTCGGTACCCTCTGACTCCTTGCTCTTAATCTTTAAGGAAGCGGATGCCCCGTACATTAGCGTCAAACGACGGTTGACGTTGAACACGGCCAGCCCGGTACCCGATGAGGATTCCATCATCTGTAGACCGAGCTGCTGCAGACGTTCAGCCGGAATTCCTTCGCCGTTATCCTTGATCGAAACGGTCACGCCGGAAGACGGCTTGCCGGCGATCCTGATGCGAATGATGCAATCATCCGTCTTGTTCCTGAAGCCGTGCCGGATGCAATTTTCCACGAGCGGCTGCATCGTCAGCGGAGGAACAATAGCGTGCAAAGCAGACTCTTCTACCTCATATTGGATCGCAAGCTTATCCTCGAACCTGGTTTCTTCGATGCTCATGTAGGATCGGATATGCTGCAGCTCCTCTTGAAGCGTCGCTTTCTCGGCAGCAGCTGCCGTTAAGTTCTGCCGGATATAATCCGACAAGCTCCGAAGCAGCTTGCGCGCTTTCATTGCGTCAATCCTCGTTAGCGACAAAATCGTATTGAGCGCGTTAAACAGAAAATGCGGATGGATCTGAGCCTGAAGCGTCTTGATCTCGGCCTCTCTCGCCAGCTCCTTCGCTTCGGCAAGCTGCGCTGCTTCCAGCTGATAGCTTAACAGCATACTAAGTCCGGACATCAGCTCGGTAGTAACATGCGTGATTTCCTTCTTGCTGCGGAAATAAAATTTAAGCGTCCCGACCGTCTCCCCTCCTTGCTTCAGCGGCCCGACGATCGCCGCCCCGAGCGGACAGTCCCGCATCTGGCATTGGATTTGGTGCCGGTCGACAATCAGCAGGTCGCCCTGCTCGATAACATGCCGGGTCACCTCCGTCTGCAGCGGGCGTCCTGGCGCATGATGATCGTCCCCGATGCCGATGTGGGCCAGGATGACTCTGTCATCGGTCATCGCGATTGCGCTTGCCTTCACTTCCTCGAACAGAATCCGGCAGACCGCTTCAGCTGATTCCGGCTTCATGCCCTGCCGCATGTAACCGAGCGTCTTCCGTGCAATGCGGAGCGAGGTTTGTGCCTGTTGGGCTGCTGCCTTCTGTTCTTCATTGACTACGGATCGGATGATCAGCAGGAACAAGGCGCAGCCGATTCCATTAGCCACGATCATGGGAACCCCGATAAATGTGACGAGGTTCAACGCCTGGTCAAAAGGCCTTGAAAGCAGCAGAATAATCAGCATCTGCAGCGATTCTGCCAGCGCTCCGAGGATTAAAGCAGCGGAAACGCTGATCTGCTCGTTCTTTTTCCGAAACAGGCTTGCCAGAATGCCCGCCAGCATCGTCGCCAATCCGCAGGCAAGGCTGGTAAAGCCGCCTAACGTGAAACGGTGCAAGCCTGCAACCAGCCCAGCCCCCAAACCGATTTTCCATCCGCCGAACAGACCGGCCATCGCGATTCCGACCACCCGTGAGTTAGCTATGGCTTCGTCCTCGGACACCTGGAGCATCCATTTATTAACGGCAAGCGACTCTGTACTGACCGTAATGCCGGTGTACGTTCCGACAATGCCCAGTACGCCGAATACCAGAACGGCCTGGAGCCGCTGAACGGAGGACAGCTTGTCCTGACTCAGCATCGTGCGGAAAAACCGCAGTCGGGTCACGATAAAAGCGATCGTAACAATAATGCCGATCCGTTCGGTCATGGTGATCAGCAATTCGAACATGGTGTCACCTCCGTTCATCCCGTTAGTCATAACCTTCTTCGCCTATATGCAGTATACCGTCAACACTCCTCTCCATACCAGCATGCGAGGATTAAAGACTAAGTGAGGTACATAAAAAAGCCCCCTTTCACATAGGTCCCTATGCGTCCGAAGGCTGCTTGCAGAAGTGTTTGAATACTACTCGCTATATAGTTGTCGATCAATTTCTTTCAAAATTTTCATGGAGCAGCTCAACGTTCATTTCTCGCGTGTCCACTCCATATAAATGCGGTATTTAAACCCTACGACTTCGGCATTCGCTTCCGCTTTCCGCTCAAACTCTCGGAACCCTAATTTCGAGTAAATCCGATGTGCGGCTTCGTTGGAATCGGTAACCTCAAGTACATAGCGGCGATATGGCAGCTTCTCCAGCACATATTTCAACAAGGCTGAGGAAATGCCTTTTCCACGATCACGGGTCAAAGTCGCCACACATTCGATATACCCCGTCCCGTCATCGTAAGGCAAAGCGGTATTAAACTCGTTTTTCATGACTTGATAAGCCAGTTCTCCCGTTTGCGCGCCGAATGCGTCCTGAAGCGGATCTAGTTTGACCTGCATCGCCCGCCGCCGATTGTTGGAGCAGGCCAGTATACCGGCAATCCTGCCTTGGCGTTCTGCCACATAGAAGACCTCGGAGCTAAACAGATCTTTGAAGGCGGAAATAAGGGTCGAACGATCTTTCGTGAAATAAGATAATTCACCATAATACCCATCCACGAAAACCTCTGCCACTTCATCCCGTACGTCGCGCCCCGCTTCGGCCATGTTATAAATCGCGATGGATTTCATCCATCATCCCTCCTGTCCATCAAGAAAATCCTCTCAACCCGAGCCCCCGGCGTAAATGCTCTTCAGCTGGAATCCACATCTAGGGCCGACGAACTCAAACGGGCCGCAAATGCTCATAGGAAACATGACATCCTATTCACCAACGTCCGTTTAACGACAGAATACATAAAATTTCTCCCGATTTACACCGTCTCAAGAATAAAATGGTGATCCGTCTGAAGAAGGATAGCCGGCGGCAGTTCTAATCCTCTTTATTCGTAATATTTAAAAGTAAGCGCTTTAATCGTGACCGTATCTGATTTTGCCATCAAGCGTTTAAGGCTGCCGGGTTGGTCAATACGTTTACATCTCAATGACAAGGGTGTGAAAAAATGTTAAAAAGCTCGAGGTTTCGCAAATGTGGACTCTTGTTCCTGACGGCAATTCTGCTCGCTGTCTGTATTCCCCTCCCTTCTGCCAAAGCGGCAGCGATGATCACCATTGATTCTCATCAGGATGGACAAACCATTCAGCCGGGTACGGCCGAGCTGTCAGGTATCTACTCCGGCGTCTATGATCTCGAACTGATCGTGAACGGAAACATGGTGACTGACGTCCACATGAAGGATCCGGACGGGGATGACAGCGGGACTTGGTCTTATTCGCTTGATACGACTCAGCTGGACGGGGCTATAGAAATTGTCCTCAAATCCAAAGATGTTGTAACCCGGTACGGAGTTTGGTCTCCATGGATTTATCTGAATATCGATAATCCCCCGGCTAACAAACCTCAAGTTCAAATCGTAAGTCCAGCCGAGAACACCCGGCTAAGAAGTAAAGTCGACGTCCAGATTTCGGCCGATGGCAAAAATCCGATATCGCGCGTCGAGCTCCGAATCGACGGGGGCGAGTGGATCCCGGTTCCGCCGGCCAAGAAAGGATATTTATATACCTGGGATACCCGTCGATTAACGCAGCCGGTCCACAGCCTGGAAGCCAGAGCAACCGATACGCACGGCAATACAGGTTACAGCTTATCCGTCTATGCGCAAACCGGAAATACTGCATCCGGCAGTATTTCGGCTGCCCATGCTGCCGTCACTAGCGACGTTTACGAGGATGATCCCAACATTGACCAGGATGATGTTGCGGGAACGGAAACCGTCGATTGGGCGCCCTTCCATCCAGAATCGGTTACAGACCTTACTTACGGGGATACTCACCCCCTTCCCGATCAGGACCGGGCAATCTGGATATGGGAAAATGCCTCCTATCCCCTGGTGCTAAACCCGAATGCGCGGTATTCTTTCGCTGCCATGGCCAAGGACACCGCTGCCTTTGATCAGCGCCCCATCAAGACGCTGTATCTGGCCGTCGGGAAATATCAGGGAACCATGATGCTGGAAGATTACCGAAATGAAGTGCAGCGGTTTATTACGTGGGCACATGAAGAAGGCTTTGATGTGCAGGCTTTGATTGCCGGCGGTACCGCACCTCCCTACTTCGGGGCTTACAGCCGTTATCACGCACAGGCAGTCAAAGAATTCGAGCAGGTATTGAATTATAATCTCGCCTCCGAAGCGTCCGCCAGATTTGACGGAATCAATCTGGACACCGAACCGTATATCCTGCCTGATTTCAAAACGGCGAAGCCCTCCGTCCAAATTCAGTATCTGGATATGCTGAAGCTGCTCATGTCACGAAAAGCGGCGTCCGGACTTTCGCTCTCAGTGGGAGCTGCCATTCCGAGATGGTATGATTCTTCGGCGGATGCCGGCAATATCACCTGGAATGGGGGGACCAAGTGGTTGTCCGAGCACATTCAGGACACTGCAGATTACATCTCCATCATGAATTATCGGGATCAGGCCGAAGGCTCCGCAGGCATTATTGCCCATGCCGTAAACGAGCTGGCTTATGCATCCAGGATCGGTAAACCTAAATCCGTCGTGATCGGAGTCGAGACGAAAGACATTGCCGATGGCGGAGATCCGGAGACCATCAGCTTCCATGAGGAAGGTCGGCTCTATATGGAACAGGAGCTCAACAAGGTATACGCAGCTTTCGAAGACGATCCTGCGTTTGGCGGGATTGCGATCCACCACTACGCTTCGTTGGTCGATTTCCCGAGCAAGTGGGGGCCTGGCGGGTTCAAATGGCAGCCTCCAGCAGACAACGAGCCTCCCGGACTGGTCAGCCGGGTATCCGCGTCTGCATTCGATTACCAGCGGATCGACATTCATTATGATATGGCTATGGACAACAGCGCCGTGAACGAATATCGGATCTATCGCGGTACCGATGCTGCATTCGAGATTGGTCCGGATACGTATGCAGGTTCATCGAACACTCTGTCATTCGAGGACACCGGGCTGCTGCCAAACACGACGTATCACTACAAAATTACGGCCGTTGACATCAGCGGCAATGAAGGAGCACCCAGTGCTGCTGCAGCTGCAACTACAGCTCCGTCCGCAATGAAGCCCATGATCATTGACCATATGACCATTACCTATAATGAAGGCACCGCTACGGTTACCATCCAGGTCGTTGACATGGAGACGAAGCAGCCGATTTCTGCAAGGGTCAGCGGACGATACACCCATATGGCTGGAAAGTATGTTCAAGGAGTGACAAATACGGAAGGCATGTTCACCTCCCGTTCTGAACACATCTCGGTGCCGAGCGGCGAGATCGGTTTCCTCCCGCGACGCATACTTGCAGATTCCTATTATTGGGCTGGCGCCTATGATCAACTCCCCTACCCGACCGTCATCTGGGAACCATAAGTTGTTCAAGTGCTCCAAGACTGTTCTGCGTACGAGTTAACGCATTCGTTGACGCTTATCCTTATCAAATCGGGTTAATCGAGTATATAAAAAAGCCGTTCCCTTTGGGCAGATCAGGGGAACGGTCTCTTTTCATATAAGAATTATTTCAAATCCTTGCTCATAAACACCAATCTGTCGATTTCGTTGAATCCGTTCCGCTTGTAAAACGATTCTGCAGGTATGTTCCGATTCGTTAAGAGCGTCATGTTGCTGACCCCGGAAGCCGTAAGCTCCCGCTCCAGGAATTGAAGCATGCCGGTGCCTATGCCCGATTGTTGACTGGTACCACGCACGCACATTTCGTGAATAAAGAACTCATCCGCACTCCACCATCGCTTGCGTACGCCAAAGATAAAGCCCGCTGCCCCGCTCACATCTTCAGCGATAACCCCGACAAATTCAGGCGTATCGGTGAAATCCTGCAAGTATTTCCGTGCGCGCTCCATTGTCCATCCATCGTTCCACGGCTCTTCATTAAAGACCTGCATAAAGGTTTTGGTGCATGGAAGAATGTCATTTCGATCATATTGTCTATAGTTCATCATCAGTTCCTCTCCTGTTCACTCAACTGTCAGGCTCTCTCCCGGCCGCTTCTTCATCAAACTCTCCGACTGGCGCTCAAGTCGATCTTTCATATATGTACCTCCCTGCCATTCACAGGTTTTTTGGAGAAATTTCCTCCAGCAACTCTTGAAGACGCTGCTTCTCTTCAAGTAATCGCTCAAATACACTTCGATTCAAATTGATCGTATTGATTTCGGCAAGCGTTTCATTCATTTCCTTTCCTCGCTCTAAATGAAATTCGATTTCAAGCTTTAGTATGAGCAACTTCGCATAGAAAATCTGTGACATCTCTTCTTTTTTACCGGTAAGTCCCTCAATGATTTTATACGCGGTTCGATAGTCGTTTTTAGAATGTGCTAATGTATATGCGCTATAGAATCGTTTTTCGATGGTAGAAGTACCGGCTGAATATGATTTCCCTCGATCATCCCGTTCTTTTTTTTGCCCAATAATCAGATAATTCCCTGCAGGATCAACCAGATTAAAACGAATATCTTCTTTGTTGGTGCTTACTTTGGTAATTCTAGGCTCACCGCTACGGAACACTTTTCCGTATACCTTTTTTAAATTCGAAATAAATTCAGAGTACACACTCTCAACATCCTCAACAAGGATATAAGCACCATTAATGGATTTTTCCTTTTCATAATTTTTTTGCCTCGTGAAATTCACCTCACCTATTCGATGCTTCACGGCTGCATATCCATATGGAACGGATTGCATATAGGTTACGTCGAATCCAAGGGCTTCGTAAAACACAACCACCTCTTCAAGCGATTTGCAAGGGAAAATAGGAATCGTTTTATTCATTTTCTCCCACCTTTCTTACTGCATTTTTGAATGTACCCTTCTATCGTACAACATTCATGCAAATGATAAGGTTTGGCGAAAAGATATCCTTTCCATAAAGAGCCTACTGCTGGAAAGCAGTCATCTGCTTTAACGATTCGTGGCAAGATTACAGATTACGAACATGATGCGTTAGGAATCATTCGGAGCAGCAGGGGGAGCGATCGATACTTCTGATAAATATTTTTAAATGCATCGATAATTTCCTTTAAATATTTTTTATAACATGTTAGCATCAAATGGCAGCACCCAATTTACCAGAGAAAGGAAATTAAAAATGACGAATATGTCCGTCGAGCATCTTCCAACCTACCGCATTGCCTATGTACGACAAGTTGGACCGTACGGCCCTGCCAATGCCCAGGTGATGGAAAAATTAAAAAGGTGGGCTATGGAGCGAGAGCTTCTCACAACCTCGGCCATCCTGTTTGGAATTCCGCAAGACCATCCCGCAGAAACACCTCCCGAAAACTGCCGGTACGATGCCTGCATTGTCATTTCTGAGGATTACGAAATCGCCGGATCCATCAATGAGAGCAAGCTCGTTGGCGGAACCTATGTCATTTGCAAAATCAAACACACCGCTGAAGCAGTACAAAGAGCTTGGAGTGACGTTCTCCCCTTTATTCAAAGTAAAGGCTATCAAATGGATAACAGACCGGTCATCGAAAGATATACGGGTGAAATGATAAGGAATCATTTATGTGAAATTTGTATCCCTATCATAGCCTGATCCGAATTCTCGCTCATTGCTGCTAAAAAAGAAGAACAAGGGGTTCGGCAAGCGATCCCTTCTTGTTCTTCCTGGAATTTACGATTTAGCCAATATTCCTTGTTCAATCGAGCTATCGATGATGGACTGCGCAACTTCCCATAATGCCCTTGATCCATTCCCGATCTCTTGATTGCGATTGATGACCTGCTCGCTCGTAATCCGATATTTCTGCCACGTATCTCCCTGATTTAAATGATTATGGATAAGCGGCTGCAGTCGATCGAGTGAGGAAGCGAACTTCGCTTCGTCCGTCTCCTTCCTCTCAAATTCTAACCATAGATTCATGAATTCCTCTTCCTGCTCTGGCGGAAGCATGCCAAACAATCTTTGGGCTGCTTGCAGCTCCCGCTCAAACTTGTCATTGTGCCCGGCCGTATCATAAGCGAATGTATCGCCTGCATCAATTTCGACCAAATCATGGATAAGGAGCATCTTGAGCACTTTGAGGAGGTCGATGTAGCGGTTGGAATGCTGATGCAGCACAAGGGCCATCATTGCAAGATGCCACGTATGTTCCGCATCATTTTCGAGCCTTGACCCATGAATAATCTTGGTTTTTCGTTCAATCGTTTTAAGCTTGTCGATTTCAATAATGAAATTGATCTGTTCTTTAAGCAGCTTCTCCACTACAATAATCTCCCCTTAGCCGTTTTGTTTAGGTTGTAGAGCCGGTTCGTAAAACCATATGCCCGTCTTTATGTACGCTTTGATTTTGTATGTAAATGATATGAAGGGGGTGAGCCCAATCTATAAAGATTAGGCTCACCTGCCTTTTTATGCGCGACGCTTTTTGTGCTTCTCACACTTTACAATGACTTTTTGTCCAGGCTTGAGGACAATCACTAAAACCTTATCATGGTGTTTTTTCATGAAAAATCCTCCTTTCGTGAAGATAATATAATCTATGTAAGATTAAGAGAAAGATTTGGACGCTTTGGTAATTAAATTTTCGATTAGATGCTAGCTGAAATGTACCTTCCTTCTTCACGTCGAGCGATAATATCAAGTCAATTGGAGCTTTGTCGCATCTGCCTGATCTATAATAAAAGGCTGCCTTCGGGGCAGCCCTTTATAACGTTTATTTACTAACCGAGAGTATAAACTTCTCCAAGGATCCGGTAGCGGTAATGCATTGATTACACGCTTGATTGTCCATACAAACGTAATGGCCAACCGAAGAGAAATTATCCGGTGAAGCGTAAGCAGATTTGGTTCTGACCGAGAAATATGCAAGCTCTTGATGGCGATTGCAGAACAGGCAATATCCCTTCTTGTGCGTCGGCGTAATTCTGCCCTCGATCCCGATAAATTTCCCCTCGAACGGGTAAACAATGAACAAACGGCTTGTTGCGATATCCACCCAACTCAAATACGTCGTATATCGAAAGTCGATGGATCCTAGATCAGGTACTTTCAGTTTCTTATTTTTAGGAAACAGCTTCTGAATCTGTTTAACCGTAATCGGCGGATACGGCTCCATATACGGTTCCAATGCACTAAGATATCTCTGGAAATCATTGGCCGTCTCGAGGGTCGTGATCTCCTCCAGCAGCATCTTCTGTTCCTGCGTCAGATCGGGAATTGCTTCCGTGATATTCACGACGGAACGATATCGAACGGTTTCCAAGACGCTCCGATCCGCGGCGGTTCGCAGAGTCTTCTGTATGAAATCGGCTTGCTTTTTAATGACGTTGAATTGATGGTTTCTAATAAATGTTGTACTCATAGGTCTTCAGCCCCTTATTTTTGTTGAAAAAACGAATAAGGTGCAAAGCCTATTATTAGATACGATAATATCCAAGGCTGGGCGATGGAATTCCTTCGATCTCACCCATGCAAAGTATCGCCCCATTTAGGCTTTGCATGAGCACTTCCTAGTAAATGAGCAATCTCGCATTGCCATCGGTACTACCCCCAATCTCATAACATGCGAAAAGTATATCAGGAATTACCAATGGGTGCAATTAGAATGCCGATTCCGGTCAAGATTTCATCTCATTTTCAATCCGCTTCATAAAGTCTTCTGCTGCGCTGTAGCCGAGCTGTTTAAGATACCAATTGTTAGCCGCCGCTTCGATCAGACCGGCAACGTCGCGTCCTGGCTGAAGCTGAACCTCGATATGCGGAATCTGGATGCCCAAGTACTCTGTAAATTGAGGGACCGTCTCCAATTCATTGTTAAGCGAGTCCCCCTGCCAAGGCGACAGCTCGATATCGAGCACAATTCGCGTCTCGTCCTGAAACGCCGTGCGCCCGTATTGACGTACCACATTGATCAGTCCGATGCTTCGGAGCGCCAGGAACTCGCGGCTGATCTCATTATGAGTACCGAGAAGTGTCGTCGGCCCCAGCTTCTTCAGCACCACGATGTCATCGGCGACGAACCGGTGTCCTTTTCGGATCAGGGTATGCGCCGTTTCGCTTTTGCCAATTCCGGATTTGCCCCTGAGCAGGATGCCTATCCCAGACACATTCACGCAGACCCCATGGATGGACATCTCCGGTGCCAGTGTCTTCACTAAATAGCTGTTGAGCTTCGCGATAAATTCCGTTGTGGTCTCGGTCGTCCGCAGCAATGGAATGCCCTCTTGATTACAGAAAAGCGTCAGATAAGGGATTTCCTGCTGACCCGACGTTACAATAAAGCACGGCGGATGATATTTAACGATGTTGCCGATATGTAACTTGCGTTCCTCTATACTAAGCGTCAGCAAGTAGTTAATTTCCTTGCGCCCAAGCACCTGCACTCGCTCCATAGGAAAAAAGTTGAAATATCCTACAAACTCTAGCCCCGGCCTATGTGTCTGCGCACGGGTGATCAAACGATCCATACGGTTGGCTCCTGCAAGCACTTCTAATTGAAATTTTTCCGTAAGACTTTGAACGGTGATCGACTTCATGTTGTTCTCCTCCTGCGGCTAAAGGTGCCTGTAGTACACCTGAGATTTATTGTGGTCCTCCGATATATTCAACGGCCATCGGGAGCTTTCCTGCATATATGCAGGATAAGCGCTTGTACAGGCGAAAAATATGCCCATTCTCGTTGAACCTTAAGAAATGAAACGAATGGTGATAGTATCGCAGCTCATGATTTTGACATAGCAAATTACACGCTGCAAAAAAAAATGACCCTGCCGCTTCAAGCGTGCAAGGTCATGTAATAATTTCTACACATTTATGGCCGGGGAAGCTGCTTTGTACGAACCATTACGGTGCAACAGTCAGCTCCGCCTCGGACTCGCCGGCCCATTCACCGACTGGGGTCACGACATACGTTGTCCCTGCAGTCAGTTTGCTGCCATGCGCAAGTTCGAATACGCCTGCTGCCCCTTTACGGCTGGAGTATTTATAGGCGGCTGTCCGTTTATTCCCCTCGGCATCCGTCAATTCCACACTGCGGCCGGAGAACAATTCATCGCCCGGATCCTCCGCCAACGTAACGACGATGGAGGTTTCACTAGCAGCCTCGGCCTTATCGATTTGGAGCGGGGCCATCTCCTTGGCGACAAAGGTCGGGCTTGCAATATTCGCCCAATCCGATGTAACCGTGTACGTAATGCCCGGCTTCAGGACTATGCCCTCAGGCAGCCGGAATTTCGGTTCTTGCTTGCCGTCTGTGGACTGTGTAAAGGGAACGTATTTGGCCGTAATCGGCTGTCCGCCTTCCGGCGTGATCGTCACCTCTCTGGCTTGGCCGGAGGAAATGATCTGGTATTCGACCCCATCCGCCCGGTTGTTGTCATCCAAGATGAACGCATTCTCCCCGCGGCCGGCACTATAGGCGGAAATGACGTAGCCGTAATCAACCACTCCGTTCTCTTTGAGAGCCTCCAGCTCAAACGTATCGTTCGCAACCTGTCTTACCTCTGTCATGTCAAGCTTATTGGCGTTGCCGGTAAAGCTTCCCGCATCCTTACCCTTATAAGCCAGTGTGTAGCTTGTACCTGGCTGCTGCACGGATGTTGGGACGATATACGTCGCAATTGAGCCTGTTTTTAGACGCGGCATATTCGTCAGGGTAAGTCCGTTCGTAAAGGCAAAATCCGCTTTGGCTTGTGCAAATGCTTCATTTTCTGCTGTCAATGGGGCATCGAAAGTAACGATCAGCGTTATGGCGTTTAAGGCACGGACGCTTGTTATGTTGGCATTTGCCGAAGGGATCGCCTGCCGGGCTTTATCCAGCAGGAACGCAGCCTCCCCACGGGTGGTGCTGTGATTCCTGGAGAAGAACGGCTCCGCCCAGTATTGCACGGATTTCACATCCCGCTTCAGCACTTTGGCCACGATCTGCACCAGCTCGTCGTTGGTTACGGATCCGCTTGGGTCAAAGACTCCGTCCTCCGCCTTCATGATATCCAGCGATGTCAAGGCGGCAGCGTACGTGAAGGACCAGTGACTTGGAGGGGTATCGGTTATTTGTGCCGGCGATGCGGGCGAACTCTCCAGGCCAAACGTCAGAGCGACCAGCTTCGCCAACTCGGCGCGGGTTATATTGTTTTGCATTCTCAACGTACCGTCCTGATAGCCATGGATGATGCCAAGCCGGCTTAGTTCTTGGATCGCTTCTTGAAGCTCCTGAGAAGTCATGGCTGCCATAGCGGCGTTTGCCGGCTCTGCGGCCAATGGCAAGGATGCGGTGCCCAGGGCTGCTGCCAGCATAAGGGAAGCAAATTTAGTCTTATATTTATTCATCGATAAGCCCTCCTTAAGATTCATAGGTGCGATTCTCGCTCGCCCTGCCTATAGAATAAAGGAGAAGCCTAAACACCTAAGAAACCAGGTATTAACCGTTTCGAAAATGTTTATTAACAATTTCTAAACTCGCTATACAGAAAAGCGATAGCCCGCTCCCCACACGGTTTCGATATATTGGGGATTCGAAGGATCCACCTCAATCTTCTCACGCAATCTGCGGACGTGAACCGTCACGGTTGCGATATCCCCGTTCGACTCCATGCCCCATAACCGTTCAAACAATTCATTTTTGCTAAAGACGCGATTCGGATGGCTTGCCAAAAATTCCAGCAAACTGAACTCGCGGGTCGTAAATATTACTTCCTGGTTACGGACATGGACCCGGCGGGCTGCTTTGTCAATCACTAAGCCACGAAGACGGATTTCGGATTGGGGAACCGTCCCCTGCTTACCCGTCAGCCGGACATATCGGGTCAGGTGCGCCTTGGCTCGCGCAACGAGCTCCCCGGGGCTGAACGGCTTGGTAATATAATCGTCGGCACCGAGATGAAAGGCACGGATTTTATCGATTTCTTCTTTTTTGGCGGAAACGATTAAGATGGGCACTTCCTTCGCCTGCCTGATTTGTCTGCATACATCATATCCGCTGATCCCGGGAAGCTGCAGATCGACGATGACGAGATTGTAATCGTTGTCCAGGGCAAGCCTGAGCCCTTCATTGCCGGTGTGGCATAAATCAACGAGATACCCGTTCAGCTCGAAATAGTCCCGCTCCAGCTGCGCGATCGTAACCTCATCCTCGATAATCAGAATCCGGGTTGTCATCTGTTCGTGTCCCTCCTTGGTCCATCGTTCTCTTCAACGTGAAATAAAAGCTCGTGCCGACGCCAAGCTCGCTGCTCACCCATATTGTACCCCCGTGGCCCTCGATAATCTGGCGCGCGATGGCCAGCCCGAGACCGCTGCCGCCTGTCGAGGAATTGCGCGACCGTTCGGCGCGGTAAAAGCGTTCAAATATATGCGGAATGTCCTCGGAAGAGATTCCAATCCCGTTGTCCTGTATTTCGACAGTGACCCATTCGGACGATGCTTGCACCGAAATAACAATGAGCTTGTCTTCTTTGTTCATGAAGTTCTGGGCGTTTCCAATGATATTAAGCACGGTTCGTTTTAATTTTTCCAAATCGGCGACAACCTCAATGCCCTTGCCCGGACGCTCGCCCCACTTCAGCAAGATCCCCTTCTCTTCCAATTCGTAATGCAGCTCATCCATGCAGTCGTCCAGAAAGCTCATGATGCTCACCTTCTCGAACAAGAACGGAATCTGCTTTAAGTCCAGCTTGGAGTACAAGAACAGCTCGTCCACCAGTTTGTCCAGATCCATGGTTTTGGAATAGATAATGTTAACGTACTTGTCCATCTTCTCGGGGGTATCGGCAACCCCGTCGCGAATCCCTTCGACATATCCTTTGATGTTCGTAATGGGAGTACGCAAATCATGGGAGATATTGGAAATCAGCTCTTTCCGGTTCTCTTCGTCCCGCAGACGGAGCTGCACCGATTCATACAGCCGCTTGCGCATATTCTCGAACGCCTCGTTCAGTTGACCGATTTCGTCCTTGGAGCGCAGATCGAGCGAAAATTGCAGATTCCCTTCCATTATATGCTCGGTCGAGTCACGAAGCAGGTTTAGTGGTTTGACCACACTTCGGGTAATCCACCGATATAACAGCATGTTCGCGATGACAATGATGCCGATAAGCAGCACCACGATCATCGGCAGCAGCTTTCGCGTCACTTCGCCGAAAGGACTGCGTTCGTGAATAACGTAAACGCTCCCTTTCTCTCCATCCGAATACCGAAAATCGAATTTGGCATATGCGTAAAACCGTTCGCCGATGTTGAATGTTCCGCGGATGTGATGGTTGTTCAACTCATAAGGAGGCAGGTGCCCCTCCAATTCGGGCTGGTTGAACGTATGCGATTCGAACACTTGGTTGCTCTCCCGGCGCACGTAGAGTCCGGCCTGCACCGTTTTCAGCTTGAAATCGTAAGCCTGCAGCAGCTCCTGATTCATCAGGTCATCCGGTTCATTTTTGGCAAGGTATTTCAATTCCAGGAAGATGGATTCCTCCTCCTCTGTCAGCGGGTTGAGCTTGTAATGGACTTTATAGAAATCCCGGAAGCTGTGAATATCCCCCGTCGCCGCGATTGTGAACAAACTGGCGGTCAAGGCAAACACGAGCAGACTGACAACAAGCATGCCCGTATAGGACAGCAACAATTTGATCCGAATGGACATATGCTCACCTCGCTTCGAATGGCAATGCACGGATAGCCGATGGAAGCCGTAGGCATACCGCTTGGTGCTCTGTGGAGAAACGAGAAGCCTCCTGCTTCACCTTCGAAGTGGCCGAGGAGGCTTCAATAGAATGGACATCGGCAATCTTGAACCGAGAATCATGAACATCGCATAACGGACCTACTTTTGCCTGGAATGGAACTGAAGATGGAGCTCCCGAACCTCCTGGGCCAGCTCGGGGACCGGACCGTCTATGATTGTATCGCGAATGACTTCTTGAATCGGAAGATTCCGTACACGGGATGGCGCGACTCCCATTTCCTTAAGCCACTCCGCCAGTTGTTTGGAGGAGCTTGCGTATACAATCCGGCCCAGTCCCACCCAGCCGTGCGCCGCTGCGCACATCGGGCAATGTTCGCCCGATGTATATACGGTCGCCTTCGCTCTTGCCTCGGGCGTCATGTGATTTGCCGCCCACCGCGCTAATGCAAATTCCGGGTGTTGTGTATGATCCCCGCCCGCAACATGGTTATGGTCTTCGGCAAGCACGGTTCCGTCTGCAGATACAAGCACGGAACCGAATGGTTCGTCGCCGGCCTCAAGTGCCGCCCTAGCGAGTTCAACACAGCGCTTTAGATGCTTCAGATCGATTTCATTTATCATCGATGGAATCCTCCTTATTGAAACATTAAATTAACTTAAGCGGCAGCCCTTTGACAGCGTATGACCTAACCGGGTTGAGGCCAACCGTCCAGCCGCCTCTTCCTTCTACCCCGTAATGCTAACATGAATGAATCCAAACGAAAAATATATAAAAAATATGATGAGCTTAGGTTTTACATATGCATTGTCTTACGAGAATCCGCACCAATATGCTACCATGGGAATAACCAGATCAAAAACATAGCCAAAGTCCGTATTTGCTTAGGTTTTTCATATATGAAAAGGAGTGCTTTCAAAGATGGATATCAGACAACTGCGATATTTTATCGCGATTGTGGAGGAAGGGAAAATCTCTGCTGCCGCCAAAAGGCTTCATCTTTCCCAACCCCCTCTAAGTCAACAATTGAAAGCCATGGAGGAGGAGCTCGGTTCCACATTAGTGGAGCGCAGCGGGAAGCATTTAGAGGTTACCGAGGCGGGAAAAGCGTTATATAAATATGCTTTGCAGATGAATCAGTTAATGGAAGAGGCGAAAATGGAGGTTCGGGAAGTAGGAAAAGGGGTGAACGGAAGATTATCCCTCGGCGTGAATACGTTCTCGTTTGGCGAGCTTCCGCATGTTCTTCATCAGTTCCAACGGCAATTCCCCAAGGTAACCTATAAAATTCAGCAGAACGAGTCTGCCCATCTGTGCAAATTAGTGAGGGATCGGGAGGTCGAGCTGGCGATCATTCGCCTGCCGCTGGAATTGGACGATTTCGAGGTGCTTCACCTTTATACCGAGCCCTTTTATTTCATTTCGTCGGACAAGCAGAGGCTGTTCCAACGTGACGTGTCGCTGCAGGACATTCAAAACCAGCCGCTAATTCTGCCAAGCACCCAGGGATTAGGCGTGCATTATTTGATATTGGAGGCATTTTCCCGCTTCCACCTTCACCCCCATGTTACAGGCGAATGCTCTGACATATCGCTGTTGTTGGATTTGGTTTCCTCCGGCTTTTGCGGGTCGATCGTTCCGGAAACGGTGCTCAAACGGCATAAAGGATACCCGATCCACGCTCACAAAATTTCCGGATCAGCCGAGATGTCAGCTCCGGTCGGACTCATCTGGCTAAAGAATCATTCCTTGTCCAAAATTGCACAAAACTTTGTCGATATATTGATCATGGAACACCATTAAGAGAATCAACAAGCCCGGTTGCTCACAAACGAGCAGTCGGGCTTGTTTCGTTTATCTTTTCCCCGCCAAAATGTGTGCCTCCGATATGAAATCCAATCGCGGAATATCGCAATAACAAGGCAAATCCATTAGAGCAGTGCCAGTCCTTGATACATATAAATAGAGTATATCTATCTACTAATTATGATTGGTAGGTAACTTCGCAAAAAAAATTAACCCAAGAAGGAGTGACATTTATGATCGTGCTCATCTTTATATTGCTGGCTGGATGGGGACTGTATGCTCTGCTAACGCCACCTAAACAGGTTCCCGTGGAGTCAACGAAGAGTGAAGCGGCAAAAGAACAAGTTGCTTTTATTAGTGTCGTGATTCCCGAAAAAGAGGATTCGTAAGAACCCTTGCTATTAATGAAAGAAGGGAGTGAGATATCCCATGCTCAGTCCGGCAGTAGTCACACTAACAATCGCAGCCTTTATTGTCGCAATGGTCCTTATCATATGGCGTCCAAATGGATTAAATGAAGCCATCCCGGCATCCGCAGGGGCCGCAATCGTGGTGCTTAGCGGGAGCGTATCATTGCCGGACCTCCTCACCATCGGCTCTACGATAAGCAGTGCTGCTATAACGATCATTGCAACCATCGTAATGGCCATCATATTAGAGAGTTTCGGCTTTTTTAACTGGGCGGCTGAATCCTTGGCAGCCAGAGCAAGAGGGTCGGGTACCCGGTTGTTCTGGTATGTCAATCTATTATGTTTTCTGATGACCTTGTTTTTTAACAACGATGGAAGCATTCTGATTACGACCCCTATTCTACTCATCCTGCTGAAGCAATATGGATTAAAGAACCATGAAAAAATTCCCTACCTCCTCTCAGGCGCGCTCATAGCGACTGCATCAAGCGCACCGATTGGCGTCAGCAATATCGTGAATTTAATAGCACTGGAAATCGTGGATATGGATCTGTACATGCATTCCATCATGATGTTTGTTCCCGCTACCCTCGGGCTTTTATTATTTGTGTTCCTGTTATACCTTTGTTTTCGAAAACAGCTGCCCCGCAAGCTTTATGTAAGAAGGCACGCAGGCGGCGGCATGCACCCTCTCGGCAGGACGCTGATTTCACCTGCAGATATCCACAAACGCAATAAGGTCATGCGTAATGTTCTCTTGTTTGTATTTACGGTTCGAGTAGCGCTATTTGTCGCCTCCTATTTAGGGATTCCAATCGAAATTGTAGCGATCCTCGGCTCAGTCATTCTATTGTCCTGGCGATGGGCCGTATTGAAAATAAAACCGACTGACTTATTGAAGAAAACGCCCTGGCACATTCTCATATTTGCATTCGCGATGTACGTGCTCATCTATGGGCTGCATAATATCGGTTTAACGGAATTTCTCATCCAATTCTTTGAGCCGATCGTTTCCACAGACCTCTTAAATGCAAGCTTATTAATGGGCGGCCTGCTCTCTTTACTATCGATTCTATTCAATAATCACCCCGCGCTGATGGTTGGTACCATCACACTAACCAATATGAACCTGGATCCTTTAACCCTCAAAATTTCATACCTGGCCAGTGTAATCGGAAGTGATATTGGAGCATTGCTTTTGCCGATGGGTACGCTTGCTTCGTTAATATGGCTTCACATTCTTAAACAACATCATGTCAAGATCAAATGGAAGGAATATATCAAGATCACGATATTGACCATCCCGCCCACCCTTTTATTTACGCTTGTAATCCTTGCCTTCTGGGTTCAATGGGTATACTGACGATACTGAATACAGGAACAACATTTCATAGAGAGCATGAAATTCTTGTGGAGCATAGGTTCATTATTCGATTAATGAATCATCACCACGGCATTCATGACTCTCTTTTTTTGTTCGGCATGCTTCGCATCGTACGTACATCCATCATGATTTCAAATAAAAGCATGTTGAAGGTGTTTTAGCACAGACCTTTTCCCGACTCTATGAATAATCATATTACTAGAAAGGAGTTGGTAGATTTGAAACAATCACCGATCGTCATCAGCATCCTTGGCAGCTCCGGCGGCGTCGCTAAAGCAATCCTCTCGATATTAAATAAAAGCGCTGAAGATATCCATGACCCCATTCATTCCATTATGAAGCACAGCACGCTTCATTTGATCGACCTGAAACAGAAACATCCGGATTACTATCGCGCTTTCATGCCAAGCTTGCTTAAGAATGCTGCATTGCACCAATTCGATTTGAACCAGTTGGAGTCGTTTCGCCAGCATCTGCGACAGACCGGCACCACGCATGTCATCGATGTCTCGTGGGCAGATACGGTTGAAATGCTAAAATGCTGCGAAGAAACCGGTGTGCATTATATCAATACCGCGCTTGAGAATCCCCTGGTGGATGAGAATGAAAGCCTTGCCCCATACTCGCTGTTAGAACGTTACCGGATCTTCCAGGAAGCCCGGCAATCATCGCCGCAGACCACTGCAATTATCGGTTCGGGTATGAATCCAGGAGTCGTCCAGTGGATGGCTATCAAGTTAATGAAGGAACTGCCAGACAAGCAACCGATCGCCTGTTACATTGTAGAGCATGACAGCTCGCTGTATAAAGACCCCGCCCTAATAAAAGAACGCACGATTTACTCCACCTGGTCTCCCGAATGCTTTTTGGACGAAGCGATTCTCAATTATCCGATGTTTATGAAGCATCAGTTCCCATTTACGATGCATCTTCCGGTGTATGAGTTGGAGTTCAAGGTGACCTTAGGGAACAAGCAATTCAATGGTTCATTAATGCCTCATGAAGAAGTATTGTCCCTTGGAGAAAAATTTGATATGGAGACTGGTTTTATCTACCGTGTCAGCGATTATACGATCGATTTAATCCGTTCCCAGCTTGAAGATCTCGACGTTATTTGGGAATGGGATCATCAAATTTTGGATCCATCGAATGGCGAAGTCGGAGGAGAAGATTTGGTCGGAGTCTTGCTGGTATATCCAGATAAAGAGAGGTATATGTATAATGTTCTGAGTACCGACACCATCTACCCTGTCTTCCAGATCAATGCCACTTATTTTCAGGTTGCTTGCGGCATATATGGCGCATTATGTACACTCCTGAAAGACGAAATTCCAAACGGTGTTTATTTCGTTGACGAGCTGCTTCTCCAAACCGAAAGTCAATACGGTGACTATGTATCCTACTATATGAAGGATTTTGTGACTGGGGAGAACAAGCGGACGGATGGGCTATTACTTGACCGGATGATAAAATACCCTGCCCCTTCCCAAGAAGACCCTTCTGTTGAATAATCCCCGAAATCGTTTCATCCTCTAAGCCGGCAAATAGCAGCCCCACTGCCAGACAAACTGTCAGTGGGAAGACTGCGACTTTCTTATGGTTTTTGACGGATCTACGGCAGCTGGATGGATTTAATATGATCCAAATGCAGAAAATTATCATTTCCGCCGGCAAGCACCAATTGAACGATCTTGTCATCGACCGATTTCAGTAACCCTTTTTTGTAAGGATGTTCTCCAAGATCAAACACCACGAGCTGACCCTCAAGTTTTTTCAACAGCTGGTCCATCGTTCTGGATAAAGCAACAACAGATGGCTGAACGGGGAAATGTTTTTGATCAAGGCTATAAGGTGTTGTGTTTGGAGGATAGGGTATCAAATATTTGACGTGGTTAACTGGAATATAAACCGTCTGATGCATCGGCGAGTGATATACAAAATAGTCATTCATAATACTTGTCACATAACCATGCAATGATTGAGAACCTCCCAGGTAGATCTCAGTAAAGACGCCCCTGGAATTCATCAATATTTTGCGATAGGAAATATTGGCGAGGTCTAATTTCGAATCGGGACCGCTGTCCATTGGGGGATTATCCAGCTCTTCATATAGCCTTAAATGCTGCAAATGATGGATCGGCGTATAAATATATTTCGACTTGGAATATAAAACGAGAACATCGCTTCCCATATCAATGAATTCGCCATGAAGCAATGGCTTACAACCCGAAAGCTCCAGTTCAACACGTTTGCCGATCAGTGAACGCAGTGATTCCATCTCTTCCCTCCTCTTCTAAAAATCCTAATCTTACAGCTTTCCGGCATGCATTCATGCAAAGCTTTCGGAATCACCAACACCATGCGCCTGCATATATTGTTGGTATCGAACTTTAACGTGCAGATTGCACAACTTTTTAAGCGGGATATTTAAAAACCCCCTGAATGGAGCATTGGATGACTGTGCAGCCAATGCTCATTCAGAAGTGCTCAATCGGGGGAATGCTTGTTTGTTTCACTCATGGGTGAGTCGAAGATGGCTGGTTAGGCTATGCCCCTGTCCTGCGGATTATTATTCGCCTCCGCTTCTTTGCTTGCCACTGCGATTGCGCTTACCGGATCGGTTATTCGAACGATTGCCACTGCGATTACGTTTGCCTGAGCGGTGCTTGGATTGATTGCCGCCAGTCCAATTCATCCAGTCCCCTGCCGTTTGGTTGCCCCCGGTACGGTTACCTCTGGATTGATTGCCGCCTGTCCGGTTGCCTGCGGTTTGGTTACCGCCCGTGCGGTTGCCGCGTGTCTGGTTACCACCCGAACGGTTGCCTCCCGACTGGTTACCTTGCGCTTGGTTACCGCCTGAACGGTTGCCTCCCGATTGGTTACCTTGCGCTTGATTGCCTTGAGATTGATTACCTTTGGAGCTGCTGTTTTGATTCTGATTACCGCCGGATTGGTTACTATTCCCGCCGCGGATTACGGTAATCGATTTAATATGACTTACCGGAACGTGAACGACCTCTTGCCCTTTCACCGTTAAGATCAAATAATTCTGGTTCACATCGACGATGATACCCTCGATTTTTTCCGGTCCGCCGCGGTTTACTTTCACATAGCGATAACGAAGGGCCTGCATAACACCAACGAAGTCATAGGCCCTGATCGGATTGACAATGCTCTCTCTTTCTCCACCAGATTTACCCGTATCCGTGATGCTTTTGACATGCTCGTCTTTAACATAAACGAAACCGCCGTCAGCAACTGCAACCAAGTAGTCGGATTGGGCATCCAGCAGAAGACCTTCGATTGAATCCGGTCCACCGCGATTGATCTTTACGTTTCTTCCTACCAAGTTCCCGAAACCAAACCTGTTGTAAGCCATGTCCATGCTCCTTTCAAGGATTTATATATTTCGACAGATCAAGAATGGTAAGATCTCGGGCATGATCACGAAAGCTGTCGATACCCCTCAACTGTCCATCAGGTCTGTCGGTAATATACTTATATGTTTCATGTAATAGAAAGGAACTGGTTTAATATAATCAAGCAGACAAATTCAAACGATAGTCTATCAGTTTGAAGGAGGTAGCTTCATGCCTTTGCCTGTGTATCGAGTCGTGATCAAAGACAAGGATTATGAACAGTTAAACAGCAATATCTGGTCCAATCGTTTCGTACCGGGACAGCTAGTTGTCGGCCGTAAAAAAATACCGGTACGCATTCGCTACCGGGGAGGGCATACCCGAGAATACCCGAAAAAATCCTATGAAATTAGAACCTCAAAATATACCTACCACTTTAATGCTGAATATGATGACCCTTCCTTGATTCGAAATGCGCTTTCCTTTCATTTCTTCAATTCCATTCGCGTGCCAAGCCCTTCCACCCGTCACTGCGTGCTTACGCTGAACAATGAAAATCTTGGGGTATATTTAAATATAGAGGCAGTGAAGACCCCATTTTTTCGGAAAAGGGGCATTCCTGTTCGGAGCATCATTTATGCGGTTAACGACAATGCCGATTTTACAGATAAACGTTCAATGGGCAAATCTCCCTTCTCCGGCTATAATCTTATAAAAGGCTCAGAGCGGGACCGCCTAAAACTGTCAGGCTTTATTCAGGATATTCACCAAAAAGAAGGGGCCGATCTGCAGCAATATCTTCGCAAGCACCTGGACATCGAAAATTACTTACGGTGGTTATGCGGCGCGGTATTAACGGGGAATTATGATGGTTTTGATCAGAACTATACCTTGTTTGAACACGGAAAAAGGAAAACCTATTGCATGATCCCATGGGATTATGAGGGCACTTGGGGAAGAAATTGCTATGGGAAATTAGTAGATTCAAACCTTGTGAACATACAAGGCTACAATAAACTGACGGAGAAAGTATTATCCTTTCATTCACACCGGGAAAGGTATAAGACTTTATTATCTGGGTTCCTTGAATCGGTATTTACCGTAAGACGTCAGCTGCCCCTCGTTTACAAAATGCACGATGCCATTGCAGCTGACGTCTATAAGGATCCGAATCATAAATGGAGCACGAAGGTGTTCGACGCTGAGCCGGACACCATTCGGAAATATATTGACCAGAGAAGGCAGGATATAAAGAACCAACTAGGATTATTGGACTAAACGTACCACAAGTCCAGTCGCAGCAAAAATCTTGCCTGTCAATGAAACAGCTCCCATCATAAAAAACTTGCTTTGCCTTCCTCCTGTTGCTCATCAGGGGGAGTTTTTTTTCACTTGGATTCTCCTTATAGATGCTTCCACCAAATTCCTGCGCATTCCGGAACCGTTGACCACTGATTGTCGAGAATCTTCTGCCCCAGCTCTTCGCCAAAGAAAAACTCGGTACATCGTCTCGCTTCTTCAACCTGGCTAAAGGTATAATCCATTCGGATCCACTTGTGCTGGAAGCCGTATTCCTCTTCAAGCGCTGTATAATAACTCGTCAGAAATCCGGGAGGATTCGGGGTTTCCGTCCCCGTGCCCATCGTCTCGAAAATGATGATCGTGCCATGTGGCTTCAACACACGGTGAAGCTCAGACATAACCCGTTCCAAATTTTCCGCCCAATTGTCATTGTCCGTATTGGCTAAATAGCCGATACTCCAGCCCGAAACCGCCAAATCTATCGATGTATCGTCCAGAGGCAGCTCCCTATAGTCTGCAACAATCGTAGTCCAATTACGCTCGAGCCCTTGCTCGATTAATTTTTGATCTAAGAGCTCCAGCATGGAAGCTGAATTGTCCGTGCAGATTAGCGAACTCGCGTCCTTCGCAAGAACACTTGATAATCGGCCGGTTCCCGCTCCCAGATCCAGAACCGCTAAATCTTGAAATGGCCGGATCTCCCTGATCACCTCAGATAATTCAGGCTGTTTGCTAATCATCAACTCATAGACATCCGATTGATTTTTATAAATCTGTTCATGTGTGGCCATCCATTATCACTCTTTTCTGAATTATTGTTGATAGACCTCGCTAAAAGCCCCTTACAAATGCTTCGTCGTATTCTTTTCGGTAATCTTCCATTCGTTCAAGATCTTCTCAACCGTATGTATACTTGTGTTATCAATTGGAAAGAACGGACTTTTGTTAGTCCATTCCTGCCTGTTTAAATGATAATACAAGACATTAATGACACCGCCATGAGTGACAAGCAGAACATTCGACTTCACTTCTTGACATTCAAGCTTCCTGCATAAGCTCTCGAACGCTTTGATGATCCGGTTATAAAAATGCTTCGGTGTTTCCCCTCCCGGAAAAGGAGCATCCATGTCCAGCGTATTAAAGTAAACACCAGGGTACCTGTTCTCAGCTTCTTGATTTGGCATGCCTGCTAAGTACCCATTATTCATTTCTCTCCAATCCTGCGAGTAAATGGCATCCTGGTTGAAGCTTCGTTCCATCTCCCTAGTCGTTTCAACCGCACGTGTCAGGTCACTGCTCATCATTGTGCGGATCCCATACTCATCTTGGTAACGATGCAGATACTCCCCAAGTCTCCTCGATTGGAGCACGCCTTGCTCGACTAACCCCCGTTTGCTCCATCCCCCTCGAAAGCCCTCTTCATCTGCGCCGTGTCTTACAAGAAATATCTTCATATGTCGTATCTCCATCCAAAAAATTTGTTTCGTACTATTTACGCTTCACCAGTTACCAAACGATCCGCTTTGGACTTGCGCTTGCTTATAGCTTCTTCTCGTAATAATATCCTTTCAATATGATCTGTTTGGTATTTTGGGTCACTTCGTCGTCGGCATCGAACCATATAAACAAACCCCAGTATTACTAGACAACTTGATGCCATGATCATAATTCTTATATGCTTCTTATTCATGCCCGTTCCTCCCTTTTAAGCTAATTGCTCCATAACGTCATCCAACGCAATCACCTCGCTTGCTTTCAAATCCATGCAGGCTATAACAGTCACAGGCATTCTGACTTTTAAATATATACTCTATTGGGTAATTATAACATCCAATACCTTCACTGGAATAACAAAATACAAGCCTGAGCATGCTCAACGGATTTGAATTGCTCTAACCACTTAAGACAACAACCCGCTTCAATCGCCGCATCGCAATCCGATCTGCTAATAATAAAAGCCTTCCAAGGAACCATCCCTTAGAAGGCTTAACACACATGTGCAGGTTGCTGCGATTCACTCATGGCTCGAATCCCTTCTGACTCACATACAACTGATCTTCCGGAAATACCGCGCGAAACCGATCGTATACGACCCGATAAGCGGAAGGATCGTACCATTCCTCAAGCCCAAGCTCTTTATACAGCCAGTTCACAGGGAGCTTCTTCGTGCGTTTCCCGGCGCTCCCGTCACCCATGAAATAATCGTCGATGCATACGCGATGGACAAGCGGGCGCAGGATCTCAGGGAATCTCTCCGTGCTCGGCAGCACGGGAGCAATCGCGGCTTGCGTCGGGATCCCGGCATCCCGCAGCTGTTCAAGGGTCTTCAATCTGGCCTGGATCGGCGGAGCTGAAGGCGTAAAGTGCTTTCGGATGTCCTCCCGGTCCGTCTCCACCGTCATGCTGACCCTGACCCGATCCCCTAATTGCTGCAGCAGATCAATATCCCGCCGAACCAACGGGCTGCGAGTCTGTACCAATAGAAAATCCGGCGGATCCGCGGCCATCACCTCAAGCATCATGCGAGTCACTTCCTCCTTCGCATCTGCCGGCTGGTACGGGTCGGTGCTCGAGGACATGAAGATGGTAACCGGCCCCTTCTGCTTGGCTCGACTCAGCTCCTTGCGAAGAATTTCGGCCGTTCCTTGCTTCACATCGACCCAGGAGCCCCACTCCTGCTTGCGAAATAAAGAGACCGGCATTTGCCTCACATAACAATACGAACAGGCAAAGCTGCAGCCCGTATACGGATTCAAGGTATGACTGTATCCATTCAAAAACCCGGTTCCTTTATTCAGCAATGTCTTCGGCGTTTTATACTGAATCTCCGTTTTCATAATGTAAAGGTCCCCTCCTTGTCTGTTCAGGCCAAGATCCTCTCTATCGTGAGATGGGTTTATGAGGAGCGAGTTCCTTCTATAGTATACTGAAACCTTCAGCATGGCCAGCTAGAAGCCCGATCACAGGCTTGCCGATCTTCCCTCTGAACTTGCCGTGTTAAGTGCGAAGGGGTATTCCCGCCAGGCTTCCCGCTCCATACCTGCCGTGGATTGTGGCCATCGCGGGGGGATGTTGTATTTCTAAATTCCGAAAGCTATTCATAACGTTTATTAAGTAACGATGTTGATGAATAAGGGGTGTGAGTACTATTGGGCAAAGACAACCGGGATGGATCTATACCGCAACCCGTTCGGAGCGATGGCGCGGGGTGGTGGGATTTGGGACCGCGTGACATTATGCGCGACCTGGAGAATCCGGATATGCTGGTTCCGCCTGTGACAGATGCAGGCACGCTTCCCAACCTGAAGTTTTCCTTTTCCGATACCTATATGCAGTTAAATCATGGCGGCTGGTCCCGGGAGGTAACCGTACGACAGCTCCCGATTGCAACAACGCTTGCCGGGGTGAATATGGCGTTAACTCCGGGCGGTGTGCGGGAGCTGCATTGGCATCAGTCGGCGGAATGGGCGATTGTCCTCGTTGGCAGCGCACGCATTACGGCAGTCGATCAGGACGGACGAAATTTCATAGCCGATGTTGGCGTAGGCGATCTGTGGTACTTCCCACCGGGAATCCCCCACTCCATACAAGGGTTGGAAGGTGGCTGCGAGTTTCTGCTCGTCTTCGACGACGGCAGCTTCTCCGATCTCAACACTTTATCGATTTCGGACTGGTTCGCCCATACGCCGAAAGATGTGCTGTCGGCAAATTTCGGTGTGCCCGTCAGCACGTTTGCCCAGATTCCCAAACAACAGCGATATATTTTCCAAGGAAACCTTCCCGGTCCACTTGAAAGTCAGTATGTAGAGGATCCTTATGGCACGGTACCCAAAAGCTTCACGCACCGATTGCTCGCCCAGGAGCCGATCGTAACGCCAGGCGGGACGGTACGGATCGTGGACTCCACCAATTTTCCGATTTCGACGACGATTGCCGCATCATTGCTGGAGATCAAACCGGGTGCGATGCGAGAAATGCACTGGCATCCAAACAATGATGAATGGCAGTATTATATATCGGGCACTGGCCGCATGACTGTTTTTGCGCCCAATGGCACGGCTCGCACGTTCGATTATCGTGCCGGCGACGTCGGATATGTACCATTCGCATATGGTCACTATATCCAGAATACCGGCGACCGAAGTCTGTGGGTGTTGGAAATGTTTAAGAGCAGACGCTTTGAAGATGTATCCCTGAATCAATGGATGGCGTTAACTCCTCATCAACTCATAAGGGAGAACCTTCATGTAGGACCGGAATTGATCAACGCACTGCGGAAGGAAAAAGGTTATATCGTCAAATATCCTGGTTATTCCGGCTACCCTAGAACGTCTAGTTAGCGTCGGTTCATGCTTTTTATTTCAAAAATGGTTGAACAATAAGGAATTGTCTCATCTGGCATCATGGAAAATGATCCCCAGGCTGTACCTGGTCCCTGAGGTGATCGTACTCACACCATGCCGCAGCATCGTCCGGTAAAATCCCCGGGTACCCATCACCGGCCGGTGATGGGTCGGAAATATCAGGCCTGAGCCCTGCTCCAAGGTGATAACATGCCCCCGGCTCTGCGCGCGGGGCCGCTGCTCCACCAGCAGAAATTCACCGCCCGTATAATCGTTCTCTTTTTCGTTTAATACGAACACGACCTGGAATGGAAAAAACACATCCCCGTACAAATCCTGATGCAGACAGTTATATCCGCCTTCCTCGTATTTTAATATCAACGGCGTTGAGCGACGCTGCCCCTGAGCATGGCATTCCGCCAGAAAATCATCCAGCTGTGCCGGGTACCTTTCCTCGCTTCCTAGCCTTGCCAGCCAGCGGTTGGCCGTTAGCGCCAGCCCTGGATAGAAGCCTTCCCGGAGCTGCTGCAGCAGTTCCGGGAGGGGAGCCTGATAGTATTTGTACTCACCGATCCCGAACCGGTGCCGCGCCATGTTAATCGTACTACGGAACCGCGCTTCTTCTTGATACGTGTCTATGATTGCCGTACACTCTTCGGGCTGCAGCAGCTTCCGAACCACGGCATAGCCGTGTTCATCAAGCTCCGCTTGAATCCCTTCCCAGTTCAGCCCTTCGATACGTTCAGGAAGCGTATTAGACATGCTCCACGGTCTCCATCTGCATAGCTTGCTCATGTTCACGCTCAAGCTCCAGCAGCTTGGTCTTCATCGCCAGACCTCCGCGATAGCCCGTCAAAGTACCGTTCTTGCCGATAACCCGGTGACATGGCACGGTGATCAAGAGCGGATTCGCCCCGACGGCGGCCCCAACCGCTCGAACCGCGGCAGGCTTTCCGATGGTTTGGGCGATGTCCGTATATGTGGCGGTCTTCCCATAGGGGATTTGGCACAGCGCATGCCACACTGCCATTTGAAAAGGAGTCCCCTTATAATCCATAGCCATCCCGAAGCGGTCACGCTTTCCCTGCATATATTCCTCCAGTTCTTTTACATAGGGCTTCATGATGCGGTCATCCTGCACAAGCCCCGCACCGGGATATTTAGCCCCGACCCATTCCGCCAGCTCATCAAACGTATGATCCTGTGAACCGACATAGCATAAGCCTTGCTCCGTGGCAGCAATGTACAGGCTCCAGCCAGCATGAGTCAGCCGCGTCCAGCGGATCACATCAGGATTGGATTCCATCATGATTAATTACCTCCATCATTGGATGATTTAAAGCTTGCCGACGATAGCTTAAAGGAGTCGATCCCGTCTTCTTCTTAAACAACGTCACGAAGTAAGCCGTATTCTCTATCCCGACCAACTGACCGATATCAGCGATAGGTTTAGCCGTATCCGTCAGGAGCTGCTTGGCTTTATCGACGCGCAGCTTCTGGATATATTCCGTCGGGGTCATTCCGGTAACCCGCTTGAATATGCGGTGAAGGTGATACGGACTGCCGTGGCTCACATCGGCCAGTAAATCGAGCGTTAATTGCTCGTTGTAATGTTTATCAATGTACTCCTTGACGAGCTCGATCCATTCATGGTCCGGCAGGCGCTCTCCCGTTGGCTTGCACCGTTTGCAGGGACGGAAATGCTCGGATCTTGCTTCATCCGCCGATTGGAACACCCGCACATTTTCTTTTTTTGGGGGTCTGGATTTGCAGGAAGGCCTGCAGAATATCCCGGTCGTCTCGACCGCGTAAAAAAACTTGCCGTCGCTCGCTTTATCATTTTCGATAATCGCCTTCCATTGTGCTTCGCTTGGCTCGATCCGGTTGGCCACGTTTCATTCACCTCCGCTAACATTATAACCACAGGTCCAGCTCGTTGTACGGTTTTTGGAATATAAGAGCAAGATTACAAAATAATTTGCTTCGGAAATATGGTACAACTAGTGTAATAGATATTTTGAGCGAAAGGAAACGATGCATCATGTCCCATTCCAAGCCGGCACCAGGCGGCCGAACGTCTGCACAACCTTCAGAACCAAGCGCTAACCACACATCGGGCAGTCTTTCCAATACGAAACTTCCGGCTGCTTCGAATTCCGCCGGGCTTTCCAATCAGAATCCGGTTCATCATACCGGCTGGGAGGATCATCAGCATGAACTCAAGCTGTTCGCGCCGAAGGAATTCAGCTTTAAAGAGAATTTGAAATACCTGCAGCGCTCACCGAATGAATGTCTGTTTCACGTCCGCAATGACCGGATCTATCGAGCTCTTCCCTTGAGCCATGGGGAAGATATCGTCGTAATTGAAGTACGCGAAGCCCCTCACGAACAGGCCGTGATTGTTCGTTTCCTTGGGGATTTCCTCCCTGTTGAGCCCTGTTTGCGCGCTGACGCGGCAGCGTATGTCCGCGATTGGTTCGACATGAACACCGACCTGGTGCCGTTCTATGAGATGGCATCTGCAGATCCTCTTCTGCGCGATGCCGTCCAAACCTTCTATGGGCTTCGCAACATGGGAATCCCTGATCTGTTCGAGGCGCTGTGCTGGGGCATTCTCGGTCAACAGATCAATTTGACCTATGCCTATACGTTAAAGAGGCGTTTCGTAGAAGCATTTGGCCGGCGCATCCCATGCGAGGGAGAGTCCTATTGGATTTTCCCAAGACCGGAGGATATTGCAGCGCTAAGCGTCCACGACCTCAGCGGTCTGCGGATGACGGTGAAGAAATGCGAGTACGTTCTGAACGTGGCCAAGCTCATGGCCGATGGGGCATTGACCAAGGAGAAGCTGCTTGAAGCCGGAAGCCTCAAGCAAGCGGAGAACATGCTTATCGCGATCCGCGGCATTGGTCCCTGGACAGCGAATTATGTGCTGATGCGCTGCCTTCGGATGCCGGACGCCTTTCCGATCGATGACGTGGGTCTGCATAATGCGATCAAGCATGTGATGGGCATGGAGAAGAAGCCGACGAAGGAAGAGATCCGGAAGCTGTCGGCTCGATGGGTCAATTGGGAATCCTACGCTACCTTCTATCTGTGGAGATTTCTATACTAGCTGTGCGCAAAAAAAAAAGCTGGCCCTCTCATCCCCTGCTGCAGGATGAGAGGCGTCAGCCCTTTCGCTATGATCATAATGGTTAAGTAAGATGATGCATAAGTTAAGTAATAATACCTGTGGGTTCACGTTATGATATTGCTTTCTATTCGATAAAGTACATTTTCCCATCCACTTCTAGGGAAATCGCATATTGGGCAAGGTCCTCTTTCAGCTGCTTGGCATACGCCACCACTTGGTCCAATGATTTCTTATCCAGTTTCTCGGCATAGGCGTACACAATCGTAACATTCTCCTTGATCAGCTTCTGATCTTTGTCCACCCAAGCACCCTCACCATCAATAGCCGTAGCGCCGCCGAACCATTGCGAAAATTTCGTTAATGCCTGATCTACGAATTTTTGCTGTGCCTCTTCGGTGATTTCAATATTTCCCTTCACCGTGGACGGGATGTAGATTTTTACGACATGGCTGAGGTGAAACTGCCCCTCAAGAGCACTTCCCGACACTTCAGCTGCCGAAGACCCCTCCGCACTGTAAGATTGCTGGACCGGGACGAACACGAGCAGCAATAATACTGCAATCGCTGCCGTAATCATCCAATTCTTTTTGTTCTTCATTCCCCATGTCTCCTTCTATTTTGTTGGATAACCGAACGGCCGGTCCCAAAACGGGTGTCCTTTTTTACCCTGCCGCATGTACCTGTCCGTCGATTAGAGCTTGGATAATTATATTAAAGGAACCTATGATGTTCAATGGGAAATCCGAAATTATTCGAGAACACATCAAAAGCCGAATTCTGCTTTACGAGGCAGATTCGGCTTTCTGGCTCTTGTTACGGCACTAACCTAGCTTCCCGATCCAGGTTAAGCTCTCTACCTCCCGGTGATCCATGCTTCCATTCAGAATAGCCTGAACGTCATGCAATGTGTCTTGCAGCGGTACCCGTTCCCCTTCTCTTCCGGTATAAGCTTGTGCAATGTGAAAAGGCTGCGTCAGGTATGCCTCCAGACGCTCCCCTCGTTGATAAACTTCCATTTCCGATGCAGGAATCGCCTGCAGTCCCCTTACATTCACTAAGGAGCGAAGCTCACGATAACGCCGCAGCAGCTTCTGGGCCCGCTGCTGGACCGAGGCATGATTCTGATCCAGATGGGCACCTTCCAGCACAGACGATGTGGAATAGAGGGGATTGACGGCTGGAAACCGATGTCTTGCCGCCAGATCGGCATCGAAATACCACAGCGTCTCAAGCGGACCGTAAGGCATATCCTCATCCACAACCGCCCCTTTCAGGTCGACGAGGAATGTGGTGACATGCTGGATGCCCTCCTGCTGCAGTCGCTCCTGGAGCTCGTATATTTTTCCGGTCAGCACATGCTCCCGGTCCGCGGCGAACATCATTTCTTTACCCGGCGGCCCGCTCACCGCGATATCATAAACTTCTTCTATGGAATACGCCACTCGCTCCACATCATCCAGCAAATCCTGCAGCTCGGGATACTCCCCTTCCGGTTTCAGCAGAATCGTCAAGTAACCATCCTGTTTAAAATGATGAAACAATTCGCCAAGAAGCACCAGCTGCCCCATTCCGGGTCGGGCGACTAAACCTACGGTCCCGCCTTTGGCGATCGGAGCAAATAAATCGAGCGGCTTAATGCCCGTCTCGATCATATCGATCCGTTCTCCGCGCAAGATCAGCTCATCCAGACTGCATTTCGCCAGCGCTGCCAATGCGGCAATTGTGCGGACTTCCGCCCGGCCGACCGGGATCTTACCCGTGCATAGATTGGAGACCGTGGCCGGCCGCAATCCAACCGACTTGGCTGCGCTGGTCAGGTTCGGGACTCTTTGTCGCAGCAGCGATACGTTAAGCTTCAGATTATCCAAATGCGTACACCCTTTTTTAATAATGGATTCATGGTTTTCAGGATCTCACTTTATCGCGTTCATAAAGGAATCGGCGGTGCGGACAAACGCTCCCGCGTCCGGCTCGAAAATATTATGGTCATGCTGATCGAATTCCACAAGCTTGGCCTGCGGCAGCTTCAGCTTATACTGTTCCGCTGCCTCTAATGATAACCCGGGATGCGGTTTTACGCCACGGATAATCAAGGCTGGACAAGTCAAAGTGGTCAGATCATCCCACAGTTCTACCTTGGATGATTCCCGCTGCAGTGCATGCAGAGCCTCGGCCCGCATCCGATCAAACAGCTTCTTCCCCCGCCACGGCGGCAAGGAGGCGAAGAATTCCACCCAACCTGGCGGCAGCTGGGTATGAATGGCGGGATAGTCGCCGATGATCAAACCCCGAATGCGTTCAGGATGCTGTACGGCATAGCCGAGCTGATACGACACGCCTCTTGAATACCCCATGAGGATGAACGACTCAAGTCCAAGATGACGGACAGCCGCGTCAATGTCGCCGATATGATCCTCGAGCGTATATCCCGATGAAGGGGAGTCGCTTTTGCCCCGTCCGCGGAGCGTGATCACAACGATATGTCTAGGAGAGAGCTTCTGTATAATGCCGATGTAATCATCTGCCGATTCCGACAACCCTGGAATGATAACGAGCGGAACTCCTTCCCGCTTCAGTTCTTGATGCGCCTCCGTCACGTGAATATGGACACCATTGTTATTCACCATCGTTTCAAATAATTGCATATGCAGTTCCTCCTGGGTATAAACAAATTTTTAAAATGAAGAAATATCCTTCATTCCGCGGTTTCTCTTGTGCTCTTGCTTGAGCCTGGAGTATGTATGTAATCAAATTCCTTATCTCAAGGCGTCGAATGGCAGGAAAGCATGCACGCCCTTTGCCGTATTCACGATTTGCGTAATTCTTAAATCCACCGTCAAGGTGGCATAGGCATATGCTTCCGTCCTTGACATCGCATAGAGCTCGGTCATAAGATCCAACATCCCGTTCACAGCGAGCCACATCGCTTGTTCCAGATCCTCATGGATGCCCATCGTCAGCCAGCCCGTGCACGTCTTTGCCCTCGGCATCGTAATGGGCATGTCATTGAGGACGCGGAAGGTCAAACTCACCTTTTCCATGGGGCATTCCAAGGCGGGTCCGCTAACTTCTCCGTCCCCTTGCGCAGCATGGCCATCCCCTGTTGAGAATAAGCCGCCGCTTACCGGGACCGGCAGATACAACGTACTGCCTGCGGTTAATTCTTTGCAGTCCAGGTTTCCTCCATATGGCCGGGGGACAAACGTAGAGTGTCTGCCGTCTTCTTTGGGCGGCATGCCCATAATTCCCATAAACGGCTTCAGACGAACGCCGTATTTGAAATTCCCGAACTGGCTTCGTCCGATCATCGTACGGGCATCCAGTTCAAAATCCAGCGTCACTTCAGGGACATCCGCCATGCCCAGCCTCTCGTTCCAATAGCTTGGGAAGCCTCCGGCAGAGGTCCAGCCCCAGGAGCCGGGTACAATCTCATTGATCTTAATCTCCAGTGTGCTCCCAGGCTCTGCCCCTTCGATATGAACGGGGCCCAGCAAAGCATGCCCAAACTGCTTCTCCTGCCGCTCCGGCAGGCGCTCGGTAAACTTCAATCTCGGCTCGCCCGGCGAAGAACGCTTCGCAAGTCCCCATCCCGCATCCAGCGTTTGATACTCGACCGTATCCCCGGACTGAATATAAAGAGCAGGCTCAAGCTCTTTGCTGAAAAATCCATGAAGCGAATGAACATCCGGTTTCAACCCATGCACCTTGGACATATAGTCTCTCCTCCTTAAATGACCAGGCATCACTGAATACCAGTATTTAGTGAACTACCTTGTTGCTTCCAAGAGTAATTTATATTACTCTATAAGTCAACTGTAACTTACGTTAAAAAGAAATAAAAACTACTTCAAAATATAATTTCTCTTGCGGGGTTCGATCCTGTATATGCCACCTTCCTCCTCAATACAAAAAAGCTCCCGGCCTCATCACGTAAGCGTGACGGCTGGAAGCCTATTCATGAATTCGTCATCAAAAGCAGTAATCGGTTAGTTCACTTATCATATCGTCCAGTAGACGGTTCACGTCCTGTTCCGATACAGCCGGGGGATGATAACCGACGCATAACGTAAGAGTGTGGCGATATGTGCTGGCTCCTAGACTGAAGAACGGGGAAAGCATGATAGGCGAGGTCAGTCCGAACGCTGCGATTCACATTTGCTTTGTTGTTGATTGGCCCATTGGTGTCCTCGCCTCATGACCCTCGTCAGTAGTGCAGCCTGCGCTTCACTTCTTTACGAAAGCCCTTGTCCGCAAGCAGCCACATCCCGCCGAATGTCAACAGGGCATACATCGCTGCCGACACCGACGGCCATAATACGTTCGAGAGACCGAGCAGAAAGAACAGTAAAGGGGTGAATCCCAGGATCATCAAAAGGAGCAAATATCCTGCGAAATCGCGCCAGCCACGAGGCTTAGCAAGGCAGATCAACGTCATCAGCAAGGTTGCAGCCATAACCAGGAACGGGATGACGTACCCGGTTGACCAGGAGCTTCCGCCCGAAAGCGCGTTGATCCATAGCAGCATGCCGGACAGGCCGAGCCATTGCACGACGATTTTTGCCCCTAGATGTGATTTCGACATCCATGTGTGACGGATGAGCAGCCAGCCGTACAGCACACAAGGTGCAACAAACAGACTCCACCATACATCACGGTTACCCAAAACGTTAATGATGAGGGTAATACTGATAACCGCCACTATCGCAAAGATCAGCGATCGGGCCAACGCGCCGCTCGCGCGCGGGGCCGGCACTGCCGGATAGGAAGGATACCAGCGGTTGCCCGCCGCTTTGCCGATTCCGGCCGTATTTCGCCGACAAAGCGGACAAACGGCATGGGCCGGGTCCACACTAACGCCGCAGCTATCGCATCTCATGCTCCCATCCCCCAATCATTGCTGACAATTCTGACGTCGAGACCGGTTAATCCGGAAAGCTGGCGGAAGAAGTGCATGATCATGTCGCTCTCCACGATATTTCTAGCGAAAGTCACGGTCAGCTGATCGTTGATGGAGCATACAGCGCAGTTCAATGGGCTTTTGGCCGTAGGGTACATCGTTGTTTCCATCGCTTCAATATGCGCCGCCATCCCTTCCGGCACATCGACCTTGCCGAGGTTGGTAAGCGTAAGGGTCTTGGCAACTTCCCCATAATGGTCAAATCCGTAGCGGATCGCCAGATCCTTCAGCTTCAAGGGTGCGATTCGCGATAGGAAGGTGTTTTCGTATTTCATGCTGCCGGACATCACGCGAGATAAATAAGACTTCGTTGTTTTCTCTTTCATTTGCTGCTGGACTTGTTCGAGCACCTGCTCGAAATTCATTTCCTCTGCCCCAGCGATGACAATGTTGATGACCGCAAAAAAGTTGCGCAGGCTGCTGGATGGAAAGATGTTTCGCAGATTCACCGGCATACTGATCACGATCGGGCGACGCTCCGTATTTAACGGCTCACCCGCATGAAGGACCGCCATCACCAGAATGGCCGTCAAATACGCCGTTAGCGTCACGCCCTTCTCCTTCGCGCATGCATTCAAGCTGGAGGCGCGAAGCATGCCGTGAATGACATTATGACCGTAGGGAACAAAGCGTGTCCCGCGGATTTGAAACGCCTCCGGAGCCTTGTCCAAGTCTAGCGGCGGCTCTGAAGTATAGTGGGCCTTGAAGCTGTCCTGCGCTTCCGCATATCTGGCAAACGACGCAGGCGGCAGGATCATCCCCTGCTTGTCGTCCACGTTTTCGCCAAGCAGACGTAAATACTGGAACACTAACGTTTTCAGAAACTCAAGGGCACCCCCGCCGTCGGTCAATGCATGAAAAATTTCGACACTGATCTTGCTGTCGTGATACAGAATGCGAACCAGACTTGCGCTCGAGTCCGAGAGCGCGACCGGTGCGCAAGGGTATCTGCCTTCCGGCTCCACTTCCAGCGGCGACTCCCTTTCCCGCAAAAATTTCCAGAACAATCCGTTCCCCATTTCCACATGAAGCAGCGGGAAGCGCCTGATTACGCTATCCAGCGCCTTCTGTAAAATCGGTGGCTTTACGGGATGTTTCAATAAGAACGACAACCGGTAGGTTGATGAGTTTTGCTGGCCCGCCACGGCTGGAAACAGCTTCCCTGCGTGATCCAGCTTATACCAATCCTCCATATAATCCTGCTACCTCCAACCCATAATTCGTGACATCCTGCCTGATCCGGGCAACCGAATGCTTTTTTCTCGGATGCTTATCGAGCCTCTAACCTCTAGCCCTTAGCCTCTAGTTGGCTTATTTGAAGGCTACCGCGCTTGTTCCATCACCGTCTCTTGGACCGGGCTTGGAAACCGTCTCGCAAGCGATGCGCGGGTATGGATCAGCTTCATCGGAATGAGCTGCTCCCTTCGGCGACCAATCCGGTTTTTGCCTTCGGGGTGCAGCACTGACAAGAGCAGACGAAGATAGGACGTGGTCAATCTTCGGAGCAAGCCTTGTTTCATGGTCTGCATCTCGAAACCGAGACCATGCGTCAATCCGCGGTGGAGCAATGTGATGCCGATCAAAGCTCTTACTTCGTTGAACTCGGACTGATCGGCATAGGCCCGGCTGATAAGCTTCATTGATCGCCGGCCGAGCCTTGCGATTTTGAGCGCTGCGAGGTCGGGACCCTCGGTACGGATCAGGCTCAAGATTTCAGCGTTATCAAGATGAAGCTCGCCGATCCAATCCCCGTGTGAAATGACGGTCGAATCGGCGCAGATGATCGGCGCCCCTCGATGCTTCTTGATCATGACAGTGCAGATTCCGAAGCGAAACGTATGTGAACCGCGAAAACGCGAAGACCAGATAAAAATGCGCTCCCATGCCATCCACATGCTTTGCAAGGCGTTTTTGAATATAAACAGATAATTCACCCACCCTATGTCGGATACGCCGCGTTTTAGGATTGTTTTCATCCATCGGAACGCATCCCGATTTCATTAGGTTAAGCATACATGATGAGATGTACCGGATTACACCGTCTATGGCATTAAGTACAGCTCCGTCCCGGGGCGGAGGATGCCGCCGGCTATTCATCAAGTTGAGCCGATTTATCCAGGGGAAATAGAAGGCTATTGGGCATTAAGAAGAACCGCGCTTTATGCAAAATTCCTTTGATAAAAATAAAGAACGACCGTTCCGCACTGGTGTACGGAAAAACGGCCGTTCATATTTTTTGAAAGTGTTATGAGTACAAAGATTTATTGCCGACCGCCGCTCTTTAATGCCTTTAAGCGCTTCAGCACCCCGTTTTCGCCTCTTCCCAAATAATCATGCAGTCCTTTATATTCCTTGTACAATCGATCATATATACGCACATTCGCCTCAATCGGCTTAAAGGTTTCTTCCCGAACACGGGCCATGGCTTCTGCAGCTTCTACGATGCTCCCAAAGCCGCCCTGCTCCTTGCCTGCCGCCACTGCGCCGAACATTGCTGCACCAAAAGCAGCGGTCTGGACGGTATCCGCAACTTTGATTTCTTTGCCGGTAACGTCGGCATAGATTTGCATCAGCAGCCGGTTACGCTGCGGCAAACCGCCGCAAGCGTAGAGCTCCTGAACGTCCATGCCGCTTTCCGTAAATGCGTCGATGATCGCCCGCGTTCCAAAGGCGGTGGCCTCCAGCAGCGTCCGGTATATTTCCGCTGGCTTGGTCTGCAGGGTCAAACCAAGGATGACGCCGCTGAGATCAGCATCCATCAGGACGGAACGGCTTCCGTTCCACCAGTCGATCGCCAGCAGGCCGGTTTGGCCAGGCGCATATTGCGCCGCCTCCTTCTCAAGCCACTCATGTATTCCAAGTCGCTCTTCTGCAGCCTTGTGCCAGACATATTCTGGCACTGCCTCATCCACATACCAGGCGAAAATATCGCCGACAGCCGACTGTCCTGCCTCATACCCGTAATAGCCGGGAATAATTCCATCCTCAACAACGCCGCAAATGCCTTCCCCCGTCACTTCCTTGTCGCTTAAAATCAAATGACAAGTCGAGGTTCCCATGGCGAGGACCAGCTTGCCCGGGGTTACGACACTGACGGCCGGCACCATGGCATGGGCATCGATGTTGGCTACGGCTACCGCGGTACCCGGAAGAAGCCCGGTCAGAGCGGCCATCGATTCGGTTAATCCGCCCGCTTTGGAACCCAGCGGCTTGACCGGTCCTCTCAGCTTCGTCTCCACGAGATCTCCGAATCTTGGATCAAGCGACTGCAGGAATTGCTTGGACGGATACCCCTCTCGCTTATGCCAATTGGCTTTATAACCGGCGGTGCAGCTGCTTCTTGCAAGCTGACCGGTCAATTGCATCACCACCCAATCGGCAGCCTCCATGAATAGTACAGCTTGCTCATACAGCTCGGGAGCTTCGTTCAGAATCTGCAAAGATTTCGCAAGCATCCATTCCGAGGACAGCTTCCCTCCGTAGCGTGCCAGAAATGTCTCCCCTCGCCGTTTAGCCGTCTCATTGATCAGGTTCGCTTCATCCTGCGCCGCGTGATGCTTCCACAGCTTGACCCAGCTGTGCGGATGGTCCCTCCACTCGTCGAGCATGCACAGCGGGGTTCCCCCGGCATCCAGCGGCATCATCGTGCATGCCGTGAAGTCGATGCCGATCCCGATGACTTGATCCGGTGAGACGTTTGCCTCAGCCAGGACACGCGGAATCGACTGCCGTATCACCTCCAGGTAATCGCCCGGATGCTGCAGCGCCCAATCCTGCTCCAGCTTCGAACCCGAGTGGATCAGCACCTCGTCCATGACTCCGTGCGGATATGGCGTCACATGGGTTGCAACTTCTTGCCCGTTCGTGATATCAACCAGCAGGGCTCTGCCCGATTCCGTCCCGAAATCCACGCCTATCGTGTATACCCGCTTCATAATCAATCTCCTCCAAGTATAGGATCAATTCAGCTGTTTCACTTCAGTGCCATATATCTCAAATGCCGGTTTCATCAGCGGCGCTTCCTCGCGAATGCGACGCAGAAGAATTTCTCCGGTTTTGATTCCCATGTCATAAGGACGCTGTTCCAGATAGTAGATTCCTGATTCTTTAAGCAGCGGCCCGGCCTCAACTTCACCGAAAGAGGCTACAGCGATGTCGGACGGAATCTTTAAACCGCTGCGTATAATCTCAAGCAGCACGCCAAGGCTCATACGGTTATTCAGAGAGATAATCGCGGTGGGACGATGGTCCGCACCCAAAAAATGCCGTACTGCCTGGATACCGTCCTCCGTTGAAAAATCTCCATTATACACCATGGGTTCCTCGCTCAGGCCGTACTCCTTCATCGCTTTCCGGACGCCTTTCAGGCGTTCCCTGCCCGTACTGGACCGCGTTGGACCGTTTACGACTCCGATCGCCGTATGGCCATCCTCAAGCAGCTTTCGAGTCAGGCGGGAAGCGCCTTCCGTATTGTCCTCGGCTACCAGATCGAGCGTCAAGCCCGCTTCCGTAGAATCCGGCTTGCGGTCCACGAGAACGATCGGCATATTGGCATCTGCCAGCTGCTTGATCGCCGGGTCGTTTCCGCCTGACGTTGCTAGCACGACAGCATCCACCCGTTTTTCCAGCATTAGCTTAAGCAGTCGTCTTTCCTTGTCGGGGTTCTCATCCGAGCTGCAGAATATTAGCTGAAAGCCTTCTGTGCCTACAATATCCTCAATTCCTCTGGAGATTCCCATAAAATAAGGGTTGGATATATCGGGAACGACGACCCCGATCATATAGGTCCTGTCCTGCTTCAAACTGCGGGCAATGGCGCTTGGACGGTAATTCAACCTGTTCACCGCCGCCATCACTCGCTCTTTAATCTCGTCGCTTACAAAGCCGGTATGATTCAGCACCCTTGATACGGTCGCCGTGGATACCTCTGCCGCCTCTGCTACTTGTTTAATGGTCGCTCTTGCCATGCCTGGCTCACCTCAACCCCAGCATATTCATGTAATCGATTACGTAAACGATTACATGAATAGGTTAAAGGAAAAGCCAGTCGTATGTCAACTCTCTCTTTTAAAAGTCAGCTTGCTACGTCATTAGAGCTCCTTTTGCCCGCACAAGTCCCTTTCCGGGACTTGCTCCGCCTCGGGGAGCTTCTTTTGCCCTGGACAATTCCCTTTTCGGGACTTGTCCAGGCAATGGACAAACTCAAGGCCGCGCCCCTTATTTGACACCGTCACCCTGACCAACAAAGTCCTATTCCGCTGCTGAATTAACACGAAAAAGCCCCGTACCCTCCATTGTAAAATGGCTGTACGGGGCTCAATGTAGTTCTCCAAGATTCCTCATTCATCCTCCCACTGGTAGAGGAGCAGCGGTATCATTTTAGGATCAAACTTCGAGAAGCTTGGAATACAAATACTTGTTGCTGTTCAAGATCGACCTGACCCTTGCGATGGTGTCCTTTCTAATGGGTGGGTGGTCGACTCTACTGAGCAAGATCCAGCGCAGACAGGCTATCGCTTCAAACAGCTCAAGCTCCTCCGCTTCGCACCGGTTATCGGCGCAAAATACATTCCGGTAGAAGAAAGCTTGCTCTTCACTCACATATATCCAAAATAAAACCGTCGACCAGGCGATATCGTAACGGGGATCGCCGATTTGGACATTCGTCCAGTCGATCACAGTCAGCTCGCGTTCATTCTCAAGAATATTGCCCAGGTGATAATCGCCATGGATGACACATTCATGTTTCATGTTCGCGCGCTGGACAAGCTCCGTCAAAGGCTGCTGGATATCGGGGAACTCTGCAATCCGTGGATAAAAATAAGAGATGAAGTCATGCTTCGGCAGTCCGAGTCCGCTTATGCTATCGAGTGGCATGTTATGTATATCTATTAACATCTTCGCAAGCCTATCAATTTTAGACGGATTCACACTCGGCACAGGCCTGCCGTCGTAGCTGGTCAGCATTACTGGACTGCCATTCGGGTCCGTCCCCCACCCCAGTGGCTTCGTTACTGCTCTACCGCGCGAGTGCAATGCTTTCAGTGTTTGATACTGCATTGGAACGTCAGGCTTGGACTCTTTGTTCCATACCTTTAGTACATAGTCTGCCGTTGACGTGGCAATCTTCAACACTTCTGCTTCCAGGCCGGAATCTAGCGAGGTGACTTGAAATGTAGTTTCATGTTCCAGCAATGACACCAGCGCCTCGTTTTTCTCCACCCAATTTATTTCCCGCAAAATATGCTCCTCCGTAACTCCCTTTATTTTAGAAGTTGCCTTGGCCTTTAAAACTGTAATAACCTCCGAGGTGCTTCCCATTATTTCCGGTGTAACAATACTGATAAAAATTATAACCTCATATTATGCGTATTCTCATGGTTCGTAAACACTTATCAGCAACTGGAGCGATAAGTCGTACAACGAAAAACCCCCTCCGTTCAACAAGATCCATTCCATCTTAACAGATGTTTTAGTTCGTCTTGTCTACTTGAAAGGGGAACAGGGAACATTTCACTGGCAATGCGGTTTATCAATGCAATCCGCCCTTGCTTAGAGCCTTACCCCTAAAAAGGCTTATGCTTCACGCTTTATATTCAATGTTGCATGTTTAACGCTTTATATCTATCGCTTATATCCAACGCTTATGTCCAACGCTTATGTCCAACGCTATATATTCAACTCTTTTTGTTCTAACTCTTTTTGTTTTAACGCTTAATGTTTAGCGCTTTATAATGCTTTAGCCTTAATGCCTATCTCCTAGCAGCTCTTCTCCGCTCCCCGATGAGCGGAAATTCACCGATCCGCAGCCTGGCGCTTCCGTACGGGACCAGCTCCAATTCCGTAACGGGCTGACCGTCCGTATTCGGATGCAGCGGAGGGTTGCCGGCGTTGTTGCCTTCCATTCTCCAATCCCGGATCAGCTGGCCCCAAACCTTCACTCTGACAGGCGCATCCTGTGCCTGGAACGGCTGGCGAACCATGTCCTGTTCGATTATCTCGAACGGCGTATCGCCCAGCAGGCCGTATTTCCATGGGGATTCAGGGTATAGCTCCCAATCGTGAAACATGTCGCGCTGCCGGATCATCTGCCAATTTTCCTTGACGGGCAGCACATACACCAGCGGCCCTCGCTCGATGCTGGTGGCGTACATATTTCGGGATACCAACCTGACTTCCATGGGCAAGTGAAGTTCCAGTCGGTCGCCGTTCTGCCAATGCCGTACGATCTTGGCGTAACCCGACTCGACTTGATAAGGCAATTCAAGCCCGTTCAGGGTAATGACGGGTTGCCCTTGCTCACACCAGGCGGGGATGCGCAGCGATAAAGGGAACGTTTCCGCGCGCTCCAAAGACATGCGGATCCCTACACGATCCTTGAACGGGTATTCGCCGGTTACCTCGATCTCGGCCGGAATGCCCTGGCGGCCGACGGTCGTTCTAACCGTACAAGGCGCATAGGAGACGGCAACGAGCCCCTCCTCCTGATCTTTCATCCACAAATGCGCGGCCAGCTTCGGCCAGCCTTGGTGCATGTTGGCCGTGCAGCATCCAAAGTTCGGTTCGAGACCGAACACGTTGGCGTCGGGTCCGTTGCTCCATGCCCGCGGAGCGACATTGCAGATGATCTGGTTGACTTGCTGATCGTACTGATGCGAGGTCCAATCCGGAGAGATGGTGGCAGGTAGCGCATTAAATGCAACCTTTTCCAAAATGTCCCCGAAGCGTCCTTCCCCGAATATTCTCGTCAGCTGCTCCATTGAGAACATATACTCGACGACGGCACATAATTCCACGCCTTGACTCGGATGGGTGCCGGATAACCATTCGTCTCCGGAGAACATGCCGTGCGCCTGACCGTGATACGTCATTAGAGAATCGATGCCCCGATGCACGCTTTCCCGTTCCACCGGGTTGCCATACAATTCAAATAATACGCCCGGCGTTTTAATGCCCATCGCTACATTCACGACATGGGTTGTCCAATCCCACGCTTCCACTTTTCTCCAGAACGGGAAATCATGGAAAATATCGCTCCAGTCCGTGGTTTGTCCGGCTACGATACCGGCAAGCTCTAACAGAAACGGTTGCTGTGTGCGTTTATACAACCACACGATGCACAAGAGCATCTCCGCTCCCCTTGCTTTGGCCCAGCCCCGCAGCGGCTGCTCCTCGATAACCGAGTGGACATACCTCGAAAACTTGGTCAAAAACGGGATAATCCGTTCATCGCCCGTTGCTTCCTCATGCTGCATCATCACTTTGAGCATGATCATGTAATGCCACCAGTCCTGCTCCTTATCAATATCCTGGTTCACGGAGGTAATTCGCGCCGGACCGAATAGGCCATTCTCCTGCTGGCTCGCAAGCGACCATTCGATCCACCGATTGGCCTTGGCAATCAAGGCGTCGTCCTCCAGCAAATACGCCAGCGGAAGCAAGCCATCGACATAATAAGGCCCCCGCTCCCAGCTTTCTCCCCGGCCGCCCAGCCATCCATTGTCTTCTCCGACGTCTTTCCAATGTTCCTCCAAGCGTCCGGTCAACCCGCTTGCTTGGATCTCCAGCTGATCCTTCAGCCAGCCGGCCGGCTTTATCGCGCCTAATGGCAAGCTGTTAAAAGCAGTCTGATGCAGCATGAAACTTCACGCTCCTTGTTTCTGTCTTTTCGGTGCACTGGTAGAAATATATCATTTCAACCGGGCGTTACCCTATACACAGAAACAACATCTTTTTATCCGATTACAACATGCTTGATTCTTGTATCCGGTAGGCGTTAACGATTATCATAGAGACAAGTTAGCAAGAGGAGGAGGCCCGGCCGCACATGATGATCCAATTCACGGCACCGCCGCTGCCCCATTATATTATTAGTGGTGAAGATACCTACCAGGAGGGAGACAAACACCCGGATCGGTTTAATATCGGGGTGTTTGATCTCATTTTGGTCACCCGAGGAGCGTTGTTTCTGGAGGATAACGATGTATGTTACAGGGTGAAGGCCGGCAGCTACTTGATTTTAAGACCGGATGCAGCCCACCGGACATTTCTGCCCTGCCAGGAGGAAACGCATTTTTATTGGCTGCATTTTCAGACGCTGGGGTCCTGGATGGAAGCGGAGGAACGGCCCCCTTTTGCCTTATCGCAATCCGATCAGCCTTATGCACAAATCGAAACCTTCTCGTTCTATATCCCTAAATACGGAGTGCTTCCTTCGAAGGAAGATGCCGTTCTCCTCCTGGAACAGCTGCAGATCCTTCAACAATCACCTTCATCCACGGCACGCTGGAAGCAGCAGCAGCTTCTCCAAGAACTGCTCCTGCTGTTCCAAGCTGAAGAGGAGGGGATCCAGCATCTCCACCCTCATTATGCCATTGCGGAGCGGACCGCAAGTTATCTCAGACAGCATTATAAAGAACCGGTGAGCTATCGCAGATTGTCGGAGGCCATGCATTTTCATCAGAACTATCTGTCTATTTGCATGAAAAAAGCGTTCGGCTGCACGCCCTTGGAATATTTGACACGGCATCGGATTGAACAAGCCAAGCGATTGCTGATCCATACCAACGATCCGATCGGACGGATTGCCGAAGAAACCGGATTCGGCTCATTTCCGTATTTCATACGGTGCTTTATTCGCTATGCAGGCATCAAACCCAAATCCTTCAGGCAGAAATACCGAACCTAACGGATCGGAGCATCCATAATCCTGAGTTGCTTAAAATACGCTCCGTACCAAGCCCCCGTCGATGCGAAGCGCCGAACCGTTAATCGCGGAGGATTTAGGACTGCTAAGATACGTGACAAAATCGGCAATCTCCTCTGGACGAATCAGCCGCTGAATTATGGAAGTCGGCCGATTCTCCTTCATAAACCGCTGCTCCGCTTCTTCGATCGTGAGCTCTTCATTGGGATAGAGGGTTTTCAGCATCGTCTCCACCCCTTCCGTAAGAGTAGACCCGGGCATGACGGTGTTGACCGTTACTCGGGTTCCTGTCGTCAGCTCGGCCAAGCTTCGGGAAAGGGACAGCTGCATGGTCTTGGTTGCGCTGTAATGCGCCATCTCTTGGGACGGCATGATGGCTGCTTCACTCGCGATAAAAATGATTCGACCTTCATTCCGATTGATCATGTTCTTCAAATAGTGCCGGGTTAACCGGACCCCGCTCATGATATTCGTCTCAAAGAATCTGAACCATTCTGAATCAGGGATATCGAAAAATTCAGCAGGCTCAAAAATCCCCATATTGTTGATCAGAATGTCAACGACCGGAGCGGCTTCCCTCATCTGATGACAGCCCTCCTCCGTTCCGAGATCCGCCACGGCATAACGCAGCTCGGCATCCGGATGCACGGCATGAATGTCATGGATCGTCTGTTTTACTTTATCCTCATGCCTTCCATTAATAATGATTGATGCTCCTTCCGCTGCAAGCGACATGGCGATCGCTTTGCCGATGCCGGACGTTGAGCCTGTAACCAGTGCGACTTTTCCTTGTAACTCCAATTTCACGAACGCTCTCTCCTTCCGTTATGTAGGAATGGACCCTCCTGATGCCCGTTGTTACGCCCGAGTTTCAGGAGAGCCGCAATAATTATTACACTTCTATTGTTTCGTAAACACAAATTTTTCTTAGAAATCAAAATTGTCCGGATCCGGTCCAACTCTGTGATCTTGATTCAGGCTGTCGATACGCTGCATATCTTCAGCGGACAATTCAAAATCAAAGATATCTGCGTTTTCGATAATCCGATGTTCCTTGGTCGATTTCGGAATCGTGACCACGCCGTTTTGGATATCCCAGCGAAGAATGATCTGCGCGATGGATTTTTGATACTTTTCAGCAATGCGCTGAAGATCCTCCTGATCCAGGAGCTGTCCCTGCATTAATGGAGACCAAGCCTCGAGCTGAATTTCATTCGCCTGGCAGTACGCCTGCAGTTCCTTTTGCGTTAGTCGTGGATGATATTCCACCTGGTTTATCATCGGCTTGATTTCGGTTTCCTTCATTAACTGCTCGAGGTGATGGATCTGGAAGTTGCTGACGCCAATCGCTTTGACGCGTCCTTGCTTGTACAGCGTTTCTAACGCCTTCCACGCCTCTGTATATTTCCCTTCAACCGGCCAGTGTATAAGATACAAATCCAAGTATTCAAGGCCCAGCTTCCGGAGACTTTCCTCGTAAGCCTTCAAGGTGGACTCATACCCCAGATCGGCATTCCATACTTTGGATGTGACAAACAGATCCTCCCGCTTGATCCCGGCAGCTTCCAAGCCCTCGCGGATGCCCTGTCCGACCCCTTCTTCATTTCCGTAAATGGCGGCCGTATCTATGGAGCGATAGCCATGCTGAATTGCCGTGCGGACGGCGTTTACCAGCTCCGGTCCTTCCTCTACTTTAAATACGCCAAGTCCAAACCAAGGCATGTTGACGCCATTATATAAAGTGGTAGTATCTTGTAAGTGTTTTGCTGTCATGTTGATAAACCTCCGAATTTTTTTGGGTTGTGAAGAATGAAAACCTAGCTGCAGTATTTCCGATGAAACGCTAAAACATCACCTCCCTTCACCATAAACCTTTCATTCAAGCCGCGCTCGCATTGGAACGGTCCGGCTTCTTCGAATCCTTTCGTGCCAGCTTCAAGCTCAATCCCGTGAGCAGGACTGCCGCTAATACCATCAACGACCCAATCCAAGCCGTATGAATCAAGCCCATCGATTTCGCGATCAAGCCGCCGAGGAAGGAGCCGATGGCGATCCCGGCATTGAATGCCGCGATGTTCAGCGCGGATGCCATATTCACGGCACCTGGCGCAAACCGCTCAGCCAGCTCGACCACATAGACCTGCAGCCCCGGGACATTCATGAAAGCCAGAAATCCCATGAGGATAATCGTAATAAATCCGGCGACTTTAAACGGCGCCGTGAACGTAAGCAGGATCAGCACCAATGCTTGCACAATGAACATATAGAGCAGCGCTTTGAGCGGACTGCGATTCGCTGCTTTTCCGCCGATAATGTTGCCGAGTGCGATGGCAATCCCGTAGACGAGCAGGATGACGGCTACTGTATTTTCCTTGAAGCCTGTTATATCCTGAAGCAATGGGGATAAATAAGTAAAGACAACAAAGGTCCCGCCGTAACCGAGTGCGGTAATCAGAAGCATCAGCAGCAATCGGCGATTGGTCAGCAGTTTAGCCTGATCGCGGAATGAGGTCCGCTCTCCCTTCGGCATGCCGGACGGGATCAGAATGCTGTTCGCGATGAAAGCAGCGACACCGACCAGAGCAATGGCAACAAAAGCCAGTCTCCAGCCCCACTGCTGGCCGATAAACGTTCCGATCGGAACACCGGTCACGGTAGCAACGGTAAGACCTGTAAACATAATGGAGATGGCAGAGGCTCTGCGGTTCTCTGGGACCACGCTGGCCGCAATGACCGAGCCGATTGACATAAACACGCCATGGGAAAAGGCCGAAAGGACGCGAGCTGCAAGCAGAATGCCGATGGAAGCCGCTCCAGCCGCCAAGCTGTTCCCGATAATAAAAATGATCATGATCCATAGCAGCTGGGTCTTCCGGGACATCCTGGAGGTAAACGACGTCAGGATGGGCGCACCGAAGGTGACGCCCAAGGCGTACATCGAAACGGTTAGTCCGGCGGTCGTTACGGATATATTCATGTCCTCCGATATCAACGGCAGCAGCCCTACGCTGATGAACTCCGTTGTTCCGATCGCGAAGGCGCTGACGGCAAGCGCCAGCAGCGCGAAGAAGCTTCTTTTTTTATCTATAATCATGGTGTTGATATTTCCCCCTATCCTATTGACTTGCTTGTATATTGTTAAAAAATTGAGTATGGTGTAATCCAGCTGGCAAATGCTATTATGATCCATATCGATTTTTATGTGAAGAACGTACTTTTTTGTAATGTAGGCACTTCTCAGTATCGTAGTTACTTTCCAGTGCCTATCCAATAGGAGGATGAATATGCAAGCGAAGAAATACAACATTGCCGTTGAAGCGACATTGGAAGTGATTGGAGGCAAGTGGAAATGCGTAATCCTTTGCCACCTGACCCATGGCCGAAAACGAACCAGCGAGCTGAAGCGCCTTATGCCGAATATTACGCAAAAAATGCTGACACAGCAGCTGCGGGAGCTGGAGGACGATGGCGTGATCAATCGCATTATTCATAATCAAGTCCCGCCCAAGGTGGAGTACGAGCTGAGTGAATACGGCAAGAGCCTGACCGTTATTCTCGATATGCTCTGCGCGTGGGGAGAAAAGCATATTACGAAGGTATACGGGGATAAGTTCAGCGTTCTGGAGGATAGCATTCTGAACGATAAACTGAAAGCTGCGGATGAGCCTGCCGCCTCGGATGCACGTTAAATATGATAATGACGGGCCCGTTCCACATGCCTATAAGTTCCCTATAAAGATAAAAGCTGCTCAGACGGAGCAGGCCCTAGCATCCTAAATATCCATAAGCAAACAGAGAGCCTCCTAAATGGAGGCTCTTAAGCTTTTCGGCTCTTCATATGGATCCTGTACCTATCTCATAAGGGCTGCGGAAATTACTGAGTAAATCACGATAAACTATAGCTTACAGAATCGACTAAATATGGTAGGATTTAAGAAGGCATGCTGCATGCGCGGTAAGCGCAGACAATCATTACAATAGGAGACGGATTATGGGGAGAACCATATATTCAGCTATAACTTCTTTGCTTCTTAGTAGTGCTATTGTCGGTTGCAATCAGGACGAGATTGAAACCGGTGATTTTATTTTTGATAAACAAATGAAAGATAACACTCCTGTGATCGCGGTGGTTCATAATATCTCAAGGAACGATACAGTCAACCATTCGTTATCAGACTATTTAAATAATGATGACCCGAATGATGTGATCTACTATCCTATCACCGATGCTAATTTATACGAAGATTTAGAAATTGGCGAGCGAATAACCGTCACAGCCCCCCACATTTTACTTAGCAGCCCGCTGCAAGCAGTTGCGGTTGAAGTTGAAAGACATGACCTGGCAGAGTAATAATCCCGTTATTATGGTTTGAAAAAAGCTTGCCCCCCGATCGATTTCAGCTGACTGAATGAATGAACGTACGATTATTTCGCGTTCTCCTTCTCTTTCTGGCTGACGATCATATCCGTCACTTCCTCGGCCTGGGCCAAGACGGCAATCGGATCATACGGCCAGAAGCGTTTGGCATCAAGATAAAACACCCGCCCCTGGTTTACAGCTTCTATCGATGTCCAAACCTTATTGCTCTTATCCATCTCGGCATCGCCTGACTCATCAAAGAAGATATAATCGCCCGCATAATCTTTCAGCACCTCCATGGACACCTCTTTGTAGGTCTCGCCAGTGGCAATCAGTTCTTGTTGGATCCGTTCCGGAGGGGTAAGCTTAAGCTCCTTATAGATCGCCAATCCTCCGCGATAAATACCGTCGCCATAAAGGTAGAAGGTTTTGCCGAATGCGCCGAAGATCGAAAAAGTTTCTCCTTCCTCCACCAAGCCGTTCACCTTCAAGCGCAGCGCTTCTATTTTCTCATCAAACCCGGCCAGCCATTCCTTCGCTTCCTCTTCCTTGCCCAGGATTGCCCCCAGCCCTTCCACTTCTTCATGCACGCTTCGATAGGTCTCATATGGCAGAATGATCGTCGGCGCAATTTTGGACAGCTTCTCGTACACTTCCGGATCGGAGTTGGCGCTGATAATCAGGTCGGGATTGAGCTCCAAGATTTTTTCCGTGGCGTTCTCGCCCGTGCTCTCAATTCCATCGATCATGTCTTGGATATGGACGTTCTCGAGATCCTTTGCTGTCGCGCCCACCGGCTTCTCTCCGAGCAGCAGCAGGGTAGGCAAATAGGCATCGACGACTATTCGCTTCGGCTCAGCCGGATATCGGATTTCTCCATGTATAGTATCCACTTTTCTTGTCTGAGGCTGAGCTGAGGATTCGGTTTGGGGCTTGTCGGCGCTTGCAGCCGTTTCCCCCGCTGTACCCGCACTGCCGGTCGTATTGCTCTTCCCGCCGCATGCGGAAATTAAGAATGAACATAAGATGAGCATTGTGAGAATGACCCGAAACCTAGATATGAACATATTGTCTCCTCCTGATTTCGTAGTGTATGCCTGGATCATGCACCGAATTAGGCTCGATGCAGACGGCTGTATATTCCACTCGATGCGAGCAGATCCTGGCGGATGCCTTGTTCGGCAATGCCTTTATCAGCAGCGACCACAATACGGTCTGCATTCACGATGGTAGCAGGCATGTTATCCCGTGCAGCGTAAGGATTTCTACAAGTGTTATTCCGTGCTAACAAAATGTGCAAGTCCCTTCCCCTTCACCAGTCTCCAATTAGCCCCTTGCACCGGAGCCGCTAAGCTCTGGTCCTGGATAACAGGTAAAGGAAGTAGGGCGCGCCGATCACCGCAACCACAATTCCTGTCGGAATTTCGGACGGTTGAATAACCGAGCGGCTCAGCGTGTCCGCTGTAAGAACCAGCAATGCACCGGTCAGCGCCGTTGCCGGCAGCAGCATCTGATGCTTCGCACCGACCAAGCGTCTGGCCAGGTGGGGCGCGATCAGCCCGACGAATCCAATCCCTCCGCTTACCGCGACGCAGGAGGCCGCCAAGCCGACCGCCGCCGCCAGCAGCTTCAACTGCTCCCTGGTTACGGAAGCCCCCAGTCCGGTCGCCATCGACTCTCCAAGATTGAGAACGTTCATCACCTGAGCTTTGTACATCACGAAGGGCAGAAGCACCAGAATCCATGGGAGCAAAGCCAGTACAAACTTCCAACTCGAGCCCCAAATGCTGCCTGCCAGCCAAACGGCGACAAACTGGTATTTCTCCGGACTTAATCGCAGCGTGAGCACGATCATAGCCGCGCTTATGCCGGCTGCGACGGCAATGCCCGTCAACAGAAGACCCGTTGGCTTAAAGCCCTGGTTCTTCTTATAGGCAAGCACGCAGATCAAGGCGGCGGTCAAGCAAGCACCCACAAGAGCTAAAACCGGCAGCAGATAGACCGGGGCCGCTGTCGTGGTCGGGAACAACGAAATAAACAGCATCACCATCAACCCGGCTCCCGCATTGATCCCCAGGATACCCGGATCAGCCAGCGCATTGCGGGAGATTCCCTGCATCACGCAGCCGGATACCGCTAAACCGGCGCCGATAAGCAGCGAAATAACGATGCGCGGCAAGCGGAAATCAAACAGCACCAAATTCTGCTTATCCGTTCCGCCGCCAAACAACGTTGTAATGACCTCGACAGGGGTTAGTCTCATCACGCCGGTGTTCATGCTGATCAAAAACACCAGGACAATCAATCCACCCAGCACAGACAGGGTGATGATTTTCCGTTTCCTGCTTCTTCGCGCCTGGATGGCAGTTGTGACGGCCTCCATTTACAGCTCCCTCCTTTCTTTGCGTGCCAAATAGAGGAAGAAGGGGACGCCGATCAACGCAATGATCGCGCCGACGGGCGTTTCATAAGGAGGGTTCACCATTCTGGCGGCAAGGTCCGCAATGACGACCAGCAAGCTTCCCAGCACGGCCGAGCAGGGAATGATGAGCCGGTAATCCACGCCGACCAGCTTACGCGTGACATGCGGTATCAAGAGACCGACAAAGCCTACCGCTCCGGCAACCGAGACGGCGGCCCCCGCAAGCACCAGCACGATCACCGTCCCGCCCAGCTTGACGAGCCCCGTTCGCTGACCCAGTCCGCGGGCGACGTCATCCCCAAGACTAAGCATGGTAACGGAGCGCGATAATGCAATGGCCCCCAATATCGCAGCGGCTATCCAAGGCAGCATGATCTTCAAGTGATTCCAATGAATCCCTGCCGTGCCGCCGGCATACCAGAACGCCAAATCCTGTCCGATGCGAAAATACAATGCGATGCCTTCGCTAAGAGCACTTAAGAGCGCGCTGAGCGCGGCGCCGGCCAGAACGAGCCGAACCGGCGTCAAACCGCCTCTGGACATCGAGCTGATGCCATACACGAGCAGCGCGCCCAAAGCGGCCCCGGCAAATGAGAGCAGAATCAGATACATATACGGCAGCCCCGGAAAAAAGGCAAAGCAAACCGCAATCACAAATCCTGCTCCCGCATTTAATCCAAGCAGGCCCGAATCGGCAAGCGGATTCCGGGTCATCCCCTGCATGATGGCTCCCGATACGGCAAAACAGGCGCCTACCATAGCGCCCCCGAGGACCCTAGGCATACGCAGCTCTTGTATGATCTGATGCTCCGTCACACTTGGATTAAAAAAGAACACGGCTTCCCATACGCTCTCTAGATCAATCTCGGCCGCCCCTAGCGATATGGATAATGCCATGCCAAGCATCAGTGCTGCCACGCCTCCCGTGAGAATCAGGGTCGCAGCCCATGGACGCCCTTTTACGTGGACATCAATGTTAGCATCTGAAAGTTTTGGATTGGACGTGTTTGATGACATCATTCTCCCCTCAATCACATGATATTGATTCTCATTATCATTTGTAATGATAAAATATGGCATAGCTTCCGTCCATGGACATGTTGATATTCCCCTCAGGAAAAAAGTCCATGCCCCTCCATCAATCACTCTGCCTCCATCAAGCGACCGCAATATCGCGTTTCGCATCCCTGCTTTTTACCGTCTTGTCCTATTGACACGCAAACCTCCGTTCCGTTACAATGAATCCAAATTGAATCAGGCGATGGAGTTCGCCTTAACCGCTTATCGAAGCTAATGACTCCTACCAGAGGTCGCTTTCCTGGTAGGAGTCTGTTTTGTGTATCCAGGGGTTAGCCGCGAATATACAGAAAACGGGTGAACAGATTTGATTAAAAAATGGGTTGAACCTATCGAGAAATGGCCGCCATACGCCCTGCTTACCAGTTATTTGGTCAAATGGATCGTGCTGGGCAGCATCGTGGGCATGATGACAGGCAGTGCCTCTGCCTTTTTTCTTTATAGCCTTGACTATGTCACGAACCTTCGAACAGGAAACCCTTGGCTGCTGTTCCTCCTTCCCTTGGGAGGCGTGGTGGTCAGCTTCCTCTACGATAAGCTCGGCAAGACCAGCGCGAAGGGAAACAACCTTATCCTGGAACAGATTCATGGCGGCACCGAACCCATCCCGCTGCGGATGGCGCCCCTGGTCCTCTTCGGGACGCTGATTACGCATCTGCTCGGAGGCTCCGCCGGACGTGAAGGCACGGCTGTCCAAATGGGGGGAAGCTTATCCGAGTGGTTCGGCAAGCTCATTCGCGTGACGCCGCTGGATCGAAAGATACTGCTTATTTGCGGAATCAGCGGCGGCTTCGGATCCATCTTCGGCACACCGCTGGCCGGAACGCTGTTTGGGCTCGAAGTGCTAGCCATTGGCCTCATCTCGCACCAGGCGTTAATTCCTGCCTTCATCGCCAGCCTGGTCGGCAACTTAACCGCCACTTCCCTCTGGGGTGTCAGCCATGCGCATTATCCGATCGGAGAGATCCCTCCTGTAAGCTTTATGGTTCTGGTGAAAGTCGTTGCCGCTTCGATCCTCTTCGGACTGGCAAGCCGGCTATTCAGCGAGCTTACCCATTCTCTGAAAAAATGGTATAGCAACGTTTTCCGTAATCCAATGGTCAAAAGCGCAGCGGGCGGTCTGATCATCATTGGGCTGGTTTATCTGCTTGGCACACGCGATTACTTGGGGCTTGGCCTTCCGCTCATCGAAGAATCGTTCACCGGCGAAGTATCACCATTTGCCTTTCTCGGTAAAATCCTCTTTACCTCGCTGACGCTTGGAGCAGGGTTTCAGGGTGGCGAGGTAACGCCGCTGTTTGCCATCGGGGCCACTCTGGGCAATGCGATAGCGGGCTGGATCGGAATGCACGCCCCTTTCCTGGCTGCATTGGGCTTTATTGCTGTATTCTGCGGTGCGACGAACACTCCGATTGCTTGTTTCATTATGGGAATCGAGCTGTTTGGAGGAGAAGGCGCCGTCTATATGTTCCTGGCCTGCGCCATCAGCTATTTGTTTTCCGGGCACTCCGGCATCTACACCTCCCAGCATATCGGTGCTTCCAAGCACCCGCTTCTCTCGTATCCGCCGGGCACGACGCTTGCGGGAGCAAAAGAACTGCATAAAGCAAAGCGCAAGCAAAAGACGTCCAAGTGATGGGGCGTCTTTTCATTTGCCGCAGGCAGCGCTGCCTCACTCTGTGAGCTGTGTAATGATGGATGCTGTACGCTGCTCTAAGTCGAAGCCCGGACGACGCACCAAGGCAGGTCATTTGTACGAAGAACACTTTTTCACACAAAAAAAGAGAGGCACCCCCAAGATCCAATGATCTTGGTGCACCTCCCTGTCGCATCTTCTTGCGATTAGACCGTCGACTTGCGCAGACACTGGCGAGAGCACAGTGCAAGGATAAGCACAATCGGAAGCATCCATAGCGTCAAATGAAAAGCAGATTGACTGGCAAACCATTTAATGATCGGCCCCCACCATTCATAGCGCATCGCGATCAAGCTGAGACCCGAGATCATAATCATAACGGCTGCAAGCATAATAAACGTTCGGATCCCTCTGAATCTTAAGAAAAACGTTCCGATGCCGAGCCCCAGCATGGAAAACCATAACATTAAGATGACATTCACAATAAACTGGATAAGCCATGATCCATCATTCAGATACGGTAAATTGAAGAAGCGCATATGGTCTCCCCAAGCCCCAGTCCCTATTTCAATATGGGACAGCAGCACAAGAATTACAGAGTTGAAGATGCTGATCAAGGTTATAAAAGCAAGGGTCCCTAAGAAAAAGTCCGTTCTGCGTATACTAAACCCCGTGGTGAACGGGAACAGCTGAATCGCTGAGGTCAATGAGGTAACGAACATGAATATATAGATGGTAGCCAAACCGCCTGTATAAATCGTCTCTCCATTAATCAATACGCCGATCAGCAAATTGACCAAGAAGCTGAAGGCCATGATCATCCAAGGCAAATAAAACCACGTAAGTTTATGTCTTAAATGAATATTAATAACGCTCGATATCCCTCTCATTACCGGCTCGCCACCTTTCCGTTTCTCGTTAAATGAACGATTAATTGCTGCAAGGATACGGGGACCGTTTCCAGGCCTGCTTGCGCCGCTTCCTGCTTCACCTCAGCCTCGGACTTGCCCATCACCGTAGCCGAAACCGTAGACCCGAGCGTTTCCGTATGAATGACTTTTCGGCCTTGAATAAAGGCTTCGACCGCCGATTGATGCCCGATCACATTGCAGGTCCGTCCGCGGAGTTCGTCCGTATCGGAATCCAGCAGTATTTTTCCGCCATCGATAAGAATGATATGCTCCAGCAGCCTGCTGACTTCATCAATCAAGTGCGTGGACAGAATAATAGTGCGCGGATGGCTGGTGTAATCTTCAATCAGCTGATCATAGAAGAGCTCCCTTGCTACGGCGTCGAGGCCAAGATAAGGCTCGTCGAACACCGTAATGGGCGCGCGGCTCGCGAGTCCGACGATGATCCCGACCGCCGACAGCATACCGCGCGACAATCTCTTCACAAGGCGCTTTAGCGGCAGACGGAAAATCTCTATCAGCTCGTTGGCGTATTCCGCATCCCAGTTCGGATATACGTCGGAGGCAATCCCCATAACATCCCGGACGGTAACCAAATCCGGATATTTCTGGCTCTCCCGGATAAAGCATATCTGCTGAATCACCTTGTTATTTTCATAAGGATGCTCGCCAAATACGCGGATCTCCCCTTCAGTTGCGAACTGCTGTGCCGTAATCATCTGCATGATCGTTGTTTTCCCGGCGCCGTTTCTCCCCAGAAACCCGTAGATTTTATTCGCCTCAATCGTAAAGCTCACATTATCGACGGCCGTAAAATCCTTGTATACCTTACTCAAACGGTTAACTTCAATGACGGTTTGGCTCATCAGTCTTGCTCCCCTCTGCGGATCATTTCCGATAATTGATCTTTCGTAATCCCAAGCTTCGCGGCTTCCTTCACCATGGCCACCACGTACTGCTCATAAAACTCCGTCTTGCGCTTCTCGATGAGCTGTTCACGCGCTCCGGTTGCTACAAACATGCCAATCCCCCGTTTCTTATATAAAATCCCTTGATCCACCAGCAGATTGACGCCCTTGGCCGCTGTAGCCGGATTGATCTGGTAAAAGGCAGCAAACTGATTCGTTGAAGGAACCTGTGTCTCCTCAGGCAATCGTTCCTCTATGATGTCATCTTCAATTTTGTCCGCAATTTGCATGAATATAGGCCTGCTGTCATCAATTTGAAACGCCATGACCTCACCGCTTTCGTGTTCAGACTTCATTACATTGTTGGTTAGTTACTCATGTAATTAACCATACAAGAGATGGAGTCCCTTGTCAACATTTTATTGGCCAATTTTTACAAATTGGGCGAATGAATCTGTCTTGGGGGGCTAACCGTTTCTTCCCGGCAAGCCGATATAGTATTGGCACAGATGCAGCTTGAGTTGTACTCAAGCCACCCAAACAGACATAGAGAAAAGGAGTTTAGAAAGAACCATGAAAAGAATTCTCTCCCTCGTCGTAATCGCCATGCTTATGATGGTGACTCCGTTGAATGCGGCATCCGCTCCGAAAATGCTTGCCTATGTAGACAAGCACAACCAATCCTTTATCCCGGTACCCCTCCTCAAGACTTATGAAGGAATTCAAGTGTCCTACACGGCTGCGGAGAAGAAGCTTCGTATTACCAAAGACAACAAGCAGATTACACTCTATGTGGGAAGCCGGACAGCGTATATCGACGGCAAAAAAACGCAAATCAAAGCAGCCCCGTTCTCCGAGAACGGCATCACATATGTGCCGCTTCAGATTACTGCTCAGCAATTAGGACTGGCGTTGAAATGGGAGCCTAACCGTACAGCCTTACAGATAAATGACGGAGCATCGTCCGCTTCGTATACGCTGCCGGTGCTGTCGGGCAAGCTCGTTTCGAACACATCGAAGCCGGTCACATCCGCGAAGAAGACGTTCAAGGTTGGCTCCCGAAGCTTCAGCGCCCAGGTGGTAACCGTCTCCCTTCTGCACCCGAAGGTGGAGCTTGGCGTCGCCCTGGCCGGCAATAAACCCGGCAAAGTCGAGGATTTGCGCAGCCTTGCGAAACGGAATCAAGCCATTGCGGCCATCAACGGCACCTACTTCGATGCCTATACAGCCGGTGCCTATAAAGCGCCCTACGGCTATCTCGTTCATAACGGCGCTATTTTGCACAAGGCTCCGGGTGACAATCGGACGATCTTTACCTATGACCGTAACAATCTGGCCGAAATGATTCCGGGTCTTGATTTCAAATCGGAGTATGAGCAAGGACAAATGGAGGGAGCTCTCCAAGCGGGTCCACGGCTGCTGAAAGACGGCAAGGTTTCGCTGAATGTCAGGAAGGAAGGGTTTAAAGATCCGAAGATTCTAACGGGCGGAGGCGCACGAAGCGCGCTTGGGATCACGAAGGATCATAAGCTGATATTGCTGACGACAGGCGGAGCAACCATTCCCCAATTGGCGGAAATCATGAAGCAAACCGGAGCCTACCAGGCGATGAATTTGGATGGCGGCGCATCCAGCGGCCTGTATTTCAACGGCTCCTATCTTACTTCACCCGGCCGTCAGGTCAGCAACGCTCTTATCGTAAAGTTGAAGTAACGTCCCAAATCGGGATATAACGCACCTCAACGCACCTTAGGAAATATGCTCAATCTCACGATGCTCGTACCATAGGGATTATCGAATAAGGCTCCTCGAATACCCGGATGATCGGTTCCGGACATTCGAAGGAGCCTGTTCCTATTCCTCGAAGAATGTTGTCCACTCCTGCCTTAATGTGTTGATATGCTTAATGTGCTGATATGCTGCCGGCTTGTCTCTCGTGATATGTTTCGCTGCGATAACGGTGCGTGTAAATATATAGGAAAACGATGCGAGGTGAGAAGCAATGTATGAATTTCATGGCTGGATTACGATTCAAGTGACAGCTTCGAAAGCCGAGCAGGAACAACTGGAAGCGATCATTCCGAAGATTCAATTAAAAATTACGGAATATGCTTGGGGAAGCGGCCTGCTGTCTCTCAATACCGCATGCGGATGCTACTATCTGCATGTTGGAGGGTTCACGAAGGGGAAAGGGCAGGAGGCCGATGAGATCATGTCGTTATACCGCTATATCGGGGAGATCGCTCCCGGATCATACGGATTGTTGTACTCCAGGGACGACGAGAACCAGGAAGGTGCGGATAACGAATTTCGGGTGCTGGTGCTTGCGCGCGGACAGCTGAAGGAGCAGCGTGATCCTTTCCTCTCTCCGTGCATCCCTGTAATTGAAAATGCATTAAGTTAACGGCAGGGTTGAACGAGCGCAGCATTCCCCCCTTCCATCTTAATCGAACAAATTTTTATTCATTGTAAACTTCCTAAGCCGATGATCCGGTGAGCCTTCAAATTAATTTTGAACGTAAAAAAGGACCATCAAAAAACACCGATTAAAGGATGGTCCTTAATTGACTAATACAATTTTGTAAGACAAACAATCTTTTTATTTTGCTGAAAGGATTGTATTTTCGGCAGGAACCGTTGATTCGATAAAATCTTCGTCAATGTAATAAAACGACTTTTTTAGATTCTCTCTGCCTCCCATTTTTTCAAACCACTTCTGTACAAGTTCAACGTGCTCGTCATCGCTTCTAATATTATTCTCTATTTCTTCGTAAGCTTCGAGACTGTCGTATTGCCATATAGCAAAAATCTCCACATTCCCTTCCTTATTCGGAGCCATCCATCTTCCAACTAATCTTGCACCGTACTTTAATTGTGTCGGTAATAGAGTGCTGTTAAAATGCTCATTAAACGCCGCTGCGATACTTGCGTCAACCATGTACTTTTTTCTTCGGTAAATCATAAGTTTATAGCCTCCGCGTTAATTAACAAGATTTACACACCAGGCAAATTTAATGCATCCATTTCCATCCCAGGACAACAAACCCAAGCCGATTCAGAAAAGCTTACGGTTATTCAGCCAGCTCATCGATCGTCGTTCGAACAATGACTTTAAGCGCTCGAAGCATCGTATCATGGGACAGCGTCGGCAGTCCCGGCTTCTCCAAGGCCATCTCCGTCGATGCCGGAAAATGAATGAAGCCGGCGAGGATTGGCAGCTGCCGCTTCCGAATATCGTTCAGCAGCGCATACATGGTGTTATTGCAAATATAAGTGCCTGCCGTATTAGACACGGCTGCGGGGATTCCCGCTTCCTTCATCCGATTCACCATTGCGCGGATTGGAAGGGTCGAGAACAGACCGTCCGGGCCGTCCGGGTCGATCGGCTCATCCTGCGGCCTCGCCCCCCGGTTGTCCGCGATCACGGATTCAGGCGGCACATCCTTGGTATTTATCGCGATGCGTTCAGGGGTAACCGCGGTCCTTCCTCCCGCCACCCCGCAAGCGATAACCGCATCCGGTTCAAAGGTACGGACCTCCTTCAGCAGGAGCTCGGCACACTCGTCATAATGAACCGGAAGGAGGACCGTTCGGATTTCCACATCCTCGAAGCTTTCGCTTCTCATATCGTGGATCAGTCTTTCCGTCGGGTTGATGGAGCTTCCGCCGAAGGGCTCGAAGCCTGAAATCAGTATTTTTTTCATTTGTCGTCTACTCCTGTTATCCATTATGTGATGTCATTTTCACGATTCTTCATGATTCGGAGGGTGTATCATCCACGGTATTAACTGTATTGAAGGTGTAGGATAGCCTAATTAGTGGATCGTCTGCACGTGCACCCCTTCGGATTCCAGCCGGATACGCAGCGCATGGGCGAATGCAGGCGCGTGCGGGCTGTCCCCATGAATGCATATCGTATCGGCGGCAATCGGAATCATCTTGCCGGACTGCGACATGACCACGCCCTCTTTGACCATACGGAGGACTTGCAGGACCGCTTGCTCCTCATCCGTAATGAGGGCGCCGGGAAGACTGCGCGGCGTCAATGTGCCGTCATCCTGATAGGTGCGGTCGGCAAATACTTCGCTTGCCGTTCGAAGCCCCGTCCGCTGCCCGGCAGCCACCAGCTCGCTGCCGGCAAGCCCGTACAGGATGAGCCCCGGGTCAATCCGGTGGATGGCGCAAGCAATAGCCTTGGCCAGCGGTCGTGAGACTGCCGCCATATTATACAAGGCTCCATGGGGCTTCACATGATGGAGCTGTCCGCCCTCTTGAATCGTTAAAGCCATCAAGGCTCCGATCTGATACGAAACCATATCATACGCCTCATCCGGCGTAATCTCCATCCTTCTTCTCCCGAAGCCGGCCAGATCAGGCAAGCCCGGATGCGCCCCGATCGCCGCACCGTGCGCGATCGCTTGGCGGACGGTATGACGCATGACGGAAGGATCGCCGGCATGGAACCCGCAGGCGATATTGGCCGAGGTGATGCATTTCAGCAGCTCGTTATCCGAGCCGAGCCGGTATTCGCCGAAGCTTTCTCCCATATCGCAGTTAAGGTCTATTTGGATCATGGTCACACCTCCTCTATTTTTCGCTGGATCATCGCTCGGATGATCGACAGCTCGCGCTCCCGTTCGTCCCGGAGACATTCTGCCTCGCGGAGCGTAATTTCCTTGAAGCGCAATGTTCCTCCCGGCTGCAGCTGCGTAGTCAGCGGGATATCGACCGAAGCGATCTGCGCGATTTTCGGATAGCCGCCGAGCGTCTGCCGATCCGCCATCAGGATAATGGGCTGACCGTCTGCAGGCACCTGAACCGTGCCCAGTGCAACGGCCTCCGACACATATTCCTTAGGTAGGGTTAGCCCCAGATCAGGGCCTGCCAGCCGGTATCCCATCCGATCCGATTCCGGACGGATTTTAAACGGTTGATGGAAGAAGGCGTGCCGGCTGACCTCGTCAAAATCCTCATATTGCCGTCCCGGCATGGCCCGGACCGTCACCTCTTGCCCAGAAGCCGGAATCTTCCCCGGGAGGACGGACCATCGCGGCGCATAGAATGCGCCTGTTATTGTAGAACGGTCAACCGATCGGTTCAAAAGCCGGGACGGGTATGCGGACAAACGGTCGCCTGCATGAAGCGGTCGCCCCTCCCATCCGCCGATGCCGGCCCGCAAATAGGTGCTGCGGCTGTCCATAACCTTCGGGACGTTAAGCCCTCCCGACACGGCGAGATATGCGCGGCATCCGGAACGGACTTGTTGAAACGTGAGGACACTATCCCTCCGGACATAAACCGGTCGCCACATCGGTACAGGCGTATCCCCGATCCGCGGCGACAAATCCCCGCCCGTAACGGCAATCCATCCATCCTCTTCCATCCGCAGCGAGAATCCGGACCACGTGATTTCGAGCGCAGCCGCTTCTTCCGGATTGCCTACGAGCCAGTTGGCAATCCGATGGGACTCCTTGTCCATAGCACCGGACGTAATGACTCCGTACTTGCCGTAGCCAAACCTTCCAAGATCTTGAACGGTAACCAGCAGCCCCGGCTTCAAGACGGTTAATCGCATAGCTTCACTTCCCTTAGTCGATCATATTCCGCCCGGTCAATCGGCCGAAAACGAATGTACTGCCCGCCCTGCAGCAAAGTCGGAGGCTGCCGGTCTGGCCTGAACAGGGCGAGCGGAGTACGGCCGATAATTTGCCAGCCTCCCGGCGTTTCGATCGGGTAAATGCCCGTCTGCGTGCCCGCGATCCCAACAGAGCCAGCCGGGATACGCGGTCTGGGCGTCGGTTTTCGGGGAGCGGCAATACGCTCGGGAACACCGCCGATATAAGGAAAACCGGGCGCGAACCCGATCGCATAAACCAAGTAATCCTGCCCGGAATGCAGACGGATGACCTCATCTGCCGTTATTCCGTTATGCTCCGCCACGATCTCCAGATCCGGTCCATAATCACCGCCATAACAGACTGGAATATCCACAACATCCTGTATGGAAAGCGGATTCCCATCTTCTTCATCCGCTTTAAATCGTTCTTGCAGCAAGGAGCACACAACGTCGAAAGTGGAATTCGAATCATCCGGTTTCTGAACCGTCAAGGGATCGTAATAAATGCTGACGGTGGTAAAGGAAGGTACGCACTCTATAAACCCCCGAAAAGGATTCCGTTCCACCCGCTGCGTAAAGTCAACGACCCGCTGATGGACCGCATCGCTGATCCCATCGCCTAGCTGGACAAGAACGGCAGCATCCCCGAGCGGATGCATCGAGTAGGAATTGCTCATCTTCTCATTACTCCATTCCATATGTACTGCCTTACGAATGCCTGCAAAAGCTAAGAATACTCCTATGATAGCAGATAAACCGCTGCCCGTTGAGCTTGAAATCTGCATCAAATATGAAATTATGAATGTTCTTCGCCACTTCCGAAAAGAACAGCGTTGAAATGATGATCAGGGCGGTTTTAACCTACCTCAAGTACATTTTTCGTTAATGCACCCGGGGCGTAATTGCGTAAGGGTAAGAAACATGTGGTAATTTTGGTATAATTTCATCCCGGCATTGGAATCCTACATTTGTCCACGATAAAGGAGGTGCCACAATGAGCGAAACAAACCACAATGGCAATCAGCCGACTAAAGCCGACGTACAGCGTACGGAGCTGAACAAAATGCCGGTTCCGGGTGATTTTGAAACCGGGATTTCCGAAGAGGAAGTTACCGAAGCATTCAATCAGCAGCAACAGCCAAGCGCCGGTCAGCAATCCGACAATCAATCATAATAGGGAAGCCTGAAACAGCCCCGCACCGGATTTTTGCATCATCGCGAAAATCGGTGCGGGGCTGCTTGTTTTTTTCGATTCGCTCGCCTTAAGATTTGCGGCCCTGATAACGACCGGTTCGAAGCTCAATAATATACCCTTCCGGGGAAGGCATGCCCGATTGCAGCGCATCCTGGACGGCCTGTTCTATATCATACGGAACACGTATGAACTGAATGTTTAACGGAGCCCGGTCTTCGCTTCCAAGCTCTCCTTCCATAATACAATAGGAGGTTTCGCATAGCTCAAGAGGGTTGCCGACGCTGCCGGTATTAAACAGGATCTTCCCATCCAGGTGGTGAATAAACGCATTGTGGATGTCACCATAACCGGCGACGTCGGACTCTTCCCGGGTTTCACACAAATCCGAGGCCTCAAACATCGATAACTGCTTCCCCTTATCGTCCCAGGGCTGTATCCGCTCATATACACTGCGGGGCGAGGCATGGAACAGCCTGATCCGTTTGCCGCTCATTTTAAATTCAATGGTACACGCTAGGCTGCTTAAGTACCGAAGACGCTCGGCACCCAGCTTGTTCTGATGCCATTGGAGCACCGGATCCTCCGTTTCATTCCCGATAAAATCGTCCCAGTTGCCCTTAATCACCCGATCGCAACGGCTCCGTATCAGATCGACCGCTATATCTCCGTCCGGGCCTTTGCCGACGAGGTCGCCGAGACAGAAGATCCGGTCCACTCCTCGCCGGTCCATATCGTTCAGAACGGCCCGAAGCGCAGGAATGTTGCCATGAATGTCGGATATAACCGCAATAGTCGCCATAGTTCTCCCCCTAGAAAAGTAACTCGAAACACACAACCTGCAATCGCTCATGCCGCTGTTGCTCTATGTAGAAGGAATATAACAAACTTGCCATGCAGGAGCAATAGAAAAGCGCTAAACAGGCTGCTTTCATGCGGCAATGAACGAATTTATAGGGCGGGCCCGTAATGCGGGTGACCGGATCTGCCGCTTCGGCTATAGCTTCCCTATATCAATATATTTTATGTTCTTAAATGGAATGTTTCCAGGGTTCGTCTACTATGTATGAGAATGAATCGCTTACTTTTTGCTCACATGAGCGGGGTAGCTGAATACTATTTAATCATCAACGACTTCACCGCGTTAGGAGGCCGACGATCGTGAACATTCGCAGGACAGTAAGCTTAGGACTACTCATGCTGATCATGGTGATCAGCGGTTGCGCCGGTACGACACCGACCGAGAAAACGAAAACGCTTACCCTTTGGTACTGGAACCGAAGCCTGGATGACGACCTGATCAAAGCTGCCGAGCAGCAATTTCCCGGAATCCGCATTGACGCCCAAAAAATCGGAGGCGACTTTAAATCCAAGCTGAAAACAACACTCGCCGCCGGTTCGGGAGGACCTGACATTGTCGCCTTTAATGACTGGGTTGCCGAGCTGTTTACAAGCTCCGACCGCTTCTATGACTTGTATGAACTCGGAGCGCAGGAAATCGAGCAGGACTTCCTGGAATGGAAGTGGAGGCTCGGTGTAACTCCAGGAGGAGAAATGATAGCGCTTCCGATTGACACGGGGCCGACAGCGCTATTCTACCGTGCGGATCTGTTCGAGGAGGCCGGCCTTCCATCCGATCCGGATGAGATCCATGAACAGCTGGCAACCTGGGATCAGTATTTCGAGGCCGGACAGAAGCTGCAGGAGCATTTCGATAATAAAGTAAAAATGCTGGATAACATCAATAACATTTATAACCAAGTAAACGCCCAGTCGGACCGGATTTATTTTAATCCTGATGATACGTTTATCGGGGATACAGCCGATTCCTCCATGAAGAAGGCTTGGGATTTGGCGGTAAAAGCGGCTGAGATGAAGCTGAGCGCCAATGCCAGCACCCAGTCCTCCGAATGGAACGCCGCGATGAATAACGGGCGGATCGCATCGTTTGTCGGAGCGGTATGGATGAAGGAAATCCTGATGCAGGCTGCTCCGGATACGTCGGGCAAATGGAGAGTTGCAAGAGCGCCGGGCGGCGACGGCAACAACGGGGGCTCCTTCCTGGCGATTATGAAGACGAGCAAATATCCGCAGGAAGCGTTCGATGTCATCCGCTGGATTCAGAATCCGGACAATCAGATTCAATCCTTCGATAAGATGAATCTGTTCCCTTCCGCTACGAAGGCGCTGGACGCCCCTGTGATGAGCAAGCCGGAGGCGTTTTTCGGGAACCAGGCGACGGGTGAAATCTTCTCCGCCTCGGCGATGAACGTCAAGCCAGCCTATTTCGGCGGCAAACACGGCAATCTGAACGGGATTGTCAGCCGAGAGCTTTCCTCCGTCGCCTTGGAAGGCAAGAACCCGGATAAAGCCTGGAACGACGCGCTCGCGCGGGTCAAGAAGGAGCTTCTGCGCTGATGGCTTCGATACGTAAAGAATCGCCACGGCTGCACCGCGGACACGCATATCCAATCGGACTACGGGAGGTAAACACAAGATGAAGAATTCCATGCTGAATCACCCTGCTCCTCCGGAACAAAAGGCTGTTCCAAGCCAGCCGAAGCAGCGGCTGGCACCTGAGATATGGAAGCATCGTAAGGAGTACTTGGCCATCTCGCCCTTTTTCATCGTATTTGCCATCTTCGGTCTGTTCCCGATCGCCTTCTCGATGTTCCTGTCGTTTCAGAAATGGGACGGCATCGGTGAGATGACCTTTAACGGCCTGAATAACTATCAATTCATGCTGACCGATCCGGAGTTCTGGAAAGCGGTAGGAAACACCCTGCTGATCTGGGTCTACTCCACGATCCCGATGCTGTTCTTCGCGCTGATCATCGCTTTTCTGCTGAACGCGGCGTTTGTGCGGTTTCGGACTTTTTTCCGAATCGGCTATTTTCTTCCCAATGTCACCTCGCTCGTTGCCGTCGCTATCGTCTTCGGAACGCTGTTCTCCAACAACTATGGACTTCTGAATTACGTCCTTTCCTTGTTTGGCATTCCTTCCGTCGAATGGCTGAACAAAACATGGGGAATCCAGCTTGCCGTCTCCGTCATGGTGATCTGGAGATGGGTCGGCTACAATGCCATCATTTATTTGGCAGGTCTGCAGAGCATCCCGACCGTCCTGTACGAAGCGGCCAAAATCGACGGCGCCTCGGGAATCCAGGCTTTCTTCAAAATCACCATCCCGAACCTCAGACCCATTATCCTGTTTACGGTCATCACGTCGACCATCGGCGGCATGCAGGTCTTTACCGAGCCGCAGGTGCTCGTAGGCAATGACGGCGGGGTCAGCGGCGGCGGGCTTACCATCGTCCTGTATTTGTACCGGGAGGCGTTCGTGCACAATTATTTCGGTTATGGCGCTGCCGTCGGCTGGGGAATGTTCCTGCTGATCGCGCTCTTCTCGATCCTCAACTGGCGAATGGTGCAAGGCAAGCCTTCCAATGACTGATGATAGGGGTGAATCTCATGTTGAAATGGAAATCCATATTGCTGCATCTCGGGTTAATCGCCGGTTTGATCATGTCGATCTTCCCCTTCTATTGGCTTCTCGTCATGGCGACACGCACCACTTCGGAAATCTACAGCTTTCCGCCAAAACTGTGGTTCGGTCCACATTTATTCGATAATATCGCGAGGGTGCTGAGCAGCATCGACTTTTTCGGTGCCTTCTGGAATACCTTGTTCGTCGCTTTGGCCTGCACGCTGCTGGTCCTGTTCTTTGATTCGCTCGCCGGCTTTACCTTTGCCAAATTTAATTTCCCCGGCAAAAAATGGCTGTTTGTCCTGCTGCTCGCTACCATGATGGTTCCGGCCCAGCTGTCGCTCGTGCCGTCCTTTGTCATCATGGCGGAATTCGGCTGGGTGGGCACTTATAAAGCGCTGATCATCCCGGGTATGGTCAATGCGTTCGGGATATTCTGGATTCGGCAGTATGCCCAGGAGTCCGTGCCGTCCGAGCTGCTGGACGCCGGAAAAATCGACGGCTGCGGCTTTTTCCGTCTCTACTGGAATATTTCGCTCCCTATACTACGGCCGGCATTGTCATTCCTTGCTGCCTTTACGTTCATCGGCGTTTGGAACGACTATCTGTGGCCGCTCATCATCCTGAACGATGAGAGCAAGTTCACGCTGCAGGTGGCGCTTTCTTCCTTGAACGGCATCTATACCACCGATTATTCCATGGTCATCGCCGGTACGCTGCTTGCGGTCATCCCGCTCATCCTGATGTTTCTGTTCATCAGCAAGCAGTTTATTTCCGATATTGCCGCCGGCGCAATTAAAAGCTGATCCTATAACAAAGACTGCCCGGCAGGATCGCAGATCCGGCGGGCAGTCTTTGTGATGACAGAAAGACGCTTACATTCAGCTTTATTCGTTAAATTTATAAGTTGAGCAAATGAATGGATGTCAATTTATATATTTACCCCGTTAATATGTCGCTTCAGGCACTGGGCCGTCTATCATCCGATCGGAATCCTCGGTACCCCCCTTCCCCATCCCCGAACTAACCTCCGGCTCCTCATTAATCTCGGCGGTTGCATCCAGCTTCTTCGGTCCCATCAGCATCGCTGCAGTCAGCGCCAGCACGGCTGGAATGATCGCCCAAGCAAATGTGGCGGCGATTGAGGAAGCGAGCAGTTCCGAAATGGGCTTCAGCAGCTCCGTCGGAATGAGGGTGCGGGTATCCGGCGCAAGGAGGACGTGCGGGTCCGTGAGCGATAAGCCATCCTTCAGCAGTGCCTTGGTTCCTTCCCCGGTTGTCAGCGACTGCTGAAACGTCCTGCTCTGGATCAGGCCAAATACCGTTATGCCCATCGTCATTCCGACGGAACGCGTGAAATTAAAAGTTGAGCTGGCCATACCGCGCTTGGTGTAAGACAATCCGTGCATCACGGCCGTACTAAGCACCGAGAACGAGCCGCCAATCCCAAGACCGATCAGGATCATATACAAGGTAACGATGAATCGGCCTGATTCAGCCGTCAAGGTGGAAGCCAGCACCATCCCGCCCGCAAACAGCACAAGGGTCGGGATCATAATATTGCGATAGGATACCCGGGTCATAAGAAAGCCGCTAACGGTCGCCGTAATGACGGAGCCGAGCATCATCGGAAGCAGAACAAGTCCGGAGCTCGTAGCGCTTCCGCCGAGCACGCCTTGTACGAATATCGGGATATAAACCGATGCCACGATAAATGAACCCCCACTGAACAATCCGCATAGTACGCTGGTCGTATACAGTTTATTTTTGAACAAGCCGAACGAAATGATCGGTTCCTTCGCCCTTCTCTCTGCCAAGATGAAGAGCACGAGCATCACCGCCGCGGCCGCAAACAAGCCAAGCAGCATCCATGAATTCCATGTCAGCTGCTTGCCTCCCAGCTCCAGCGCCAGCATGAAACAGATGACACCCGTCAGCAGGGTTACGGCGCCAGCCCAATCAATCGGCTGCTTGGAACGCGCATGCGATTCCCGATAAAACCCGGTGACCATAAGGAACGCAAGAACACCCAGGGGCAGATTAATATAAAAGACCCACTGCCAAGCAATGTGATCCGTAATATACGCGCCTGCAAGCGGTCCGAAAATGCTGGATAAACCAAACACCGTACCGAACAGCCCCATCAGCTTGCCCCGCTTCTCAAGCGGAACCGTATCATACATGATCGCGAACGTGATCGGCACGAGCGCCCCGCCGCCAATGCCTTGAACGGCACGGTAAATTGCCAGCTCCGTGATCGAACCCGCAGTGCCGCACAGGGCCGAGCCCAGCATGAACACGATCATCCCGAAGATAAAAAACCTTTTGCGTCCATACATATCCGACAGCTTGCCGAAGATCGGCATCCCGGCCAGTTCTGCCACCATGTAAGCCGAGGTGACCCATACAAAATGGTCCAGCCCGCCCAGCTCCCCGACGATATTGCCCATCGCTGTCGCCACGATCGTATTGTCCATCGACGCCATCAGAATACTGAGGAGAAGACCGGCAAGCACTAAGGTTAGCCGGCTGGTTTGTTCTTTTTTCACTTCTCATACACTCCTTCTCGAATAAGCTTCAACTTTTATTAAGGACAGTGTACAGGGGGATATATGACAGGTGAGTGTCACACTTTATCAAGATGATGATCAGTTGCGATGGGAACGGTGCTAGCGTTAGCCGCATCGTGGTAGAATAAGAGTGCACATCAGAAATGGAGGCTTCTACATATGGACAATTTCGTGAAAAATTTGGAGAAGTACGCGGAACTGGTCGTGAAGGTCGGCGTTAACATTCAGCCCGGCCAGGTTCTGATCGTCAACGCACCGATTGAAACGGCAGACTTGACCCGGCTTATCGTTGCCAAGGCCTATGATGCCGGCGCCAAGTACGTGCAGGTCGACTGGGACGACGAGAGGGTCACCCGAATCCGCTACGAGCATGCACCGGACAATTCCTTCGGGTACTATCCGCAGTGGCAGGCTGACGCGATGGAGCAGCTGGCTGCAGGCGGCGGCGCGATTCTTCGCATCAAGGTACCGGACCCTGAGCTGTTCCGGGGCATCGACTCCGTCAAAGTATCCACTGCCGTCAAAGCCGCAGCGGTGGCGAACGAGAAATACCAGGCCTACGTCCGGAATAACAAAATCAGCTGGTCCCTGATTAAAGCGCCAACCCGCGCCTGGGCTGATAAGGTATATGCCGATCTGCCGGAGGAAGATCGCATCCCGGCGATGTGGGATGCCGTATTCCGGATGAACCGGGTATACAGCGACAATCCGGTTGCCGCATGGCGCGAGCATATCGGACAGCTGAAGGAGAAGCAGAACCACATGAATGCCAAGCGCTACAAGAGCTTCCGCTACCGCGCTCCAGGCACGGATCTTCATATCGATATGCCGGAGGGCTATCGCTGGCTCGGCGGCGGTGACGAGAATGAATCAGGCGTTTATTTCGTTGCCAACATGCCGACCGAAGAGATCTATACGATGCCCCATCGCACCGGGGTTAACGGAACGGTAACCAGCACGATGCCGCTCAATCTGAACGGCCGTCTGGTGGAGGGCTTGAAGCTGACCTTCAAGGACGGCAAAGTGGTCGAGTATGACGCCGAAGCCGGCCGCGAGCATCTGACCACCTTGCTCGAAACGGATGACGGGGCCTCCTATTTAGGCGAAATGGCGCTCGTCCCGCATGACTCCCCGATCTCCAAGCTGAACCGGGTATTCTATAACACCGGCATCGATGAGAATGCTTCCTGCCACTTTGCGCTGGGCAGCGCCTATCCGGTCAACATCGAAGGCGGAACCAAGCTGAGCAAGGAGGAGCTGGTTGCGCGCGGTGCCAATGTCAGCTTAACCCATGTGGACTTTATGGTCGGCTCCGCCGAGCTGGATATCGACGGCGTCCTCGAAGACGGCACCGTTGAACCGGTGTTCCGCGGCGGCCGCTGGGTGTAAGCTGGTCTATCCGGAGATACAAGGACGTTTTGCGAAAGGAGCGGTCCGATCCGAAAGCCGAGAGAAACGCAATCCACGCAGGACTTGCGGATACCCTTCGCTATCCGAGGCTTTCGATGAGATCGTCAGCAGAAAGAGGCTTTCACACCGCATCGCGGATGTGAAAGCTGAAGTGCACCCCTTAGAATAGACATTGGATTAACCCCCTGGTTGATCCGATAAAATTCTAGGGGGTGCATTTTTTATGCCAGCAATTAAAGGTCAGAAGTTTAAGAAGTATTCCTACGAGACAAAGATGGAGGCGATACATCTTCACTTGGTGGAAGGCTGGACTTATCGCAGAATCATGGAGAAGTTTGGGATGACAGACAGACATCGTCTCAAAGACTGGATGAAGAAGTACAAGGAATTCGGCGAGTTTGGACTCATCGATCATCGTGGAAGACGAGACGAATATGTTGACCAAGACAGACAAATGAGCCGGCTGAAACGAGAAAATGAAATGTTAAAAAAGTGCTTGGAAATCTGGATGCAGGAGATGAAACGGAAAGATATATTAGCGTCGAGAAAGCCGCGAAAGAGTATTCAGTGAGCGCTCTTTGTAAGATTTTTGGCGTCTCTAGAAGTGGCTACTATGCTTATCTCAAACGCAAAGGTCAAGATCGGGATCAAATGGACAAGGCACTTGTACAGAAGGTTTACGACCAATACAACGGAGTGTATGGCTACCGTCAGATCCAGTTGTTCTTGCTGCAGGAGCACGGGGTCTGGATGAATCATAAGAAAGTGCTGCGGCTGATGCAAGCACTTGGAATCCGTTCACGAATTCGGCGTAAACATCGATGTAATTACGTTTCTTCAACCGAAGGACGTGTTGCCAAAAACCTGCTAAAGCGCGACTTTAAAGCAGATAGAGCTAACCAAAAATGGGTTACGGACGTCACTCAATTCCGTGTAGGTGAGTCGTGGATCTACCTCTCTGCCGTAAAAGACCTATTTAATAATGAGATTGTAGCCTATCACATGAGTCAGAGAAACGACAATCTGCTGGTGCTGCAGACCTTTGAGAATGCCTTTAACAAGACAAAAAACGTGACTGGACTGATCGTTCACAGCGATCAGGGATTCCAGTACACGTCCTATGCCTACCACGACATGCTGCCAAAGGTTGGCGCCCAAATCAGCATGTCTCGCCGAGGAAATTGTTATGACAATGCCTCGATGGAGAGCTTCTTCTCGCATCTCAAAACGGAAGGGCTCTATCCTTATGATATCCGAAATATGGACGAGGCACAAAGGCGAATTGAAGCCTATATCCATTTTTACAACCAACATCGACCACAACGAAAACTCAATAAACTGCCTCCGGTAGAGTTCCGGAAGCAGTTTGTAGCCTAGGGTCTTTTTTCAATGTCTATTAAATGGGGTCTTGACCAAGCCTCTCTTTTAGTTGCAACGGGTTATTTATTTTTAGGATTCAGGAGTTAAGCTTGGCCGAACAGCGCTTGGATCGTGTCCAATGCCTAACGATCCCTTGGGCCGGCCGCTTCTGCCAGGGAAGACATCTCTTCTTCAATAGAACGTCCTCCTTGTTCGGCAGCTTTGCCCTCATCCGCAGGAGTTCCGGATCCTTCTTCAAGCTCGGCTCCTGCCCCCGCTTCAGCTCCCTTTTCAGCCTCGGCACCTGCTTCAGCTGCTGTCTTAACGGTTAACGGCTCACTCGGCTGTGATTCGATATCCTCGGCATTCACTGCCGTGACGGTAAACTTATACGCCGTTTCCGGAGCAAGTCCGGTTATCTCATATACGCTGTCGGTAACAGTAGCCTTTCGTTCGCCGTCCATGTATACATGATATCGGATGGTCTCATCTTCCGCGCCTTTTACCGGCTCCCATTCAAGCTGAACCGAGGAAGTGGTCACCTTCTGCGCTTTAAGCTTGGATGGAGCGGCAAGCTTGGACGACTCACCGGTAGTTGTGAACGTCCAGACGTCGGAGACGGCTCTGCCGCCAAACTCGTCTTCGGCCACGACATACCAAGAGTACGTTCCATTCGCCTCAAGCCCTTCCCAGCTCTGTGCGACTTCCGCACCGCTTGCTGCTTTTTGAGGGGTGCCGATCACGGCTGCCTTCAGATGATTCACTTGAATGGAATCCGTAGCGACACGCTTTAATTTCGGTTTAAGATCCAGATCAATCGTGAATTCGTCAATGCCCGGCTTCGTATAGTAGTTGTACTTATCCAGGTATGGCGAATACGTGTTCACGATGATTTGATCGCCTTCGGTATCAACATGCAGCAATCGCAAGTAACCCATTCCGCCCTCGGCGTGTCCTTGATAATCCGCAAGCATTTGATATACCGTACGATCCGGCGTGCCGTCGCCGTTATCGTCCAATTCGTTTTTAAGCATGTTTGCGCCCGTGTAGTGTCCGCTCAAGACGGCAACGACATTCGGGTTTGGTACAACAACTTCTTCATACAGCTTGTTGCCGACGGCCGAGCGTGTGCCGTTCGACAGCAGGTAATCGTGGAAGTTGAGGAATGCGATGCGATCCGGATACTCGGCCAGCACCTCATTCATCCATGCAATATCCTCGTCTTCGATGCCCCAACCCATATACATCATGATGAAGTCGTTGCCTTCAACAGAGATAAGATCATAATGACCGCGGTTGTCCTTATAGGAGCCGCCATAGTATGGCTGATCCTTATAGCGGTTCTCTCCGAAATACCGGCTGTATGTCGTATAATCCCAATCATAGCTGCCGACATCATGATTACCAGCCAGGACGCCGTGCGGCAGATCCGCCTGTTCCAGCATGCTCATGTATCCGTCGGCACGTTCCCATTGATACTGGGCTGCCGGATCATTCACGATATCGCCGGTGTGGAACAAATATTTCATATTCATCTCATCGATATTATTTACGATCCAATCGAACTGCTGCTGCTGTATATGCGGGTACAGCTCGGTCAGGAATTGCGTGTCGGACACCCATACGAAGGTATAGTCATAATCGCCGCGGGATGGGATTTCGTCCTGAACGATGATGTCGGCCTTGTTATCCCGGATATAATCGGAGGCTTCCAGCTCCCCGCGCAGGATAAAGTCATCCTCGGATCCAGCGATATGCTTGGTGATCTCCGTCCACTTGCCTTCAGCATGGTTCCAGGCGTACATCGTCACCTTCCGGCCGGCTACCGTGTGCCCTTCCCAGACGACCTCTACTTGATCACCAGGCTCAACCGCATGCTCCAGCTCTACATTAAATCTTAAGTATGGAAACTTGGACGTCGAATCCAACGTGACATACTCGTCATTGGATTTCGAGATCCGTTCAAGCTCTTCCCGGGTTAGCGCTTCCTCGCCTTCCGGATGCCGAACCTTCGGCGGCTCCTCATCGCTGGCATGCTTGGATACGGTAACCCGTCCTTCGCTGAGCGAGTCGTAACGGTATGCCTGGTGGAAAGATACCTTGATCTCATCATCCGTCGGATCGCTCACCTGAACCTTTAACTCCGGCTCTAATCCGTCAATACTCTCCCCATCTGCAGGTGACACGGGAACAGGCGCGTTTGGGTGCTCCTGCGGCGTATGGAAGGTGATGGTCCGTTCCGAACGATTGCCCGCCTTATCGGCAGCCGTAACGACCAATTGATGTGCTCCCGGTTGTAATGCTGCGGAGGAGGCAGCATAAGGAACATCGATCTGCTTACCATCCAGCTCGGCCTGCAGCGTATCCACGCCGGATACGCCGTCATTCGCGGTCACCTCGATCGTAAAGCTTCCCTTATACTCCTTGCCTTCTTCAACACTCGTATGAATGTCAGGCCCTGCATTGTCCACCAGTACCGTTGCTGTTGCCGTTTTCTTTTTGGCTTTCAGCATGACGGTATGAGGTCCGTCCGCTGCCTGTGTCGTATCCCAAGCATACGATACAGCGGTTAATCGGTCAGCCGGAATATCGAAGGTAAAATCGACATAAGGCAGAAACCGGCCGTCATCGCCCAGATCATGTACAAGAGCCGGGTCGCTGTAATTCGGATCACGAAGCTCCGTTCCATCGCTCAGCAGGAGCCGGACATTGCGGGCATTAAAATCGTCCATGTTGCCTGTCGGCTTATCGTCCTCGTAGTATGTCTTGTCATTGTCCCCCGCTCTGAGCGTAATGGTTTGGAGGCCGCCGGACAGCCGCTCCGGCTCAATCGGTACAACGATCGTCTGGTAGCCATCCATATCGGGCTCGGTCCGGTGCAGCACATCCTTGCCGATCGTTACCGTGTTGACGCCATCATCGATACCGTCACCCTCAAAGACAAAATAGGCGGGGAACTCCATTGCAGGCACGCTTTGGACAGGCTTCCCGTCAATATAGAGCTCGAGCTCTTGCCCCGGCACCCGATCCGAGGATCCGCGAATATTGGCCGTTCCGCCAAGCAACTCATTATCTGTTACGTTCAGTCGCTCTTTTGCAGAGCTGCCCGTCAGATCAACCTTATACATTCTGCTCTTCTGTTCTTTGTACGAGTCGGACACTGTAAAGAAGTATTCGAGCTTGTGATGTCCCAGCAGCTCAAGGAACGGGATCGTATACCGGTAACCTTGCTCGCTCTCTTGAAGCTGCACGACCTTGACTTCCTCTTCGCCGTCCACCCGATACGATAGCGACAAGGTGGTTATCGGGTAATTGCTGCTAAGCTCCGCGGCAATGTCCACATTTTCCCCCGGCGACACGACGCTTGTCTCCGTACGATTCACGACGGAGGGAAGCTTGGAATTTTGAACATGCACCGGTTCCGAAGGAACGATGGAATGCTGCAGACTGCCTGGCGTCGCTTTGTGCTCACGATAGGAGATGCGCTGCATCTTGATGCTGCCGTCCTCGGGATATTTATAAAAGATGCCGAGGTCCTCTTCATTCTGAACTTCTCCGTCATTATAGAATGCAGACACCACCGGACGGCCGGTGTTCGTGACAACGACCAGCTCCCTCATACGGGAGTTGGACATGCCTCCGGAGAATATTTTAACGATATCGGTATTTTCCGTCAGATTTGTGCCGTAATTTCGATTAAAATCGTCGACCGTTGCTTGATTGTTCTGACCGTTGATGATCCAGAAGACGAGCGTGCCTCCGGGCTCAATCGTTACCTCATCGGGAATATGGGCCCAAAGGGTATCACTCTCTAAGTAGCGGTACCGAAGCTTGTAATGACTGAAATCGATCACTTGATCCGTGTTGTTGTATACTTCGATAAACTCGTAGCCGTCTGCCGTACCTACATTCGTCGAATCCGGCACGAGCTCCGTGATTAACAGCACCGGCATCCCGCTTGATGGTTGGCCCGGTCTGGCCGAAGCTTGTCCGTAGCCTGAAGCAAACCATCCTGACATCACCAAACTTACGATCAAGAGACATGACAACCAACGATTCCTAACGATCTTTGACATGGAAAACCTCCTAAAATGATGTAGTGAACAATCAATTCAGTTTCCCAATTCTCCAGGTCTCCATGGGATCTCCAAATTTTTAAAGCGCTTACACAATGATTCCCTCGCTTATCACGTGGATTGGATTTGACCGGTTGTTCACCCCGCTTATCAAATCCTAGGCATATCTGAAATTCATCACCTCCCAGATTCATAATTGCATATTTCAGCAGCTATTTAAACAACTTTATGTAAATTTTGATAAATGATCAGAAAGTCTCAGTAACCAACGAACATCCTAGTTCTTTTGAATAGGTCTTCTTCGGAAATCACCCTGAGATTCTGTGAAAAAGGTCTGAACGCTGTACGCGACCCGGTGCTTTTGTATTCATTCACGCTGCAGTTTTTCACTCTATTGTTAAGAGAGTGTTAAAGAAGAGTTGTAGAGATAAGTTTCATAGGAGTTGGGAGATCATCTTAAGTAACCCTATAACCGCCTCGTGAGTCTTTCGCCTTTCGCTCTAAAATAATGGGCTTCTGCTCCTGATGTTCGGCGTCGGGATATAATTCCCTAATGCCACCAAACTTTTGCAATATATAGGTGTTTATATTTATAACTGAATTTCAAAGCTGTTTGTTTTTTTGAAATAAGGTCCGTTCTAAATATATTAGGAGGGTGAAAAATTCGTGAAAAAATCCATTCTGCTTTCCATAGGAATAGTAGCTGCCCTAGGAGCAAGCACGTCCATTTATGCTTATTCCGCCGTCGAGCAAACGCTTGAAACCAATGTACAGGATAGCAGCATATCCGGGACGAAACCGGCTGATCCGGAACATGACGTTATAGAAAATATTTCTCCTGCAAATGAACTTTCTGCACCGCTAACGCCGGTTACTGTAGATATTGAGAATCGCTCGATCGATGACCTGCACATTCCTTTAGATTTGGCAGATCGAGCAATGTCTCTTACCAATCGTATCATCTCCAGCAATCCTATTAAGGAATTAGTATTGGCAACTGCAACGGATTGGGGGACAAATAATGAAAAGCGAGTAATCTATGCTCTTGAAAGCGGGTCGGAAGTTCAGTTTTTTCAAGCAGATCTTTCTCCAAATGTGTCTATTGACTATTTTAAAAATTTGAGCATTTACGATCCGGCTGAAGTGTCCGTCATTGATATCCATGGTTTCCAAGCTGTCATCGAAGATGGAAACCCAAGAAAAACAGTCCACCTTGTAACGAATGAACACGTATATATCGTAGTTTCCGTTTACGAGGATGTGTCTCTTGATTACTTGATTGAAGTAGCGAAACAAATTAAGGTCACAGAAGAGAATACAATACAACAGAAAGTAGAAATTAACGCAACAAACGGTCAAGAAGCAATCGTTTCACCAGATCCGGACGTGCAAGACAACAGGGTTGACCTTTCTCAGCTACCAGAAGGTGTTGAAGTGCGTATTCCTGAATCGTTTAAAGACACTGCTCCTGCAGATATAAGTTCTGCACAGACCAGTGACACTCCTGATATGAAACAACTTACGCCTATCACTGCTCATGAAGTTGGTCCTGGCGAGTTTCATTTCATCACAAGATACCAATCGTTAAATGGTGCTGAGATTGTTGTAAATCAGGTGCCTATCGAGGGGAATACCATTGAAACCATAGGAGATTTCTATAGAGAACCGACTGAAGTTACCGATATCAATGGTGATACCGTTGTTTATGTAGATGGTGAATTTAGAAAAGCCGCACATTTATTGATGAACGATCATCTGTTTAATGTCTCTACTACTACTGGAAATCTTGATGATCTGATGAATGTGCTCAAACAAATTCAAGAGTATCAATCGTGAACTACCGGCCATCGATTCCTATTTCTTCAACTGTGAACCCGTTCCGTATACACGCAAAAAAAGATCCTGCGACAATATGTGCAGGATCTTTATGTGGGAAGCGGTCAATATTCCTTAATTACTATGCAGCTACTTTCCAACTGCTAGGGTGCCTTGCCTGAGAAGTATCGAAGAAACTTCGCTCTTCTTCTCCTTTTACGAGTGTTCATGGCGAATCAACTTCCTTTCGGAATGACATTTCTGTTCTTCCGTCCGTCGATTGACATTTCCACTTCCCACTTGTTATAAATGTACCCGCTCCACCGGGAATGAATCAGACTTTTTCAATTTTTATTGGCTGCCCGACTTGATCTAAAAATTGGAGAGCATCCATGCTTCAGGTCACGCCCAGCGATCAGTTCAAACTCAAGCCATCCATCAAGCCTTCATTGCTGCAGCCAGCTGTGCCAGCTTGTTCGTTGTCTTCCAATTGCGCATCGTAACCGGCACGCTCAGCTTCTGCAGCTGATTGGTCAGCTTCGAATCTCTGGCGCTCTTCCTTAACAGCAAATAAATATTGCTGCCTATACAACGGATCGTTTCTTCCTCGTTCGCAGCGGCAACGAGCTTGTCCACTTCTTCCTGCGAAGGGGCATCCGGCAGCATTCCTACATAGAAGCTGACGAAAGCCGAAGCTTCATCCGCTTCCTGTATCATTGCTTCCGAGAAAGGACAGCTCCGAATGATGTCTTCCATTTCCGCCTCTGTTCGAAAGATGACCGAAATGGAGTAACCGAAGGTCTCGCGGATTCCTTTCTCAAATAATTCCTTCAGCTCGGTCTTGGATTTGGGCGATTCGAACAATACATTACCGCTCTGAATATACGTCTGGACGCGGGACAGACCGAGGCCCGCCAGCATCGCTTTTAAATCGGCCATTTTGATTTTATGGTGTCCGCCGACGTTGATCCCTCTCAACAGTGCAATATAGATGGTCACTTGAAGCACTTCCTTTCGTGCAAGGCTGCAAAACTAGTTCTGTATCGATGCTATTTTCCAGACTTCATTTACTTTAACCATATTATAGATTTTATCCGCTCGATGTACACGCTTCCCCGGATCAGCTAATGTGATGTCCGACCGTTCGATTTCATCGATTATGGTAATAAACGTATCCAGCATCCAAAAGGTTAGCTATGAGGGGAAATTATTAGTCTGACGATAAATTTGAAGTTGAGGCTGAAGCCTTCATTTTAACCAAACCCAACCTCTACTTTCATAAAAAAGCCCCAGCGAACAAATTCTCACTGGGGTGAAGGCGCATGATGCTTGCTTATGTTTAAACCTGTTTAATCTCGCAACGAGTCTTCCACCCGTTCCATAATAAGTCCCGCCGTGCGCTCCCCGTTTGCGATGCAATCCGAGATGCCGACGCCGTAGTACGAGCATCCGGCCAAGAGCACATTCGGGTAATACCGGGCCATCGCTTCCTCCAGCGACTTGACCACATGGCGGTGCTTCAAATGATAGTTCGGCATATTATCCTGCCATTTGGTGACCTCGCATGTAACCGGGCTTGCATTGATCCCTAGACTCCGCCTGATATCATCTAACGCGACCTGTTTCAATTCGTCCTCCGACATCCGGATCAGCTGCTCGTAATAGAGACTGGAGCTCTTATAGAACAGCCGCATCAGCAGGCGCTTATTGCTGGAGGTATGCTCCCATTTCCGGCTCGTCCACGTGCATGCATCGCATTTCAGGTCCGTATCCCGTGCCGTAATAAAACCCGTCCCGTCATAAGGAAGCTCATCATCTTGAATATCAAATCCGAGATAAACGCTAATCAGCGACTTGGTCAGCAATTGATCGAAATTCCCAGCCAGCTTCGGTTCCGGCAGCAGCTCTTTAGCCGACGAGCCCAGCGTAGCCAGGACAACGTAATCCGCATCCAGTCTCTGACCGTCCCCCAACGAAACGGTATAACCGCTCCCATTCCTCTCCAGCTTCGAGGCATTAACGCCTTTAAGAATTTGCGCATCGGAAAGATGGGTTTCCAGTGCGTCAATGATTTCGGAAGCTCCGCTCTTAAAGGAGAGGAACTTCTTGCCGGAGCCTAAGTATTTATGGCGGTTTTCTGCCAGTCCTCCCATAATGCTTCCATAGGTATTCTTGTATTCCAGCAAATACGGAAAGGTTGAAGCGATCGTCAAGTCATGCAGCTCTCCGGAATATACACCCGAGATCACCGGAGCGATCTGGTTTCGAACAAGCTCCTTGCCAAGGAACGCCTCCAAAAACTTACCGAGCGAATCGTCCTTGCCGAAGGTCTCGTTCGGCACGTAATAGTCCTTAAGCGCCTCTACCTTCCCCTCGGCGGACACGAGCTCGCTCTCGGCCAAGGACTTCAGACTCAACGGTATGCCGAACACACTTTCTTCCGGGATCTTCTTCAAGCCCTTATTCGTATAAATAAATGACGTTCCGGTGGCATTGTATACCACTCGATCCGTCAAACCGAGCTCTTCGAGGAGCGGGGCGACATTGGTTTTGCGGGCTACGATGGAATCCGCACCGGTCTCCATAATAAATTCACCGTCATGGACCGTACGGATTTTGCCCCCCAGCGCATCGCCGGCTTCGACCAGCACAAGCTTCATCTCGCGGTCGGCATGCTGCAGCTTTTTCTTCAAATAATATAATGTGGACAGACCGGTAATTCCTCCGCCTATAACTACGGTTGTTGTCACTGAATACACCTCGAACTATGTAAAGTTGAAATCGTACCCCTTGTCTTGCTTTTGTTCCACTTTCCCATTGTATCCAATTCACTAGTATAACATAGGAAATATCGGACGGGCCGCGCCCTTTCCCTCAATTATGTGAACAGATTGCCGGTCCCGATGCCCTTATATCTCCGGAAAATACAAAAACTCCGCGAGTTCACTCGCAGAGCTTTGTAAAGCGGGAAGCGGTTTTCCATCTCACGCAATGTTAAAATTGCCTCTCAAGGTGTTCCTTGGGAACGAATCAGGCGAAGCCTTCCTCATTCCCTGCTCTGTTGTCCATGGGTATCAACATCCTTTCGGTTAGCTGACAATACGTCATGTTATCCGTCTGGTGATGATCAGTTCCACTCCCCACTTAGGATATATATACCCGCTCGATCCGGAATGAAACCATGCTTATCGAATTCGTATTGATGACGTAACTAGGCGATTCATTGTTTAATGGCGGCTGCCGCAAGCCGCTCATTAAACAGGGATTCCATCCGGCTGCAGGTATCCGCAGGCGTCTCCATTCCCGCCCACAGCAGGTTCAGCTCATCAAACAGCAATTCGATTTCGGACTGGGTCAAATGGAGCGTATGCAGCGGATAAGCATGCGGCAGCACATCCAGGTAGCAGTTGTAATGCTCGGGATGGATGGCCGGATCAAGCAATGCATCGTCCTCTGCAACGGATCGAAGCACCGGAATCGTGCATCCGTATTGCTTGATCAGCCGTTGCCCCTCTTCGCCCGTCATATAATCGACCAGCTTCTCGGCTACCTGCCGATGGCTGCTGCGCGCGTTGATCGCAAGCCCCCCGCCGAGCAGCAGCGTGGCAGGCTGCTTGCCTCGCGGAAGCTCCATCACGTCCCATGCGATGGAATGATCGCGAAACTCGTTCATGAAGTAATAGGTTGACATGATCATGGCTACCCGTTCCTTCATGAAGAGTCCCTCCGCCAAATGACTGCTGCCATGCGCGTAGATTGGCGAAACATGCTCCTTATACATCAGGGACAGGCAATACTCCAGTGCTTGAATGTTGTTCTCGTTCGCCATGGTGCTGCGGCTGCGATCGCTCTTCATGATCTGTCCATTATTCTGGAGCAGGAAGACGGGCCAGCGGTTGGACGAGGCGGAGAAGCAGAAGCCGTAATGCTCCACCATCCCGTCCTCATCCGGCGCTTTCGTGCACAGCTTCGCCACGCGGAGCAGATCGTCCCAGCTCTCGAGCGGCTGGTATTCCTTGATCCCGTATTTCTCAAAGATCGACCGGTTAAAGCAAATGACGACCGGCGAGAAGATGAATGGTGCAGCAAGCATCTGCTGCCCCTGCTGGAACAGCGGGAACACCTCCGGGTAGCTGACGCCTTCCTCAAGCAGGTGAGGGGGGATATAGCCGGTCAGAAGCTCGGTGCGCCGGCTCTCTATCCATTCTCTGGAATGCATCTCGGACATCACGAATACATCCGGTCCCTGCTCCTCATCCATTGAATGAATGAGCGTGCGGGTATAATTCTCCTCCGAATACAGCATCAGCTCTACCTTAACGAACGGGTACTTCTTCTCGAAGGATGCAATGATCCGTTTCACGATTTCAATCTCATAAGATGTGGAGAACCAGGCCAGCTTAAGGACGATCGGCGTTCGGTCCTCGTCCGGCAGCTTGACGCGATTGCCCTTGCCGGCAATCTTCTCGATAAGTCCCTCCTGGACAAGCTCATCAAGCGCTTTGCGAATGGAGACCCTGCTCATTTCGTACTTCTGGCTCAATGTGTTCTCCGGTAGAATAAACTCTCCCGGCGCTAGTGTCCCGCTTACGATCTCATTCCTGAGATCCTGTAAGAAACGCTCATAGCGTTCATGAAATTCATTTCTTCTACGTAACAATATATACCGCTCCTATACATGTCTATGAATATCAGTATAACATGCATGAGATAAGGATTCCAATCATTGTCATTTCGGTGGACAGCTCCTTAAATCAGCAAATGAGCGTCAAGAAAACGGTATGCTCTCTCACGTAGATCCGGCGGGAAATCATGACCTTCCGTCCCCAGCCAGCATTCGAAATCGCTCTCGCGGCCCAAACCGCGGTATAACTTCATCAGCTCGGCAAGCCCGTGCGTGTTGTCCAGCCAATTCGGAAAGATCGCATCCCTCATGCCGCACCACATGAACATCGGTACAGGAGCGGCAAGCGCTGCGATCTCATGCCATTCGAACGGCGGGCCCCCTTGCTTCATCACCTCGGTGAGGCCGGCAAAATGCGAGAACCAATCCCGCCGCCCCCATCGGTTCGGATCCGGATCTCCTTGGAACAGGGAGAAGCCGCAGCTGGATGCAACTGCCCGGATCCGCGAATCCATGCCTGCCAGAAACCAGCCGTTGTATCCGCCGAGCGAATGGCCAACAACTCCGATCCGGTCGGAGCGAACCTGCTTCATGGTTGTGAGTACGTCCACGCCCCGGATATGATCGGCCAGCATTTTGCCGACGGCCGACCACGCTGGAAATCGTTTATAGAACGGAGCCGTTTGAAAAGGAGCTTCGCCCTCGTAGATCCGCTCCCCGAATGTAATGGAATCCGGGGCTAGCACGATATAGCCACGGCGTGCAAGCTCCAAACCGTATCTGCGATTGTCTCTTCCCGACGCAAGGGCTACATCCGCCTTCCCGACTTCGGTCGTCGGATGCAGTGCCAGCACGGCCGGCCGCGGGGCGGCAGCGGACACGCCGCGGGGAAGCAGAAGGTACGCATGCACCAGATCCTGGTCCTTGGTTTCATACCGGATATGCTGACAGCAGTGATCCTCTTCTTGCTTCTCGCTTAGTACCGTATATGCGCCCTCACCTAACGCTTCGCTGTCGTACATATCCTCCAGCGGTGCCTCGCCGAGTGTGTGCATCCACACGGACTGAATTTGCCTCCTCTTAGTCTCCCAATCCGATTTCGTCTCCCCCGTGTCCAGCAGTGGAGCAACCCGGTTTATATCGCGAAGCCCTTCATTCGATAATCGCTGAGCTTCATTCATGTCGGCTTGCGCCCTCCTCCCAATGGAATCGCCACAGCTCGGCCCCTGCCGCGTAATAAATATCGTTCCCGATACGGGCCAGCCCGCAGGTAGCCGGCACGGGCAGCGCCGCGACCCGAACAGGAACGTCAAATCCAGCCGTAATCATGAACAGGCTGCGGCTAAGCAGCCCTATAACAATCGGCTTGCCGTCTCGGGAGGACGCCATCATTCCGTTTCGAACGACGGAACCCCACGAGGACAGGTCATGCCGGCTGACAACCTTACCTTGCTTAACATCGAAACGGAACAAGATACTGTCCGAGGTGATTCCGTACACATCTCCCCCATGGCCGGGGCATAATCCCGAAATCTCACGTGCGCCGGCAATCGGAACCCAGGATCCGGTAACGGAACGTGACGCCCAGTCCCATGCATAGAGTACCGCTTCCTTGGACGAGGAGTGCCCCCCGCCCGGTGTCTCGATGCTGGTCCCCCCGATGACAATGCCTTCAGGGAGAACGGCTAGCGACACCGTGCTTTGTTCGGGGATCACTTGCTCATGCCCCAGCATCGTGACGCTTTCTTCATCCACGTTCACGATGCCCAGCCCCCCGCCGACCGCTCCGTAACCAGGAAAGCCGCCGTACAAGACGTGAATGCCATCGTTCAAGGAAACCGCGCAGCGCGGACGATGAACCCGGTTGTCGGCATAGATCAGTCTGGGATTTCTCAAGCTTGGCGAAACCATATCGGTTTCCCGAGAAGCTGGCTGTCTAATCCCCTCCCAATCGCGGGACGTGTCCATTACATGGATCAGGCCGCCGGCATAAGCGGCACCGATGATTTTGGAGCCTTGGGAAGCGTAAGCGGCAATATTGCCTCCGCCCCCCTTCTGAATCATGTCCGAGCCATATTTCATGATTCGGCGGCGGTCCGGTTCATATCGATAAAAATGCAGCGGATGATTGGAGGTGCCGTACAGATTGCCATCCGGTCCGGCGAAGATCGGCGACAGCTCCGCGGCATTGCCTTCATGATGCAGCGGGATTTCCGATCGCGTGCCATCCGCGTGCTGAATGGAGATTCGCATCTCAGACAGCTCCCAGGACAGCAGGCTCCGGCCATTGCTGAGGTCCTGATGAAGCTTTCGGTAACCTTCCCCGCGATACAGCGAAGGAGATACCGAAGCTTCAGGAATTGGACGTTCTTGGCCGTTCTCGATGATGTACCAATTCTCTGCGGCGGCAGCCGACGGATGTGAAGAATTCGGAATCCGGGCATACACCCTTCCGTCTTGCCCCCGGTGTATCTGTGCACTGCCCGGGGCCGCGTTCCCGTTCACCGTAATTGTCTTCACTTCGCTGCTGTCCACATGAACGGCTGCAACCGCTGGAGAGGATGTGCCCAGTCCCGCATAGATCCATCCATCGCTTCCGGCAGCCAGCGTCATCGCATATGTCCGATCGGAATCAAGCCGGGTAACAACCCGGCATTCCTGCATCGCAGCATCCATGCTTAGCAAATAGCTGCCCGGATACGTCGTGGCATAGACTGTCCCGCGTTCATCTTCCGCGAATGCAAAACCCGCGTGCTCCTCACCTGGCGGGACTTCAAACCGTGCTATGTATTCGGCCTTGAAGGGGTCAAGCACATACAAGCACGTTCCGGCTCCCGTACATAACAAGCCGCTCCTCGTGCTCATTGCCGCAAAAGGATACTCCCGGCATAAGTCGGGAAAAGGCAGCTGGCGGCAGCTGCCGTTATCCGGATCCACGATGAGTAAGTAGCCTCTTGCGGCAATGACGATGCGCTCTTCTCCGCTTACGTTTCTGCATACCGCA